>NZ_JAVDDT010000003.1 GCF_030848495.1 Natronospira bacteriovora
CCACCAAGACCCTTTCCAGAGCGGTGATTCGTCGGGTTGGTGGGGGCGTGCCCGGAAGCGTAATCAACAGGACGTTGATTTCGCAGCCTACAGGGACGTACTTGCGGCGGTTCCGGGCACGCCCCCACCAACCCGACGCCCCTAACCGCTCGGCCCTCCCCGCTTTTCCGCGAAGAACCTAAAAAAAGCCCCCGCCTAGGCGGGGGCTTTTTTGTTGCCTGCAGCAGCCAGGAATCAGGGCTGCGAGTACGGCGCGGCCTCGCCGTCTTCTTCCTTCTTCGGCGGCAGAAGATCCTCACGATTGAGATTCATGAGGATCAATGTGGTGCCCGCCACGTAGATGGACGAGTAGGTACCCACGACCACACCCACCGTCAGGGCCAGGGCGAAACCGAAGATCACCTCACCCCCGAAATTGAGCAGTGACAGCAACACCAGCAGGGTGGTACCACTGGTAACCACTGTTCGCGACAGCATCTGGTTGACGGAACGGTTGGTGACGTCGATGGCATCGGCCTTGCGCATCTTGGGGAAGTTCTCCCGCACCCGGTCGAACAACACGATGGTGTCATTGAGTGAGTAACCGATCACCGCCAGGATGGCCGCCAGCACACTCAGGTCGAACTGGATCTGGGTAATGGCAAACACCCCCAGCACGATGACCACATCGTGAACCAGACAGGCAATGGCACCGGGCGCCATCTTGTACTGGAAGCGAAAAGCCACGTAAATGAGGATGCCAATCAGGGCGAACAGCACCGCCAGGGCACCCTGTTCCACCAGCTCGGCACCCACCTGAGGGCCGACAAACTCCACCCGGCGCATTTCCACCTCCGGGTTCTGGTCACGCAGGGCTGCCAGCACCCGGTCGCTGACCATGGCCTGGGCCGCCATGGCGTCTTCGCCTTCACCGGCCTCAACCCCGCCGGTTTCCGGCCCGAGGCGAATCAGGATTTCCCGATCGGTGCCGAAGGTGGTCACCACCGCTTCCTCGAAGCCGGCTTCCACCAGGGTGGTGCGGACGGTGGCCACTTCCTTGGCTTCGGGATAACCCACCTCCACCACGAAACCACCGGTGAAATCGATCCCGAAGTTCAGCCCCTTCACGCCAAGGGCGGCGATGGCAACGACCATCAGTACCACGGACAGGACCATGGCGGGGATGCGCTTGCGCCGGCCGACAAAGTCGATGTGCGTCTCTTTCTTGAAGAAATCCATCAGTTCTTTCTCCGCATCAGATGGCCAGGGCCTTCACCGGACGACCACCGTAGATCAGGTTGATCACGGCCCGGGTGCCGAGGATGGCGGTAAACATGGAACAGATGATGCCCAGCGACAGGGTAATGGCAAAGCCCTGAATGGGCCCGGTTCCAAAGCTGAACAGCACGATGGCGGCAATCAGCGTGGTCACGTTGGCATCGGCGATGGTGGAGAAGGCCTTCTCGTAGCCGGCATGAATGGCCGCCTGTGGCGTATTGCCGGCCTTCAGTTCCTCGCGTATTCGCTCGAAGATCAGCACGTTGGCGTCCACGGCCATGCCCACCGTGAGCACGATGCCGGCGATGCCCGGCAGGGTCAGGGTGGCCTGCAGGGCGGACAGGAGGCCGACCACCATCACCAGGTTGAAGAACAGGGCGAAATTGGCCACCAGGCCGAAGACCTTGTAGTAGACCAGCATGAACAGCACCACCAGCAGGAAACCGAAGCTGATGGCCATGATGCCGGCCTGGATGTTGTCGGCACCCAGGCTGGCACCCACGGTGCGCTCCTCGATGATATCCACCGGGGCCGCCAGAGCGCCGGCACGCAGCAGCAGTGCCAGGTTGCGGGCCTGTTCGCTTTCCAGCCCCGTGATCCGGAAACGGTTACTGAAGATGCCCTGGATGGTGGCCACGCTGATGACCTCTTCCACCTCGCGGGACTCCCGGACCTCCTCGCCGTTCTCAATGCGGGTCTCGGTGATTCGCTCGCGATAGACCACGGCCATGCCCCGGCCCAGGTTCTCGCGGGTGGTTTCACCCATGCGGCGGCCACCCTGGGAATCCAGGTTCACCGTTACCATGGGCCGCCCGGTTTCCTGGTCAAAGCCGGTGCCCGCACCGGTCAGCTGGTCACCCGTGGCAATCACATCCCGTCGCAGCAGAACGGGGTATCCGTCCCGATGCTGGTAGAGACGGGAACCCACCGGTACCCGGCCCGTTTCCTGGGCCCGGTAGGGATCGTTGTCCTCGTCCACCAGGCGGAACTCGAGCTGTGCGGTGGCGCCGAGAATGTCCTTGGCTCGGGTGGTGTCCTGCACGCCGGGCAACTGAACCACGATGCGGTCCGGATTCTGGCGCTGCACCAGCGGTTCAGCCACGCCCAGTTCATCCACGCGATTGCGCAGGGTGGTGCGGTTCTGCTCCAGGGCATTTCGCTTGGCGTCCTCGATTTCTTCATCGCTGATGCGCACCACGATCACTTCGGGGCGTTCGCCGGCACTGAGGTTCAGCTCGGGAAACTCGCGGCTGATGCGGCGAATGGTGGCCTCGCGCTGATCCGCATCACGCAGGCTGATGGTGAGCCCGCGCTCTTCCCGCTCAATGCCGGTGTAGCGGATCCGGTCATCACGCAGGAGTGTGCGGATGTTGCCGTCGAAGCGCTCGACGGCCTGCTCCACCACGGCATCCATGTCCACCTGCAGCAGGAAATGCACCCCGCCACGCAGATCCAGGCCGAGATTCATGGTCTGGAAACCCAGGTTGCGCATCCAGTCCGGCATGGCCGGCGCCTGATAGACCGCCACCTGAAAGTCACGGCCCAGTTCGGCCCGCAGACGGAGCTGAGCGCGATCCTGCTCCTCCCCGCTGGCGAAGCGAACCACGAACTGGCCCTCTTCCATCCCATGGCGGTGAGGGCTCAGCCCTTCTTCTTCCTCAAGGATTCTCAGGATGCGGTCTCTGGCGTCCTGATTGAGCTCGGCGCGCTCGGTACCACTGATCTGGACGGCCGGATCCTCGCCAAAGATATTGGGCAGGGCGAGTGCCGTGCCCACGGCAAGAACCGCCACCACCAGCAGGTTTTTCCAGGCCGGAAACTTGTTGATCATGATGTGCTACCCGGATTTCGACTGGGCGCAGCCTCAGGCTGCGGGATTACTTGTCCTCGAAGGTGCCCTTCGGCACCAGCGAGCCAACGGCGTGACGCTGGATCTGCAGCTTCTGGCCGCCACCAACGTTCAGGGTCACGAATTGCTCGTCCACCTTGTCAATGCGACCGAGAATGCCGCCCTGGGTCACCACCTCATCACCTTCCTTGAGCGCATCCACCATCTGGCGGTGTTCCTTTTGGCGCTTGGTCTGGGGCCGAATGAGAAGGAAGTAGAACAGGACGATGATCAGGCCCATGAAGACGAGGCTGAACCAGGGGTTGCCTTCCGCAGCGGCATCCTGGGCATAGGCACTGGCAATGAAGAAATCCATAACAGTTATCCTCGATTTAACTAACTGATTTAAAAGACAATAAAACCAGGCCCCTCGGGCGATTCAGTCCAGGGGCGGAACCGGCTTGCCCAAACGGTCGTAAAAGTCGGCGACAAAACCCCCAAAGGTACCAGACTTGATCGCTTCCCGCATTTTCCGCATCAGACGCTGGTAGTAATGCAGATTGTGAATGGTGTTCAGCCGCGCCGACAGCACTTCCCCACACTTGTCCAGGTGGCGCAGATAGGCCCGGCTATAGTGCGTGCAGGTGTAACAATCGCAATGGGGATCCAGGGGGCCGGTGTCTTCCCGATGGCGGGCATTTCGGATCTTGACGATGCCCTCATGGGTAAACAGGAAACCGGTGCGGGCATTGCGGGTGGGCATGACACAATCGAACATGTCGATGCCGCGACGAACGCATTCCACCAGATCCTCCGGCGTGCCCACGCCCATCAGGTAACGGGGCCGATCGCCGGGCAGCAGGGGATCCAGTGTGTCGAGAACGGCATCACGCTCAGGCTTGGTCTCCCCCACCGACAGTCCACCGATGGCATAGCCATCAAAGCCGATCTCCAGCAACCCTTCGAGGGAACGCTGACGCAGATCCCCATACATGCCGCCCTGGACAATGCCGAACAGGGCCGAGGGGTTGTCCCCGTGGGCCTCCTTCGAGCGTCTGGCCCAGCGCAGGGAGAGCTCCATGGAACTCTGCGCGGCCTGCCGGGTGGCGGGGAAAGGCGTGCATTCGTCAAAGATCATGACGATGTCCGAGCCCAGTTCGCGCTGGACCTGCATGGACTCCTCCGGGCCCAGAAACACCCGCGATCCATCCACGGGCGAGGCAAACTCGACGCCGGCTTCGGTGATCTTGCGCCGTTCGGCCAGACTGAAGACCTGAAAGCCGCCCGAATCAGTGAGAATCGGCCCCTGCCAGTTCATGAAATCGTGCAGGTCACCGTGACGGCGGATCACCTCCGTGCCGGGGCGCAGCATGAGATGAAAGGTGTTGCCGAGAATGATCTGGGCACCGAGCTCGCTGAGCTCCTCCGGGAGCATGGCCTTGACCGTGCCGTAGGTACCCACGGGCATGAACGCCGGTGTATCGATCTCGCCACGCTCGAAACGCAGCTTGCCCAGGCGGGCGCGGCCGTCCTGTTTCAGCAGTTCGAATTGCAAGAAAACACTCCTTTCCAGGGTGACCCATCGGCACCCGGCCGCCAATGCCGATGCTCCCCTGGACTTGGGGACTCAGGCGGCGATATCAAGCCGGATCCAGCAACATGGCGTCGCCATAGCTGAAAAAACGGTAGGCGGAATCCACTGCATGGCGATAGGCCGCCATGGTCTGCGGATAGCCGGAAAAGGCGCAGACCAGCATGAGCAGCGTGGATTCCGGCAAATGAAAATTCGTGATCAGGCGATCCACCACCCGGAAGCGATAGCCCGGCCGAATGAACAGCCGCGTTTCCCCCTCGTAGGGCCTGATCTCACCCCCGGCGGCGGCGGTTTCCAGGGAACGAACCGCCGTGGTGCCCACCGCGACCACCCGGCCGCCGCGAGCGCGGGTGGCTCGAATGGCCTTACAGGTGGCCTCACTGACGGACAGCCACTCGCTGTGCATCTGGTGATCGTCCAGATCGTCCACCCGCACTGGCTGAAAGGTGCCAGCCCCCACATGCAGGGTCACCCGAGCCTCTTCCACCCCCCGCGCCCGAAGCCTGGCCAGCAGGGGCTGGTCAAAGTGCAGTCCCGCCGTGGGGGCTGCCACGGCGCCGGGTGCCGCCGCATACACCGTCTGGTAGCGCTCCTGATCCTCGCTGCAATCCTCGCGCTGGATATAGGGCGGCAGCGGCATGTGGCCTTCCCGTTCCAGCAGTGCCGAGAGGCTGCCTTCCAGAAGACGGAGCTCGAACAGGGCGTCCTGCCGCCCTGTCACTTCAATGCGGGCATCGTCACCAACCCGAATCTCACTGCCCGGGCGCGGCGACTTGCTGGCGCGCACATGGGCAAGACAGCGATCGGCGGCAATGACCCGTTCCACCAGGATCTCAACCCGGCCACCACTGGCCTTGCGGCCGTACAGGCGGGCCGGAATGACCCGGGTGTCATTGAAGACCAGAAGATCACCGGGGGCGAGCAGTTCGGGCAGTTCCCGGAAGTGGCGGTCATGAATCTCGCCGCTGGCCCCGTCCAGACACAGCAGACGGCTGGCCGAACGCTCCGGCAGAGGCTGCTGGGCGATGAGCGCTTCGGGAAGATGGAAATGATAGTCGCTGCGACGTTTCATGGCGGGCGGATTCTACCACTCCCCGACCACGATCGCTGAGCGGGGAAGAACCGCTGACATCGAGACATCGACGGCCAAGACATGATAATCTGCCCGCCGCCTGCCCGGGTGGCGAAATTGGTAGACGCAGGGGATTCAAAATCCCCCGGCCGCGAGGCCGTGTCGGTTCGAGTCCGACCCCGGGCACCATTCTTCCCAGTGTTCACCGGATTCCGATGAAATTCTGCTCCGAATGCGCCCATCCCGTCAGTGTCCTGATCCCCGAGGGCGATGATCTGCCCCGCTTCGTCTGCGAGCAATGCGGCACCATTCATTACCGCAACCCTCTGCTGGTGGTTGGCTGCGTACCCGTCTGGGAAGATCGCATCCTGCTCTGCCGGCGGGCCATCGAGCCCCGGCACGGTTACTGGACGGTTCCGGCGGGCTTTCTCGAAAACGATGAGACCACCCGGGAAGGGGCGGCGCGGGAAACCCGCGAAGAGGCCTGCGCCGAGGTTCGCGTTGGCAGCGCCCTGTCCATGAGCCATGTGGTGCACGTCAACCAGGTGCACCTGATGTATCGTGGTGAACTGGTGGATGGACGCTTCGCTCCGGGCCGGGAGAGCCTGGAAACCGGGCTGTTCACGCGTCAGGAGATCCCCTGGGATTCACTGGCATTTCCCAGCGTGCGCTTCTGCCTTGAGCAATACTTCGATGACCTGGATCGTGGTCTGGACGGGTTTCACATTCAGGACGTGCGCAAGCCGGTCGGACGATAGCCCCCTGCCCCCGCCCGCCACTTGTGGCACAATACGCGTCTTCCGATTGAACACGTTTCACCCTCGTCAGGGGAGCCAGACCTCATGACCTACGTCGTCACTGAAAACTGCATCAAGTGCAAATACACCGACTGCGTGGAGGTGTGCCCGGTGGACTGTTTCCATGAGGGCCCCAATATGCTGGTGATCGACCCCGAGGAGTGCATCGACTGCACCCTGTGCGAGCCGGAATGCCCGGCCGAGGCGATTTTCTCGGAAGACGATCTGCCGGACGGTCAGGAGCATTTCCTGGAACTCAATGAAGAGCTTTCCCGGGACTGGCCGGTGCTGACCGAAAAGAAGGAGCCGCCGGAGGATGCCGACGACTGGGACGGCAAACCCGGAAAGCTGGATATGCTGGAGCGCTGATCGTCCCGGCATTGCAAGGATTATCAAAACCGCCGCAAATTCATTTGCGGCGGTTTTTTTTTGCGTCACGGAAAAACGGGAAGCGGTAATCAGACGGGCTGGCGCCGGTACTCCATATAACGCGCCGTTTCCTCGGCAACAGCTGTTCCCTCCCAACGCTCAAGCAGGTGCAGGGCCGCGTCGATTCCGGCCGAAATCCCGCCGGCGGTAATCAGATCCCCTGCGTCCACGAAGCGCTGATCTGCCACCACTTCACAATCCGGCTCAAGCTCGGACAGCCAGTCCAGATAACGGTGATGGGTGGTCACCCGCCGGCCACGAAGCAGGCCGGCGCGTGCCAGAACCCCCGCACCGGTACACACCGACATCATCAACAGGCTCTCGACCGCGCTGGCACGCAGCCAATCGAGCAGACGGGGGTTTCCCATCAGGGCGCGCACACCATACCCCCCGGGAATCACCAGGGCATGGAGGCCGCACACCGAATCGATGGAATGATCCACCCTGATGTTCATGCCACCGGTGGTACACACATTCCCGGCCTGCGGCGCCATCAGAACCGGAGGGCAGGGAGAAACGGTATCCGGTGAATGATCCGAGCCGCGACGGGCAACGGAGAAGACCTCGAAGGGGCCGGCGAAATCCAGCACCTCGACGCCATCGAAAACAAGAATGCCGACGCGTCGTTCCGATTCCCGCACCACCTCAGTAATGCCGGGCTCCGAAGACAAAGCCAAACTGCAGATAGCCGGCGACCTCGTTGTCATTGCCGGCCACGCCCACGTCGAACTGCAAGGGCCCGGGCGAGAGTCCGAAACCGACTGAGGCCACATCATCGATCAGGTCCGAGGAAGCCAGATTGAAGCGGTAACCGGCCCGGAGGTGAAGCCAGGAAAGGGGGTGAAGTTCACCGCCGAGCGCCAGAAAGCGGGTCTCGGGACCAAAGCCCATGGGTCTGTTCTCGGTCAGATCCAGATCCGCCGCCAGGGTGTAGAAACGCCGGTCGTAGCTCACCCCCACCCGAACCTGCGGCTCCAGACGAATCTCATTGCCCTCCACGGTGCCATAGCTTTGCGACAGAAGGTTGCGGATACTGGCCCCGATCCGCAGCTGCTCGGTGATGGGCATGGCGAAGCCGAGATCCAGGTTCACATTGCTGTGGGTCTGCTCCCGATCTTCAATATCCACATCGTCCTCGTCCTGCACCCGGACGATGTAATCATAGGTACTGACTTCCACCTGCTTGGGCGTGAAGCCGACGGCCAGGGTGCGCCCGCCGACATTGAAATCCCTGGCCAGCGTCAGACCGAACTCACTCAGCACCGCGCCCTGAAACTGGAACTCCGAGAGGAAGTTGTCAGCCGTCTGTTCATCCGGCAAATCGAGATCACGACATTCCTGCAGGCGCTGATCGTCCACACCATTGCCATCGGCCGCATCTTCAAGGCAGCCAACAATCCCGGCCGCTTCACCAAAAACCGAGTCCACGAGATCAAAATCCGCGTCATCCAGCAGGAAAGCCCCGCCCCCGTAGGCGCGGGACTGATAATGCAGGCCGGTACCCCAGCTGCCGATCCGGGTCCCGAACGCACCGGAGCCGCGCAATTCAAAGGTGACCGGTTTATCGGACATGTTACCCACCAGCTCCTTGAGCTCCTCACGGGTCATGTCCACCACGTTCAAATCCTGTGAGAGAAGGTCAATATCAGCCTGAAGTTCATCACTGGTGTTGTACTCGTCATTGTCGATCCGGGTTCGGATCATGCCGAAAGTATCGTTGAAGGCGCGCAGATCCACCTCGATGCGATCGACGATGTTGGAGTCATCGAACTCATCGAATGCATCAATGAACTCCTCGCGATCCGCGACAGAGCCCCCGACGGTGGCGAGAGTGATGCCCGTGCTGTAACGACGAAGCCTGGGTGAAGCAAGAGCCGGATTGTAAAGTACCGAATTGGGTCCATGTGCCGTCGCCGTGGAGGCTCCACCCATGGAAAGCGCCCTGGGATCCGAAGGAAGGTAGGGTTCAGCCAGGGAAACGGCCGGAATTGCCAAGCATGTGGCTGTGGCGAGCAAGACAGCGGAACGGGCTTTCATGGCACACATATCCGGGCTCCATTGATGCTACATAAGGTGAATCGTATCTCAATTATGGCAACTCTTGCGCAGAAAGGAATGGGCAGGTGATGGGCGGCGTCGACGCATCGACCGCCGGGAGGGAATGCAGAAAGGCCGGCACCCCGAAAGGCGCCGGCCCTGACACTCGTTACTGACTCAAGCGCTCAGTCGTCCGCGGAAATCCGGTCCTCGATCAGCCAAAGCGTGTTGCCGGCGTTGCCTTCCGCGTCTTCCGGAAGGGCGACGGCGGTGTACACGGCCGTGGACGCAAACTCGACGGTCAGTGGACCGATCACGTTGTCACCGCCACTGGCGGTAACCACCTCCACTTCATAACTGGCTGCGGGGAATTCCCCGAAACCACTGGCGGTCCGTTCTTCCAGATCCTCAATGACGGCCGCGCCATCGGCTTCCACGTTGACCGTGGGGCCGGTGGCGATGCCATGCACGGCGCGCAGGGCGAACTGCCCCTCTTCCACCGGCGCCGTCAGATCACCTTCCGCCAGGAAGGTAATGTTGCCGGCACCGACACTGCCCAGCGCAAACACGGAGTAGGCATTGCCGGCTCCCGGTGAGAGCTCCAGTTCGGCCGCGATATTGCCATCGGCATCCAGCACGCGGACATCGTAGTCCAGCTCACCCAGAACACGGACATACCCGGTCTGCGTGAAGTACTCGAGGCCTTCCACAAGAGTTACCCAGGTATCGCCCCCGTCAATGCTCGCTTCCACATCCACCGGACCGGCATCGGGGCTGCCATGCACCACTCGCAGTTCGGCCTGTTGGTCAATCAGCGGAATGAAGGGCAGACTGTCGGACCCCGTGGCAGCACCGATCAGAATGGGCGAAAAGCCCTGATCGGTGTTGAGGGCGGCCGCCAGCAGGGAAGCGCCCGCGAACTGGGGAAAGTCGGCCACATAGTCATACACCACATCCGTGGTACCTGCGACGGTGACACGCAGGCGACTGACCTCGGCCGGCGCCTCGATATAGGCGTCGGCAATATCGCCGAATTCGAGACCGGCCGCCACCGGCTGCGCCTCGGACAGATCCGCATCAATCGCGGTCACATAGAGATCCACTTCCGGTGCCCCCACGGCAAGGTGTGCGGGCCGGATCTTCACGAAACCGTCGGCGACACCGTCGTTACCGTCGTCCAGCACCGCTGTGGCCAGATTCCCGGCCTCCACCGAGCCCCAGACAATGAAGCTGAACTGCCCTCCTTCGCTCGGGGTGACGGTTTCCTCGATCACGGCATCAGCCAGGTCGCCACCGGCCGGGACAATCTGCACGGTCAGTTCGGCTGCTGGCACTTCCAGATAGGGACTGGCCGCCGGGAAGGACACATCTTCCAGCACCCGATCCCCATTCACGTAGACATCCACATTGCCGGCGTCCGGCGATGCATGGAACGCCCGGACTTCGGCCGTTGCCTCACCGTTGCCATTGTCATCACCGCCGCCCGGGCGATCGGGATCACTGCTGCTGGAGCTGCTGAAACAGCCAGTGGCTGCCATTGCAAAAAGCCCCAGGATCAGCAAGGAAAGAACCTTTCTGCTCAAGCCCATCTCACACCTCCACCCATTACGGGTCACTGGTCACGAACCTGCGCAAGGCGATTGCCTTGCCAGCAGAATCAAAACTAGCCCATGAACAAGAAATATACAAGACTGATACGTAACTATTTCATTCTGACCTACCAACCGGAATAATAAGCATTTATTTTTTATACGATATTTATACAACCTATCGCGGCGATGGTTTCACATAAGGCGGAAAACCGCCCTCCCGGCGGTCTCAGCCGCGAGCGCGTACAGGAACAATCCGACAGGCACAGGCAGACATCCCGGCAGGGGAATACCCTGCCGGGGCAAGCAGATGGAGGCGGAAGTCAGCGTCGAACGCCGAAGATGGCCAGCAAGAGTCCCCCAATGACGGCCGCGCCGCCACCGATGAGGTACCACATGGTCTGGTCACTGTAACGGCCAGTGAGTTCTTCCCGCAATTGCTCTCCGACTGACTCGCTGGCCTGCCAGCCGAAGAACAACAGGGCGATACCCACGGCGATCAGAATGATTCCGATGATTCTGGGAAGTGGCATGGAAGGTCTCCTTGGGTGGTTAAACCTCCCCGGAAACATAGCAGGTCTGTCCAGATCCGTTCAGGAGAGCGGATTGCCCACCCACACCACCTTGCCGAATACGGCCAGGTCTCCGGCTCGTTCCCTTTGCAGGTATTGCTCGCGATAGGCCGGATTGTCGCTGGTTGCGATCACGCCACCCTCCAGATCGAACTGGATGCGGCGCACCATCAAGGCATCCTGCCCTTCCAGCACATAGACACCCTCTTCACGGATGTCATCCAGGGACGTATCCACCAGCAGCAGGGATCCATCGTGTACGGTGGGCGCCATCCCGTCGCCCCGGGTTTCCACCAGGCGCAGCGCGTCTTCCGTCCAGCCATTGCGTCGCAGCCAGTCACGCTGAAATGCGATGCGACTGTAACCCGCTTCATCCCCGCCACTGGTCACCACGTCGCCGACCTGGCCCACCGCAGGGCGTTCGATGGCGACGAATTCCGCCACGGCGGTCTCATCATCCGGCCGCTCCGGCCCTACACCGGTCAGCAACCAATGTCCAGAGACACCCGCCGCTCTGGCAATCCGATTCAGGCGGGATGCCTTGGGTTCGGCAATGCCCGACAGATAGGTCTCCAGCGTCCGGCGAGGAATTCCGGTGGCGCGCGCGAGACTGGCGCCATTACCAACAAGTTCTGCACAGCGTCTGAGGCGTGCCTTGAGCATGCAATACTCCTGTGTCTCCGCTTGAGACTGGCGCGACCGATGTCGCTCTATCCCTGGCGCTTCCATGATGGCATGGCCTGCCCGGTAGACCGATGCCTTGATTGAAGGCTCCTATCGCCCGTATCAATTCGACCTCTCACGGCCAAATGAGCGCATTGAATCCAATTACCGGAGCCTACTGGTAATGTCACGCAAACCTTGGCAAGATACTGCCTCACCTAGCGGCAAGCGGCTGCCAATAACATCATGCTATTCATCGACCCTTCATCAATGCCCCAAGACAGTCGGCAACGGCGTGAGTGGATCAAGTACCAACTGCGCCTGCGCGGTTCCTCCCTGGCCCAGGTTGCACGGGACCAGGGTGTGTCACGAGACGCCGCCACTCTGGCACTGCGAAAACCGTACCCGAGAATGGAACGCGCCATTGCCGATGCCCTTGGCCTTCGCCCCGAACAGCTCTGGCCGGAACGCTACGATGAGGCCGGCCGCCCCAATCGCCCGCTAGGCCGGCCTCGCAAACAGACCGCCACCGACTGACTCTCACTCCGGCTGAATGCCCGAGGCCAACCGACCGCCCTGCCGACAAGCGATTACCCGCGATCTAATTCTATCAGCACGCGGATAATAATGCGCAGGTCACAGGGACAAATTCCGTCGCGCCCGCCAAACCCCAATCATAAAGCCTTTACCACGTCAGGATAGACTTTTTCCGGGAATGGGACACATTGACCTAGGAACTCGCGGAGCCAAGGATGCTGTCTGGAACGGGTATTGAGAGCGGCTGCTAGAATGACGGTTCATTTTCGCAGGGAAGGATGCAGTGGCGAATATCTGTGTATTCTGCGGCTCCCGTACCGGCCGGGGCAGCGGCTATGGCGCCCTCGCCAGCCGGCTGGGACGCGCGCTCGCTGAATCCGGTCACACGCTGGTCTATGGCGGCGGCCACGTGGGCATGATGGGCCTGTTGGCCGATGCAGCACTGGAGGCCGGCGGCGAGGTGATTGGTGTCATCCCCGAAAACCTGGTCAATGTCGAAGCCGGACACGGCGGCCTGACCCGGCTGGAAGTGGTGACCGACATGCTCACCCGCAAGCAGCGGATGATTGATCTTTCAGATGCCTTTCTGACGCTGCCCGGCGGCCTCGGCACGCTGGATGAACTGTTCGAGGTGCTGACCTGGCGACAGCTGGGCCTGCACTGCAAACCCATGCTGCTGATTGACGAGAATGACTACTATCGCCCCCTTCTGGACTGGATGAAGCAGGCGGACGGGGAAGGCTTTCTGCGGGGAGGTGACCTGACTGCCCTGATCCTGTGTCGATCCGTCGAGGATGCCCTGTCCGCCCTGAACACCCCGAACCAAGGGTGATTTTCGTCATGAGTCATCCACTGCGAAAGGCACAAGCAGCCGACTGGCCACAGATGCGGGACATTTTCCTGCAGGGCATCGCCACCGGCCAGGCCAGCTTCGAAACGGATGCCAGTGTACCGCGCGACTGGCCGGACTGGCTGGACGGCAAGCACGCCGATTCCGTTCATGTCATCGAAGCGGACAATGGAGACATCCTCGCCTGGGGTGCGCTGGCCCCCACCAGCCGACGAGCCTGCTACCGGGGAGTGGCCGAAGTGCAGCTCTACGTTCGTGACCGGGCGCGCGGTCACGGCCTCGGTCATCAGGTGCTCGACCACCTGATTCGCCATGGGGAACACCAGGCAATGTGGACCCTGCAGGCGATCGTGTTTCCCGAGAACCTCGGCAGCCGGCGGCTGTTCGCCGCCCATGGATTCCGTGAAGTGGGGCTCAGGGAGAAGATCGCAAGAATGAACGGAAGCTGGCGCGATACCCTGCTGCTGGAAAGACGATCACCCTCGATTGAGTGAGCAAAGGCCATATCCGCCTGGCACACCAGTTGTGAATCCCTACCCGGTGGCAAAGAACTGCAGGCTGACCGCCGCGAAATGGCAGACACTGCCGCCCAGCACGAACAGATGCCAGACGGCATGGGCATAGGGAATGCGATGATTGTGGTAGAAAATCGTCCCGGCCGTATAGGTGACACCACCGATGATCAGCCAGGTGAGCGCCGCGGGGTGCAGCTGCTGCGTCATGGGCACGAAGGCAATGATCGCCAGCCACCCCATGACCACGTAGGTGGCGGTCGACAGCAGCCGGAAGCGGCCGGTGAAAAAGAGTTTCAGGACAATCCCCAGCGCTGCCAGACTCCAGATCACCCCGAACAGGGACCAGCCCCAGGCGCCGCCCAGACCGACCAGAGTGAAGGGGGTATAGGTTCCCGCGATCAGCAGAAAGATGGCACAGTGATCCAGAATCTTAAGACGATAGCGAACCAGCGGGTGACGCGCCGAATGGTACAGGGTTGACGCCAGGTACAGCACGACCAGGGAAACCGCGAACACGGCCGCTGTCAGTGCCTCCAGCAGACCTGCATGGATGGCGGCCAATACCACGAGCACGACGCCACCGATGGCACTGGCCACGGCCCCGAGACCATGAGTCAGGGCATTGGCCAGCTCCTCCCGCGCATCCAACTCGGGATTGACCTTCGAACTCACTGTGGGTACCTCGCGAGGAATGAACGTTCACCGGGCAATTCAAACGGTCGTTTCATGCTGATGCTAGCATGAATTTTCCCCATTGAAATACCGCTGAACCGGCTCAGGATTGACTGTTGTCCGGCTCGAACAAGTGCCCCATGCGTAGCCGCTTGGTATTCAGGTACCCCTCATTGTGGGCATTCGGATCCGCGATAATGGCTTCCCGCCGGGCCACTTCCACCCCTTCCGCCCGCAGGGCCGCCAGCTTGGCCGGATTGTTGGTCATCAAGCGGATTCTGGAAACGCCCAGCCAGCGCAGAATCTCCGCGGCCGGACCGTACTGGCGCAGATCCGCGTCGAATCCGAGTCTTTCATTGGCTTCAACCGTATCCAGACCCTCATCCTGCAGGGCATAGGCACGAATCTTTTCGGTCAGTCCGATTCCCCGGCCTTCCTGGCGCAAGTAGACCAGCACGCCGCAACCGGCCTCGGCTATGCGGTGCATGGCATCATCCAGCTGACTGCCACAATCACAACGCAGGCTGCCCAGCACCTCGCCGGTCAGGCATTCGGAATGAACCCGGCACAGCACGGCGTCGGCACACTCCGGCTCACCCATGACCAGGGCCACATGCTCGCGACCACTGCCCTGTTCCTCGAATACATGCATTCGAAAACAACCATGCCGCGTCGGCATGCGGCAATGACTCTGGTGGCTGACGGAGAGATTCGCTGTGCGATCCGATTCGCTGTTCATGGTATTGCCAGGGCTGTGGGACGATTGCCCGGCAAAAGCGGGCGCTGATCAGGGGCGCCATTCTACCGGAATCCGCCGAACCGGGCCGACGCCGCTCATCGGCAGACCAATGGTTGACACCGTTCCGCCGACAATGAGTGCCGCCTGTCTGTTGATTCGGAAATATGTTACATAAGCCCCGATACTGGGGGCAGGCATCACAAGGGTGTGCAGACACAAAGGCATGCACGGAAGCCGGGACGCGTTTCCCGGGGTTGGCCCACCGGCTGACCGAAAGACGCGGGGGGCGGAAGAAAATGACGGATACCAGGCACCTGATGAAAATGCCGGTGGAGGCACTCGTCCGCGGGCATTATGTCAGCCAGCTGGATCGACCCTGGACGGACACTCCCTTTCCGTTTCAGGGATTCGAAATTCAAAGTGACGATGAAATCGCCACTCTGCGCCAGTATTGCCGTCATGTCTGGGTGGATCGGCAACGCAGCCAGGTGGCCGTTCCCGCCGGCACACCCCTGCCGAGTGAACGGATACCCTTCCTCGATGACCTCCGCGTCCGCTTTCGTTCTGCCAGCCAGGCTCGCGATACGGCGCTGGGGATGCTTTCCAGCCTGATGGTGCGGCTTCAGGAACGTCTGCCAGTGGATCTGTCGGGACTGAGCCCGATCATTGCCCGCCTGGATCGTGAGATGCTGAATCATACCGACGCCATGCTCTGGCTCATGGCCATCCACGACTACGACGACCGCCTGGTGGAGCACAGCGTGAATTGCTGCTGCCTGTCCCTGCTGCTGGGTCATCAGCTGGGTCTCCCCAACCGAAGCCAGGCTGCCCTGGCCATCGCCGCCCTGTTGCACGAAGTCGGCAAGCTCAACATGGATGCGTCACTGGTCTTCAGCAAACCGAATCTCAAGATCGATGACTGGGAAAAGATCCGCGCCTATCCCGCGGACAGTGCGGCAATGCTGAGAAACAGCGGTCTGGATCCCGAGGTGCTGTCCATTATTCGAAACCATCAGGAGCGGCTGGATGGCGAGGGCTTCCCGGATCGCTTGAAGGCAGACAACGTTCGCCTGCCCTACCGGATTCTCGGGATCGCCAACGCCTATGACGCAATGACATCCGACTGGCCGAGAACGCCGGCCCTGAATGGCCATGAGGCATTGATACAGGTCACCCGGATGGCACCGGGACGGTGGGGAAAGGAACTGGCCGATCACCTGACCCGAATTCTGGGCATCTACCCGCCCGGAACCGATGTCGCCCTGGAGAACGGCGCCTGGGGCATGGTGGTGGGCAGCCGACCGCAAGCGCGTCTGAAGCCCTTTGTCGTGATCTATCGCCAGGCCGATGGCTCCAGGCCAGGCCGGCTGGCCTTGATGGATACCAGCCAGGCGGGCCCCGGCCAGCGAATTGCGGGGCCGCTGCCCGCCAACAGGCAGCACGCCCGGATCATGCAGGACATTACCGGGCAGCTGCTCGCCAGTTGACCCTCGCCACCGGAATGAGCCGGCGGCGGAATCCTATTTCTTTCGTTTGGGAACGTAGAGATCCGTCAGGGTGCCCTCGAAGGCTTCCGCACTGAAGGCCACTGTTTCACTGAGTGTCGGATGGGGGTGCACCGTCAGCCCGATGTCAGTGGCATCCGCGCCCATCTCGATGGCCAGGGCCATTTCGGCGATCAGTTCACCGGCGTTCGGGCCCACGGCGGCACCGCCCAGCAGGCGATCCGTTTTCGGGTCAAACAGCAACTTCGTGATGCCTTCATCGCGGCCCAGCGACAGGGCGCGGCCACTGGCCGCCCAGGGGAAGCTGCCGACCTCGTAAGGAATCCCGTCCTTCTTCGCCTCGCTTTCAGTCAAACCCACCCAGGCCACCTCGGGATCGGTATAGGCCACCGAGGGGATGACGCGGGCATCAAAATGGGACTTCTGCCCGGCGGCCACCTCGGCCGCCACCTTGCCTTCATGAGTGGCCTTGTGGGCCAGCATGGGCTGGCCGACCACATCGCCGATGGCGAAGATATGCTCCACGTTGGTCCGCATCTGACGATCCACGGCAATGAAGCCTCGCTCGTCCACGTTCACGCCAGCCTTGTCGGCATCGATTCGCCCGCCGTTGGGGGCACGCCCCACGGCCACCAGAATCCGCCCGTAATAGGTGGGCCCGGGCACATCCTCGCCCTCGAAGGTGACCTTGATGCCTTGCTTGTGCGCCTCGAACTTGCTGGCCTTCGTTCCCGTCATGATGCGGCCGTAGCGTTTCGCCACATGCTTGTGGAAGGGTTTGACGATATCCTTGTCCGCCCCCGGCATCAGCTGATCGGTAAGCTCGACCACATCGATTTCCACGCCCAGGGCGGCGTAGACGTTGGCCATTTCCAGGCCAATGATGCCGCCACCGACCACCAGCATCTTCTTCGGCAGTTCTTCCAGCTCCAGGGCATCGGTGGAATCCATCACCCGCGGATCATCATGGGGAATGAAAGGCAGTTCCACCGGCTGCGAGCCTACTGCAATCACGGCCTTGTCAAAATGAATGACTGTTTCCTTGCCGTCCTTCTCGGTCACCACATGATGATCGTCGGCAAAACGACCGCTTCCGGTCACGATCTCCACCTTGCGCTTTCTGGCCAGACCGGCCAGACCCCCGGTCAGCTTGCCGATGACCTGGTTTTTCCATTCACGCAGTTTGCCGCGATCGATCTTGGGTTTCCCGAAATCCACGCCATGGTCGGCCATGGCGGCGGCTTCATCGATGACCTTGCCCGCATGCAGCAGGGCCTTGGAGGGAATACAGCCCACGTTCAGGCAGACACCACCAATGGATTCGTAGCGCTCCACCAGAATCACCTTCAGCCCCAGATCCGCCGCCCGGAACGCCGCCGTGTATCCCCCGGGCCCCGAACCCAGCACCAGCAGATCGCAATGCTTGTCGGCCTTGCCAGCATAAGCTCCCGCCGCCGTCCCCTGGTCGTTGTCGTTGTCGTTGTCGTTGTCGTTGTCGTTGTCGCTGTCGCTGTCGCTGTCGCTGTCGCTGTCGCTGTCGCCCGAGGATGCACTCGCCCCCTCCAGCTCGGCAATCACCGTCCCTTCCGAGACCTTGTCACCGGCACTCACCTTGACACTCACCACCGTGCCCGCCTCCGGCGCCGGCACATCCATGGCGGCCTTGTCGGTCTCAAGAGTGATCAGGCCCTCTTCGGCCTCCACACTGTCACCCTCGGACACCAGCACGTCGATGACTTCAACTTCATCGAAATCGCCAATGTCGGGGACCTTGACTTGGATCTTGTCGGCCATGGGAGTGCCTTCTTCCAGTTTGTGTTCAAATTCCGATGAACGGGCTTCGAGTTGGTCCAGCTTCAAGTGACAAGCTGCAAGCTACAAGCTGGCAGTGCCTGCTTGTAGCTTGGGACTTGTAGCTTGAAGCTTTCCTTTCTTACATCACCAGATTCCGGCAATCGGCCAGGACATCCGCCAGGTAACGGGTGAAGCGGGCGGCGGCGGCGCCGTCGATGACCCGATGGTCATAGGACAGGGACAGGGGCAGCGTCAGGCGTGGCTCGAAGTCCTGGCCGTTCCAGACCGGCTTCATCTCGGCCTTGGAGACACCGAGAATGGCCACCTCCGGTGCATTGACGATCGGCGTGAAGGCCGTACCTCCGATACCGCCAAGACTGGAGACAGTGAAGCAGGCGCCCTGCATGTGCTTCTGCTGCAGCTTGCCGTTGCGGGCCTTTTCCGCCAGCTCACCCAGTTCCCGGGCCACATCGAAGACATTCTTCTCGTCCACGTCCCGAATCACGGGCACCACCAGACCATTGGGGGTGTCCGCGGCGAAGCCCAGATGGAAGTACTTTTTCATGATCAGGTGTTCGCCATCCGGGTCCAGCGAACTGTTGAAATCGGGGAATTCCCTCAGGGCGTGCACACAGGCCTTCATGATGAAGGCCAGCGGTGTCATCTTGATGCCCATGGATTCGGCGTCGGACTTGAGCGCCTTGCGCACGGCATCCATTTTCGTGATGTCGGCATCGTCGTGCTGGGTGACATGAGGCGCATTGACCCAGCTGGCCTGCAGGCGGGGACCGGATATCTTCTTGATGCGGCCCAGCGGCACCCGTTCCACATCACCGAATTTGGAGTGATCGATCTCCGGCACCTGGGGCAGACCGGCGCCACCGCCGGCACCCCGCAGCTGGGACTTCACCCATTTCTTGACGTCCTCATGGGTGATGCGGCCCTTGTAGCCGGAACCGTGAATCTTGACCAGATCGGCGCCCAGCTCCCGGGCGAATCGGCGCACCGATGGCGTGGCATGGGCCTTGGCGAAACCGGACTCGTCTATGGCCTGCAGGGAGCCCCGGTCGGCGCGCTTGTCAGTGCCGGCCGTGTCCCTGGTTTCGGTCGCTACCACCTCACCCTTCCCGGTCGTCGCCGGGGCGACAGACTCAGATGACGCGCTATCGGCGGCGGCTTCACTCTCGCCACCGCCCACCAGGGCTTCCATCACCGCAACCACACTGCCTTCGGAAACCTTGTCACCGGCCTTGACCTTCACGGACTTGATGGTTCCGGCGTGGGGCGCGGGTACATCCATGGCGGCCTTGTCGGTTTCCAGGGTGACGATACCCTGCTCTTCCTCGACCTCATCACCTTCCGACACCAGCACGTCGATCAGCTCGACCTCGTCGAAGTCACCGATATCGGGAACGGTAATCTCGACTTCCTTTCTTTCACCCGCCGGGGCGGCCTTTTCCCGGTCGCCGGATGCCTCTTCACTCGGCGCATCCGTCGCGGACGCTTCGCTTTCTCCGGCGTCGCCCGAATCACGATCGTCAGCAGAGGCGCCTTCATCCGAACCCCCGTCTCCGGCAACCTCCAGTTCAGCAATGACCGTTCCTTCAGCAACCTTGTCGCCGGCGGATACCTTCAGACTGACCACCTTGCCCGCCTCCGGCGCCGGCACATCCATCGCCGCCTTGTCGGTTTCCAGCGTAATCAGGCCGTCTTCGGCCTCGACACTGTCACCCTCCGACACCAGCACATCGATGACCTCGACCGCATCGAAATCACCGATGTCCGGGACCTTGACTTGGATCTTGTCCGCCATGGGGTTGCCTTTTTCCAGGTTGTATCCAAATTTCATTTATACCGGTTTCGAGCCGGCCCAGCCTGTCCCTTGCAGCCTCCCGTCACACCGTGACGGGGTTGGGCGCATCCGGGTCGATGCCATATTTCTTGATCGCCTCGGCCACTTTCTTGCCATCAAGCTGACCTTCATCGGCCAGGGCCTTCAGGGCCGCGATGGCAACGTGGTAACGGTTGACTTCGAAGAAGCGACGCAGATTCTCGCGACTGTCGCTGCGACCATAGCCATCGGTACCCAGAGTCAGGTAACGACGATTCATCCAGGGACGAATCTGGTCCGGGAAGGCGCGGATGTAATCCGTTGCCGCCACGGCCGGGCCGTCGAAGCCTTCCATCTGCTTTTCCACCCAGGAACGGCGTGGCTTCTTCGCATCCGGGTGCAGACGATTCCAGCGATCCACGTCCATGCCGTCACGACGCAATTCGGTAAAGCTGGGGGCGCTCCAGATATCCGCGGCAACACCGAAATCCTCTTCCAGCAATTCGGCGGCAGCAATGACTTCCCGGAAGATGGTGCCCGAACCCAGCAACTGAACCCGTTTCTTCTTGCGCTTGTCACCCTGACGGAAAAGGTAGAGGCCCTTGCGGATGCCTTCCTCCGCTCCCTCCGGCATGGCCGGATGGGCATAGTTCTCGTTCATCATGGTGATGTAGTAGAAGACGTTTTCCTTGTCTTCGTACATGCGCTTGAGGCCGTCATGCACCACCACCGCCATTTCATAGGCGAAGGTGGGATCGTAGGACACGCAATTGGGGATGGTCGAACTCAGGATGTGACTGTGACCGTCCTGGTGCTGAAGGCCCTCCCCATTCAGCGTGGTACGACCGGCGGTTCCCCCCATGAGGAAGCCACGGGCCTGCATGTCCCCGGCCGCCCAGGCAAAGTCGCCAATGCGCTGGAAACCGAACATGGAGTAGTAGCTGTAGAAGGGAATGGTGGGCACACCCCAGTTGGCTGGTGCAGTGGCTGCGGCCACCCAGGAGGACATGGCACCGGCCTCGGTAATGCCTTCCTGGAGGATCTGCCCCTTCTTGTCTTCCTTGTAGAACATCAGCTGGTCGGCATCCTGGGGTTCATAAAGCTGCCCCACGGAGCTATAGATGCCCAGCTGACGGAACAGGCCGTCCATGCCGAAGGTCCGCGCCTCATCGGGAATGATGGGCACGATGTACTTGCCGATCTTCTTGTCCTTCGTGAGTGAAGTGAGCATGCGCACGAAGGCCATGGTGGTGGAAATCTCGCGATCCGTGCCATTGAGATACTGCTTGAAGATATCGATGGCCGGGATTTCAAGTTTCGGCGAGCGATCCTCGCGGGCCGGCAGGTAACCGCCCAGCTTCTTGCGCCGCCCCTTCATGTACTTGATCTCGGGACTGTCTTCCTTGGGCCGATAGATCGGCACGTCATTGATCTTTTCGTCCGAGATCGGCAGGTTCAGACGGTCACGGTAATACTTGAGGTCTTCTTCACCGAGCTTTTTCTGCTGGTGAGCGATGTTCTTCGCCTCGGCCGCCTTGCCCATGCCAAAGCCCTTGACCGTCTTGGCCAGAATGACCGTCGGCTGGCCCTTGTGACGGGTGGCGGCGTGATAGGCGGCGTAGACCTTGCGGGCATCATGCCCCCCTCGATTCAGGCGCCAGATTTCCTCATCGGACATATTGGCGACCATTTCCTTCAGCTCGGGATACTTGCCGAAGAAATACTCGCGGGTGTAGGCGCCGCCCTTGGCCTTGAAGTTCTGGTATTCGCCGTCCACGGCTTCTTCCATGCGCCGGCGCAGCAGACCCTGGGTGTCCTTCTCCAGCAGGGGATCCCAGCGATTGCCCCAGATCACCTTGATTACATTCCAGCCGGAGCCGAGGAAGTCGGCCTCCAGCTCCTGGATGATCTTGCCGTTGCCGCGCACCGGACCATCCAGGCGCTGCAGATTGCAGTTGACCACGAAGATGAGATTGTCCAGGCCCTCGCGGGCGGCCAGGCTGATGGCGCCCAGGGATTCCGGCTCATCCATTTCCCCGTCACCCAGGAAACACCAGACCTTGGCGTCCTTGGCATCGATCAGGCCACGGTGCTCCAGATAACGCATGTAGCGGGCGTGATAGATACCCATGATGGGGCCAAGCCCCATGGATACGGTGGGGAACTGCCAGTAATCGGGCATCAACCAGGGGTGGGGATAGGAAGTGATGCCCTTGCCGCCCACATCCTCGCGGAAATGCAGCAGCTGCTCCTCGCTGAGGCGGCCTTCCAGGTAGCTGCGGGCATAGATCCCCGGGGAGGAATGGCCCTGGATATAGACCTTGTCACCCGGATGATCCTCACTGGGCGCCCGCCAGAAGTGGTTGAAACCCACCTCATAGAGAATGGCCGAAGAAGCATAACTGGCGATATGACCGCCCAGCTCGGTACCCTTGCGGTTGGCGTGCACCACCATGGCCATGGCATTCCAGCGGATCATGGCCTCGATGCGCTTTTCCATCTCCCGATCGCCGGGGTAGCCCGGTTCACGCGCGGTGGGAATGGTGTTCAGATAGGCCGTATTGGGCCGGTAGGGCAAATAGGCCCCGGAACGACGGGCATGGTCAATGAGCTGCTCGAGCAGATAGTGCGCGCGCTCGGGACCATGGATGGCGAGAGCGGATTCCAGTGACTCAATCCACTCCCGGGTCTCTTCCGGGTCCACATCTTTGAATCGTTCGTTGTCCGCCATGAAATAGGTCCTTGTACGAAGGAATTTGCTTCAATCTCCGGCGCCCTGGCGTAGGATGCCGGGTGGCAGCATTACCGGGGCCGCGGGGCCGCGGAATGCGCGGGGAAGGCTGATTCGGGCATGGCAAGACGGCAGGCCCGTCCCGAAGGCCAGCCTCGCCGCCTGCTTCAAACAGGCGCTATGATCGTTTTTTACCCTCTCAAGGTCAAGGATTCAGCCATGTCGACGGTATTGCCCGAATGTCCGAAAATCCAGATAAAACAGGACACAAGCCTGCCGGATGAGAACAGAATCCGGGAATTTGATGCCATGATCCTGATCATGGACGCTGACGGCGAGGCGGGCGGATTTCAAACGGCGAACGGCGCGGGCCACCACCTGCCGACGTCCATTGCGAAGCGTGCGCAGGCTCGCCTGGCACAATCACCGGAGGGCAGCGGCCCCTTTTTCCTTTCGGCCGGCGAGGCCCGCCTGGCACTGCTTCGGGTGAGTGACCGGATCGACACCTTCGGGGCGCTCAATCTGATGCGAAAAGCCATGGCCGGCCTGATGGATGATCACCCGCAGGCCATCGCCCTGATCAATTGCGGCATGCACGCGCGTCCGGCCGAGCGCCTGGCGGAAGCCGCCGTCGCCGCGCTGCTGGCCGCCCGGTTTCCCCTGCCGAAGCTGGGTAAACCACCAAAGGACCCAGCCGCCGCGGAAGCGCTGACACTGTTCGGCAACCTGGGTGCCCCCGATATTCATCGGGCCGAAGCCACGGCGGAAGGCAACAATCTGGCCCGCTGGCTGACCCACCTGCCGCCCAATCACCTGACCCCCGGCCGTTACCGGGAACTGGCCGAGACACTGGCAGAACGGGAAGGCTGGACAAGCCGTTTTCTCGGCGTGAAGGAACTGCGGCGTCTGGGGGCCGGAGCCTTCCTGTCGGTCGTGGAAGCGAGCCCGACCGAGGATGCGGGCATTCTGCACCTCCAATATCGTCCCAGCGGGGCGAGCGGCCAACCCTTTACACTGGTGGGCAAGGGCATCTGCTTCGATACCGGCGGCACCAATCTCAAGAGTGCGGACGGCATGTACGGCATGCATGGCGACATGCAAGGAAGCGCGGTGGCTCTGGGCAGTCTGCTTGCCCTCAGCCGCCTTGGCTTCACCCAGCCGGTGGACTGCTGGCTGGCCCTGGCGGAGAATCACATCGGTTCCCGGGCAGCCAAACCCAATGATGTGGTCACGGCCGTGGACGGCACCACCATCGAAATCGTCAATACCGATGCCGAGGGTCGCATGGTACTGGCCGACACCCTGGCTCTGGCCCGTCGGGAACGGCCACGCGCCATTCTCGATTACGCGACGCTTACCGGCAGTTGCGTGACCGCGCTGGGCCATCGCATCAGTGGTGCCATCAGCAACCGCCCGGACTGGATTCAGCCCCTGCTTGACTGTGGCCAACGTACGGGCGAGCGTGTCTGGCCCCTGCCCTATGCCGAAGACTACGACGAGGATCTCGAATCCGGTGTCGCAGATGTTCTCCAGTGCCGCCCCCCCGCAGAAGCGGATCATCTCTATGCCGCCCGCTTTCTCGGCCGCTTCGTGGGCACGGATATCCCCTGGGTTCATGTGGATCTCTCTGCCGGCCACCGCAAGGGCGGGCTGGGACACATCGGCACGGACATTACCGGCTTCGGAGTACGCTTCGGCGTGGAATGGATGCATTTCCTGCAAGACAACCAGGAGCTCTCTGATCAGACGACCGGGTGACCGTCCACTTGCGATTGCCACGACAGGACGACCGTCAGACGACCGTCAGCGGCGCTTCAGCGATGCATTGGCGCGGCTGTTACAATGGCCGTCCCGATGATCAGCAGGAATCCGTAACGCTCATGGATCAACTCGAGATTACCCGGCCGGACGACTGGCATCTGCATGTGCGTGATGGTGAGGCCATGAAGGCCGTGGTACCGGAAACCGCTCGCATCTTTGGCCGTGCCATCATCATGCCCAACCTGCAGCCACCCATCACCACGGTGGAACAGGCCGAGGCCTACAGGGACCGCATTCTCGCCGCGACACCGTCAGACAGCGGCTTTCGCCCGCTGTTGACGCTCTACCTCACGGACAACACCAGCGAGGAAACTGTCAGGGCGGCGGCCGATCATCCCGATATTCATGCCTTCAAGCTGTATCCGGCCGGTGCCACCACCAATTCGGATTCCGGTGTCACCGATATCCGGCATGTGCGCCCGGCCCTGGATGCCATGGCCGATTACGACATTCCCCTGCTGGTGCATGGGGAAGTCACACGACATGAAGTGGATTTTTTTGATCGCGAGAAGCGGTTCATCGATGAAGTGCTCAGCCGGGTGGTGGAAGACTTCGCGCCCCTGAGGGTGGTCTTCGAGCACATCACCACGCGGGAAGCGGTGGAGTTCGTTGAATCCGCGCCGTTGCGGGTCGGGGCCACCATCACTCCCCAGCATCTCCTGGAAAACCGCAACGCACTCTTTCGGGGCGGGCTGCGTCCTCATCATTTCTGCCTGCCGGTACTGAAACGGGAGGAAGACCGTCGCGCCCTGGTCAGTGCCGCCACCGGTGGCTCTCCCAAATTCTTCCTTGGGACGGACAGTGCGCCACATCCGAAGGGCGCCAAGGAATCAGCCTGTGGCTGCGCCGGCATCTACTCGGCACATACCGCCCTGGAACTTTACGCGGAAGTCTTCGACCGGGCCGGGAAACTCGAGAATCTGGAAGCCTTCGCCAGTTTCAACGGCGCGGATTTCTACGGTCTGCCCCGGAACAAGGGCTCGGTTCGTCTGGAGCGCAAGGACAAGAGTGTTCCGGATCAGCTGCCCATGGGTGGAAAGGAAATCGTCATTCCTTTCCGTGCTGGCGAAAGTGTGGCCTGGACCTCAAGCCGACTGGAGCCCTGATGAGCGAGGAACAACGACTGGAAAACAACGGCCCACGCATTGCCGACCGCTTTCGCAGCTTTCTCCCGGTGGTGGTGGATGTGGAGACCGGCGGCTTCAACCCCGCCACCGATGCCCTGCTGGAAATCGCCGGCGTGCTGCTGCACATGAACGACGAAGGGGAGCTCTATCGGGGCGAGACCTACCGCTACCACGTGCGGCCGTTTCCAGGCGCGAACATCGAGCCGGCGGCACTGGAAGTCACCGGCATCGACCCGGATCATCCCCTTCGCCCGGCCATGGATGAACGGGACGCCCTCGGCCGACTTTTCAAGCAGGTTCGCGGCCAGGTCAAGGAAACCGGCTGCACCCGGGCCATCCTGGTGGGGCACAACAGCTGGTTCGACCTGCAGTTCATGAATGCCGCCGTGGAACGGGCCGGCATCAAGCGCAACCCTTTCCATCCCTTCTCAAGTTTCGACACCGCCACCCTGGGTGGCGTAGCCTTTGGGCAGACGGTTCTGCGCAGAGCCGCCCATGCCGCCGGTCTGAGCTGGGATGAGAGCGCCGCCCATTCGGCGGCCTACGATGCCGAACAAACGGCGGAACTGTTCTGCCAAATCGTCAATCGATTTCGCGATCAGTACGAAGAAGCCATTGGCAACTAGTGCCGTCGAAAGAGCCCACCCCGGGCGCCCTGCAGCCGGCGCATGACCACTCGGGGTGGGGCAAGGCAATCACCCCTCGCTGGCTGCCTTGAGCTCCTTTTCCAGCTCGCCCGACTGGAACATTTCCATGATGATGTCACAGCCACCGATCAGCTCACCCTTCACGTACAGCTGAGGATAGGTGGGCCAGTTGGAATATTCCTTGAGACGCTCACGCAGTTCCTGGTCTTCCAGGATGTTGAAATAGGCGAACGGCACGCCGATTTGCTTCATCACCTGGGCGGTCTGCGCCGAAAAGCCACACTGGGGAAAATCCGGCGTTCCCTTCATGTAAAGAAGGATCGCGTTATCACCCAACTGCTCTTTGATTTTCTGTTCGATATCCATGATTCACACTTCTCGGATTGATTGAGGAAAAAATGACCCTCCGTCCATTCACGGTCGGGCTAGTCGTGATTCTGGCGCTCCATCTCGGGTGGTGGAGCGGCCTGCTCCTCACGATCCCGATCGCGACCGTCAAATTCGATGTTCGACACCACGCGGCGAACGCCCGGCAGGCTCTCCACTCGCATGACGATGTCACCAATGCCCGAAGGCTCCTGAACCCCACCAGTCAGGGTGACCACGCCGTCTTCTACCTCGACATCCAGACCGGACGCACCCCGAACCGGGGCATGCCGAAGTTCTGCATGGACGCCCCGGGCGATGGAGCGGTCGTCGTCGGGATCAATTTCGCCACCACCAAAGCGGGCGCAGGCCATGGGCAGAAGCAGAACGAGAATAAGCAGGTGCTTGAGGGAAGTCGATCTTGTCATTGCCACTCACGTTGCGATTCGGAATTTGGCGCGTTGACGGCATTTATTGTATCACGCCCGCCCGGCCCGGCCCCAGGCGCCACCCCCCGGGGTCTCCACGGTCAGACAGTCGCCCGCGCGAACCCGGAGATGGCATTTCCCCCCGAGATCCCGCCCGTTGAGGCGATTGCGGCCAGCCATTCCCTCGCCGCCACCGGATAATCCCCAGGGCCCGTGACGCCGACGTTCGGTCAACAAGCTGATTTCGGCCGTCTCCAGGAAACGATAACAGCGAACGATACCGTCACCGCCCGGATTCTGCCCACTGCCGCCGGAAGCGGGCCGAAAACCATAGTGAAGCACCTGGAGCGGCCAGGCCATCTCGATCACCTCGACGGGGGTATTGAGGGTGTTGGTCATATGACTGTGAACACCATCCAGCCCCCTGCCCCGGGCATGGCCACCGGTGCCGCCCCCCAGGGTCTCGTAATAGTCCCAGCCTGCACCATGCCGGGATCCCATGGCCAGGTTGTTCATGCTGCCCTGGCTGGCCGCGGGCATGCGATCCGGCATGGCCTCGGCCAGGGCACCGATCACCACATCCACAATGCGCTGACTGGTCTCGACATTACCGGCGGCAACGGCAGCCGGAGCCCGGGCATTGAGCAGGCTGCCCTCGGGGGCATGGATCACGATACGCCGAAAGGCGCCGGCGGTACCCGGCGTTTCTTCCGGCATGAGACAGCGGAAGACGTACAATACGGCCGCCGCCGTGACCGAGAGGGGGCAGTTGATGTTGCCGGCCACCTGCTCGCAGCTGCCGGAAAAATCCAGTGAGACCCCATCCGGCCCCACCACCATCGCCAGCCTGATGGGCAGATCCCAGTGACCAAAACCGTCATCGTCCATGCAGTCCGAAAAGTGGTAACGGCCATGGGGGATTCGGGCGAGGGCCTGGCCTGCCAGCCGTTCAGCGTAGTCATTGACGGCTTGCAAGTGCTGCTTCCAGGCGGACAGACCCATGCCTTGCAGGAGTGGAGCCAGTTGATCCCGGCCTGAGCGCGCGGCGGCAACCTGGGCCGAGAAATCAGCGGCCACCTGCTCGGGGCGGTTCATGCGCCGCGTCAGTCCGGCAAGACAATCGCTGTCAATCTCCCCGCGTTTGCCCAACAGCGTGGGCGGGATGATCACCCCCTCCTCCTCCAGGGTGCGGGACAGGGGCAGGGACCCCGCCGTGTCGGCGCCGATGTCGGAATGATGGGCACGATTGGCCACGAAGCCGGCCAGGGCCTGACCCAGGAAAACCGGCATGATGACGGTCACGTCAGGCAGGTGGGTACCGCCCAGGTAGGGGTCATTGAGTACCAGGATGTCACCGTCCTGCCAGTCACGATGGCGAACCACACCCCCCATGGCGAAGGCCATGCTGCCAAGGTGAACGGGAATGTGGGCGGCCTGTGCGCAGAGGGCCCCATCCGCATCGAACAGAGCGCAGGAGAAATCCAGGCGATCACGAATGTTCGGCGAGAAGGCAGCCCGCCGCAGAACGGCACCCATCTGTTCGCAGACAGCGTTGATGCGATTGACGAAGATGGAGAGGCTGACCGGATCCATGCTCTGGCTGACCTCCCGGCGGGCTTCAGGCGCCCATGGCCGGATCACGTTCCGGCAACTGACGGACGATGTCCCATTGTTCTTCCGGGCTCAGCTCCGTCCACTGGGCGATTTCGGTGAGGCTGCGCAGGCAGCCCATGCAATGGCCATCATCGTCCATGGTGCAGACACCCACACAGGGACTGGGCGGCGGCTCGGGACTGGCCGGCATGGGGCGCGGCGTGTCGGAAGGATCGTAGCTGACCGGATCCTTGAGATAGCGGCGGGAGCTGGACTGGGACATGGACTCACTTGGGCGCTGTGACATGGATTGGATGATAACCCGCCCCCTGCCGCAATGTCAGGGGGCGGAGCAGACAGATGACGGAAGGTATCAGCCCGCAAAATTCCTGGCTGCAAATTCCCAATTGACCAGCTTCCAGAACGCCTCCATGTATTTCGGCCGCGCATTGCGGTAATCGATGTAGTAGGCATGCTCCCAGATATCGCAGGTCAGCAGCGGAGTCACACTCGGATCCGTGAGCGGGGTTTCGGCGTCATCGGTCTGCACAATGGCGAGACCACCGTCGGCCTTCTTCACCAGCCAGCCCCAGCCGGAGGCAAAATTGGCCACCGTACTGTCGGTGAATGCCTTGCGGAAGGCGTCCACGGAACCCCATTCCCTTTCGATGGCCACCTTGAGCTCACCCTCCGGGTCGCCCCCGCCATTGGGGCTCAGCGACTGCCAGTAGAAATTGTGATTCCAGACCTGGGCGGCCTGGTTGAACAGCTTGCCCGAGGCTTTTCGGATCAGGCTCTCCAGATCAAGATCGGCATCCGGCGTGTCCTTGATCAGGTCGTTGAGCGTATTCACATAGGTCTGGTGATGCTTGCCGTAGTGATATTCCAGCGTCTCCCGTGAAATATGCGGTTCCAGGGCGTCCATGGCGTAGGGCAGCTGCATCAACTCGTGGCTCACTATCAGACTCCTTCAACGTGCGTTGACTGGTTCCCGCCACCGAGTCACCTCGGCGCGAAGATAGGATGTTTGCGGATAATTCAGAAGCAACCAGCTTGTAATCTGGCTGATCTGTCCTAGGGTTTTAGGAAACCGTCCACTCCGGAGCCGGAGCGGACACGGATATTATCGCATGCCCTGTCAAGCACTGACCAAGAGGTGAATCAATGAACCCACTCAACTCCATCAAGGGTGTCTGGATCCTCGGCATCCTGCTGGCCTTCATACTGGCCGTGGCCGTGAATCTGGCCGCCGGTGCCAGCTGGCTCAACTTCCAGATGCTGGAATTCTGGCGCTGGACTCACATCATCGCCGGCATCACCTGGATTGGCCTGCTCTACTACTTCAACTTTGTGCAGATGCCGGCCGTGGCAGCGGCCGGTGCGGACTCGGGAGGGCCCGGCCCGGCGGCCATCAACCAGTACGTGGCACCCCGCGCCCTGCTCTGGTTCCGCTGGGCGGCCGTGGTGACCTGGGTCTCCGGCGCGATCTATCTGTCCATGATCCAGCAGTTTGCCAATGCCTTTTCCCTGGGCTTCGCGGGTGGCTTCGATGCCTCCTACGGTCTTCCCATGGGGATCGGCGTGTGGCTCGGTACCATCATGCTGATCAATGTCTGGGTGCTGATCTGGCCCAACCAGAAGAAGGTGCTGGGCCTGGTGGAAGCCTCCGATGAGGCCAAGGCCAAAGCGAAGAAGATTGCCACCATGGCCTCCCGCACCAATGTGGTGTTGTCCATCCCCATGCTGATGTTCATGGTGGCCGCGCGCCACGGACTCGTGTTCTGAGCCGCACACGAACAATTGACCCAAAAAACCGCGTGGCCGGCCTCGGCCACGCGGTTTTTTTTGACGAGCCGGCTCCATTTGGGGCCATAATCCGCCCATGAGTGCCGCCAACGAAAACCGCATGGCCATGGTCATGGCCCTGCTCGCCTTTCTCACCCTGCTGGGAGTGCTGACCCTGGCCTTCGAAGGGGTACTCGACGATCGCGAACATCCCAACCGGCAGGTCGGTGCCACCGCCGTCAACGACCAGCAACTGGAACTCCGTCTGCAACGGAACCGCCAGGGTCACTATCTGGCCGAGGGGGAAATCAACGGGTATCCGGTCACCTTCCTGCTCGACACGGGAGCAACGACCATATCGGTACCCGGCCATCTGGCCGACCGCATTGGCCTGGAAAGAGGGCATATCATCCCGACCCTGACAGCGGGTGGCCGGGTAAACAGTTACGCAACCCGACTGAACGTCAATCTTGGCGGTATCCGGCAGGACGATATCCGCGCCAGCATCAACCCCGCCATGGACATGGACAAGGTCCTGCTGGGCATGAACTTTCTCGGCCCCCTGGAGCTGGAACAACGCGACGGCGTACTCGTCCTCCGCACTCCGCAATAGACGACACATCCCCTGTATAATCCGCGCTCCGGCCATTTCGCTCAGGAGCCAATCGTGATTCCAGTACCGGACGATCTGCCTCGCCAGGTCAGCGCAGCCATTGAGGAAGACCTGGGTGAAGGCGATATCACCGCCGCACTCATTCCGGCCAGCGCCACCACGACGGCCCGGATCATCACCCGGGATCAGGCCGTATTCTGCGGAGCCCCCTGGGCGGAAGCCGTCTTCCTGAGTGTGGATCCTGCCATCCGGATCCACTGGCGGGTACGGGACGGCGATGCGGTGGAGCCAGAGCAGGTGCTGTGCGAGCTGGAAGGACCGGCCCGTGGCCTGCTTACCGCCGAACGCACGGCACTCAATTTCCTCCAGACCCTATCGGCCACGGCCACGGAAACACGGGCCCATGTGGCGATCGTCGCCGGAACCCGGGCCACCATTCTCGACACCCGCAAGACCATCCCCGGCCTGCGCACCGCGCAGAAATACGCGGTTCGATGTGGTGGTGGCGAGAACCACCGCAGCGGTCTGTTCGACGGCATTCTCATCAAGGAGAATCACATCGCGGCCTGCGGTGGCATCAAGGCGGCCGTCAACGCGGCCCGTGGCAGCCATCCGGGAATTGCGGTGGAAGTGGAAGTGGAAAGCCTGGAGGAACTTCGCGAAGCACTGGCAGCCCAAGCGGATATCGTGATGCTGGACAATTTCGACCTGCCCATGCTGCGCCAGGCGGTAGACCTTGCCGCCGGCAATGCCCGTCTTGAAGCCTCCGGTGGCCTGGACCGGGAAGGCCTGCGGGCGGTGGCGGAGACGGGCGTGGATTACATCTCCATCGGGGCTCTGACCAAGCACGTTCGGGCGGTGGATCTTTCCATGCGCGTGACCGAACCCTCGACTTGACCTGGGTCACGTGGTCACCGACGCCCGTTATGGTATGCTGAGCGCCCGATAAAACAAGCGTTTGAATTCGCCCTCGCGGGCACAGAAAGCTTTCCTTACGACATCATCGATTCAGGAGGACTCCATGTCCGGCCTCGTCTGGTTTCTCGTCACCGTAGCACTGGCTCTGGCCCTGGCCTATTCCCGTTCCAGGCTGACCGTCTGGACTGCCGCCTTCGCCGCCCTCATTGGCGCCAACTGGTTGATCAGCGGGGCATTCCCCCTGATTGCCGGCATCGTGTTCCTGGCCATTGCCATTCCACTGAACGTACTGCCCCTGCGCCGCGCACTGCTCAGTGCGCGCCTGCTGAAGTGGTTCCGCTCCGTGATGCCGCCCATTTCGGAAACCGAACGGGTGGCGCTGGATGCCGGTAACACCTGGTGGGACGCCGATATTTTCACCGGGCGGCCAGACTGGAACAAGCTCCTGAGCTACCCCTCGCCCCAGCTGACGGACGAGGAGCAGGCCTTCGTGGACGGCCCCACCGAAGAGCTGTGCAAGATGATCGACGACTGGCAGATCACCCATGAGCTGAATGACCTGCCGGCGCCGGTCTGGAAGTTCATCCGGGACAACCGCTTCTTCGGCATGATCATTCCCAAGGAGTACGGTGGCCTGGGCTTCTCGGCACTGGCCCACTCCTCAGTGGTGATGAAAGTGGCCAGCCGCAGCCCCTCGGTGGGTGTGACGGTCATGGTGCCCAACTCCCTGGGACCCGGTGAGCTGCTGCTGCACTATGGAACGGACAAGCAGAAGGATCATTACCTGCCGCGCCTGGCCAAGGGCGAAGAAATCCCCTGTTTTGCCCTGACCGGCCCCCATGCCGGCTCCGATGCCGGCGCCATTCCCGATACCGGCATCGTCTGCAAGGGCGAACACAACGGCAAGGAAGTGCTCGGCTTCCGCATCAGCTGGGACAAGCGCTACATCACGCTGGCACCCGTGGCCACGCTGCTGGGCGTAGCCTTCAAGGCCTATGACCCGGACGGCCTGCTGGGCGACAGGAAGAGCCTGGGCATCAGCCTGGCCCTGATCCCCACCGACACCCCCGGGGTGGAAATCGGCCAGCGCCATTTCCCGCTCAATGCCTCTTTCCAGAACGGCCCCACCCGCGGCAAGGACGTATTCATACCGATGGAGTACCTCATCGGCGGCGAGGAGTACATTGGCCAGGGCTGGCGCATGCTGATGAACTGCCTGTCCGTGGGCCGCGCCATTTCCCTGCCGGCACTCGGCACCGGTGCGGGCAAGATGTCCAGCCGCACCACCGGGGCCTATGCCCGGGTTCGCAAGCAGTTCCGCACCCCCATCGGCAAGTTCGAAGGGGTGGAAGAAGCCATGACCCGGATTGCCGGTTACACCTACCGCATGGAAGCCATGCGCCGGATGACCGCCGGCGCCCTGGACCTGGGCGAGAAACCCTCGGTACTGTCGGCCATCCTCAAGTACCACTGCACCGAAGGCATGCGCCAGGTAGTGGACGACGCCATGGACGTGCATGCCGGCAAGGGCGTGATCATGGGGCCGAGCAACTACCTGGCCCGCACCTATCAGTCCGTGCCCATCAGCATCACCGTGGAAGGCGCCAACATTCTGACTCGCAGCCTGATGATCTTCGGTCAGGGCGCCATTCGCTGTCATCCCTACCTGCTCAAGGAAATGGAATGCGTGGGCATGGAAGATGAAGGCGAGGCCGTGCGCAAGTTCGACCGCGCTCTGTTCGCCCACATCGGTTTCACCATCAGCAATGCGGTGCGGGCCTTCGTTACCGGGCTCTCTCGCGGCCTGTTCATCCGTAGTCCGGAAGCCGGCGAAGTCAGCCGTTATTACCGCCACTTCTCGCGCATGAGCGCCGCTTTTGCCTTCTCGGCCGACGTGACCCTGCTTCTGCTGGGGGGTGAACTCAAGCGCAAGGAAAAGCTGTCCGCCCGTTTCGGTGACGTGCTGAGCCACCTGTACATGGGCTCCGCCATGCTCAAGCAGTTCGAGGATCAGGGCCGCCCGGCCTCGGATCTGCCACTGGTCCACTGGGCCTGCCAGGACTCCCTCTACACCATCGAGGATCGCCTGGAAGAGATCTTCCGCAACTTCCCCTCACCGCTCCTGGGTCGCCTGGTGAAGTGGGTGGTGATGCCCATCGGCCGCAGCTATCGCCGGCCCAATGACCGTCTCGGTCATCAGGTGGCCTCCCTGCTGCTGACCCCCTCGGCGGCTCGTGATCGCCTGACCCGTGGCGTCTGGGCCAGCAACGATCCGAATGATCCGGTGGGCAAGGTGGAATACGCCATGGAGCGGGTACTGGCCGCCGAACCGCTGGAAGCGCGACTGCAGAAGGAGCTCAAGCTCCGCCTGAACCCGAACAACCTGGAGGAAGCGCTGGAACGGGGCGTGAAGGAAAACGTCCTCTCCGAGCAGGAGGCTGAACTCGTTCGGGAAGCGGCCAAGGCCACGGCGGCCGCCATTGCGGTGGACGAACTGGAACCGGAGCGTCCGCCCGAGGCTCACGCCGGCAAGGCGAAGAAGAAGAAAAAGGTCAGCAAGAAGGCGGCCGGCGCCGAAACGGCCGGTTGATCCGGCCTTGCAAGGCAGCGCAAGAAGCCCCGCCAGTGTGCGGGGCTTTTTTTGGTTCTCCGCGGAAAAGCGGGGGTCAGGTTCAGGTTTGAATGGTGGCAATGACCGGGCTTGCCTAGCCGGTCAGGGGCAGGCGCTGATTGCCGGTGAGGATATCGCTGATCTCCGCAGCCGGCAGGGGGCGACTGAAGAAAAAGCCCTGCATGAAGGGACAGGTGGCATCAATCAGCAGCTGGCGTTGCGCTTCCGTTTCCACCCCTTCCGCAACGACGCTGAGGCCAAGGGCATTGGCCATGGAAATGGCGGCGCGGGTAATGGCTTCGTCCTGGCTGGACGTGAGAATGTCACGAACGAAGGAACGATCCAGTTTCAGCACGTCCACCGGCAGACGCTTGAGCTGCCCCAGTGATGAACTGCCGGTGCCGAAGTCATCCATGGCCACCCGAACACCCTGCTCCCGCAGGCGATCGAATGTGGCCTGATACTGTTGCTGACCGATCAGCACATCACTTTCCGTCACTTCCGCCACCAGCCGCTGAGGCGACACCTGATGGCGACTCAGGGCACGGCTGACCACTGTCGGCAACCCGCCCTGGCGACACTGCACCATGGAGAAATTGACGCTGACACTGAGCGACTCGCCCACGGTGGTTTCCCATTCATTGACCTGCCGCAGGGCCTCGTTGAGCACCCATTCGCCCAGGGGAACAATCAGACCGGTCTCCTCGGCCAGGGGAATGAATTCACCGGGAGAAATCATCTCGCCGTCCTCGCGAGGCCAGCGCACCAGGGCCTCCACACCAATCATGCCGCCATCATCGGAACGGACGATGGGCTGATAGTGCAGAACGAAAGCACCCTCCTCGACGGCCCGACGCAGTTCGGTGTCCAGATTGAGCCGGCGAACGGCCCGTTCCCGCAATTCCGGCGTGAAGAAGGCATAGCGATTGCGCCCCTCCTTCTTGGCTTCGTACATGGCGGCATCGGCATTCTGCAGCAGGCGTTCCGGCTCATCGGCATCATCCGGAAACAGGGAAATGCCGATGCTGCAGGTCAGGGTGATTTCCGTGCCCTCCAGCATCATGGGCCGGATCAGGTTCTTTCGCATGCGGTTGGCGATACCGCGCAACGTTTCGAGGCTTTCCGGATTGCGGACGATGACGGTGAACTCATCGCCCGCCAGGCGCGCCACCCAATCTCCCTCGCGGGTGCTGTCGAGAAGACGCTGGGCCATTTCCTGCAGCACCAGATCGCCCGCGTGGTGCCCCATGGAGTCATTGATTGCCTTGAATCGATCCAGGTCCACGAACAAAAGACCCACACGCGTGCCCTCTTCCCGAGCCCGCTGCAAGGTGTCACGCACGAATTCCTGAAAGGCGTTGCGATTGGGCAGACGGGTCAGGCTGTCCAGAGTCGCCATTTCCTGCAGACGGTGCTGGGCCTTGTGACGATCGGCCGCCGCCATGGCCAGTGAGATGAAGTCTACGGCGGAACTCATGAAGTTGTCGTCATCTTCCGTCCAGAAGCGCTGAATACGCGATTCGGCCATGACGAAACCGCGTACCCGCCCCTGACGCCGGAAAGGTGTAACCATGACCGAGAGGATGCCAAGCGGCTTGAAATAGTCGTCCCAGTAATGCCGGGCATTGACGTCCGAGCGGGTATCCGGAATGACGAGCGTCCTCGAATGCCGGAGTGAGCGTCGGAGATTACCGTCAAATCGGGGCGTCATGGAGACAGCCGGTTCCATGTCCAGCCGATCGCCGTCCAGTACCACTTCACAGCGCAGCAATCTGGATTCGCTGCAGATCACCCACACGCTGACCCGCGTCAGGGCAAGACCCCGGGTGAGTTTCCGGGCGACACTGCCGTAGGCTCGCTTGAGATCGCCATCGGCAATCACGGGATCCCTGGCCAGATCCATGAGCAAGGCCTTGCGTCGCTGGCTGCTGGTTTCCCGTCGCCGCAACTCGGTTTCGATCTTGCGTCGTTCATCCACCTCGAGACGCAGGGATTCTGCCGCCGACGCATAGGAGTGGCGTGCGGCCACGGCGTCCACCTGGTCGCGATGAATGCGAATGGCCGCCAGGGCCAAAACCAGAACCGCCAACAGGATCAATACCGCCGTGACATCGCTGAGCGTCTCCCGGCTGTGAAGCAGCATGACGAACACCGGCCCCAGGGCCACCACCAGGCTGGACATGTACAGCCAGAGCACCGGCGCCAGCAAGGGCAGTGCAATCCCCATGATCCCGATCAACATGATGGCCACCAGAACCTGATACACCGGTTGCTCGGGCTCGAAGAACAGCACGCCGGCAAATCCCCACACGGGCATGGCGGCGGCAAGGCCCAGGGCGAAGAGCGCGAACCAGAGGCGCGGCGCGGTGACATGACCACGCAGGTGAAAGAACAGCAGGCAGGCCAGCAAGCGAAGCGCCTCCACGCCCGCGAGGCTGGCTGCCCAGATCCACGGTGTTCGTGGGCTGGCCACCTCCGCGAACAGGGCAGCAATGAGGAACGCGGCAGGGATGGAGACAATGTGAACGGGAAAGGAATAGGTGTACAGACGCCGGATCATCTCCGAGCGCACCTGGCTATCCACATCCCTGTCGGTGACGGCTACCTGCCCTGTGCTATTCATGCCGCGCGGTGCTCCTGTCCCGAAAGTGCATGCAGGCCGGTATCGTTGCAATACTGCGTCAATTCTGCCAGAAAGAACAGGAAACGCACACCGAACCGGGAGAAGGCATCATGCCGGCATCAAATCTCACCAAGCTTTGCCTGACCCTGATCCTGGTCTCAATGCTGGCCGCATGCGCCAACTTCGTACAGGATCAACGGGCACGTGACCGTCAGGCGGCCATTGATCAGGCCATGAAGGATCATGAGCGCTGTGAGCAGGAAGGCCACAGCTTTCCGTCCACCGGCTATACCCGATGCAGGCAGTCCCTTCAGGATCAACGGGAAGCACGTCAACTCCATGCCCTGCGGCTTATAGACCCAGAAGACCCGGCAACCGCACGGGATCCTCATCATCGGCCCACCACGGCCCGGGGCGACTTCCGTTGCGAAGAACGGGAATGGGGGCAGACACGCTGGATCGACTGCCGAACCTATTACTGATTACTGAAGCATCCATTCGCGCCCGCCGCCAAGGGCCTACTGCGGCGGCCTGCCCCGCGCCGCCTCCCAGGTATCCACGGCGGTGGCCAGCTCGCGGGCACAGTGCCGGAGGGCCTCGATACCGGCCTCGTGCTGCCCCCGCTCCAGCGCCTGCCAGGCTTCATCCAGGCTCGCGCGACCGGCTTCATGAATCCGCTCCGCTTCCAGCATGCGCCCGGCGCTGTGCAATGCCGACAGGCATTCATCAACGGCTGATTCCTCCAGCCCGGATTCCGTGAACACCAGGGCACAGGCACCCAGTGGCGCCGCCTTCAAGGCTTCCTCGGAAGAGGCGCATTGCTCGGCGGGAACCGCTTCGCGAAAGCGCGAGACCAGGGCCGAAACCATCCACATCAGGGCCAGCATGGAAGCCATGTCATTGAACAGCTTCGGGTCCCCCCGCTCGGCCGCAGTTTCCGCCGCAGCCGCCAGGGCCGGCGCCACCACGCGGGCGTACTCGCCGGATTCCAGTCGCAGTTCCGACCGGGCGTCATCACTCACAATCCTGTCTCCTCTTGATCAGTCGGCTGACGATCATCGTCCTGCCGGATTCGGATCTGGCCACGGCTCTGCTCGGTCAGCTGACGGCTGAATGCCTCCACCCGATCGTCCACCAGCGTGAGCGGCAGGCGAACCTGCTGACCGTATACCGGATCACCGAGCTCGGCATTCTCGGCGGCGGCCAGACGCCGGACCAGATCTTCATGCTCGAAACCGAAGATCAGCTCAAGGTTCGTGGTGGGCCGACGCCAGACCAGCGGAAGACCGTCCAGCGCGGCCTGGACGGCCGCCCCGTAGGCGCGCACCAGACCGCCAGCCCCCAGCTTGATACCGCCGAAATAGCGAATGACGACGGCGACCACATCTCCGAGATTCTTGTGTTCCAGCACCGACAACATGGGTTTGCCGGCCGTGCCGGCGGGTTCACCGGCATCGTTGCAGCCCATTTCCGCGCCGCCAGCCGGGTTGCCGGCCACGAATGCCCAGCAGACATGGCGGGCATCCGGATAATCACGCTGGCAATCGGCGATGAAATCCATGGCCGCCTGGCGGCTGTCCGCGTGGCCGATCCGGGTAATGAAACGACTACGCTTGACCTCCAGTTCCCGCTCGATGCGGCCGTCGGGATGCTGATACGGCGACTGTACTGCCGGCACGACACACTCCAGAGCGCAAAATGGCCCGGCGACGGGGCGGGCAATGAGGCGTCAATGTTATCATGGGCGGCTTTTCCGGCCGCCAACGACAGCCACTGAAGAAGCGACATGACTCAAGCCGAAGCGCTCATCCAGCACCCGGACCAGGGCATCAACCGCATCCTGCTCACCTACGGGGAGCTGGCCCTGAAAGGCCGCAACCTGAATGACTTCAAGCAGCGTCTGCGGGAGAACATTCGCCTGCGTCTCAAGGCGGAAGGCCTGCCATGGCCGGTGCGCTGGCAGCACAAGCGCCTTTACGTGGAAGTGCCGGAAACGGCCGGTGACAGCCTGCACCGGGCCATTCAGGCATTGTCCGAGGCGGCCGGGCTGGTGTGGATCTATCCGACCCGCTGGATCCCCGCCGCCCAGCGGCCGGATGAAAGCCACATGGCGGAAGCCGCCGAGCACCTGCTGGAGCTGGCCCGGCAAAGTCATCGTCGGGGCGAGCGTTTCCGCGTCAGCATCAACCGGGTGGACAAGCGCTTCCCCGGCCGCTCCAGTGAAATGGAGAGGGAGCTGGGCGCCCGAATCGTGCGCGAAAGCGACTGGGAAGCGGTATCCCTGAATCGTCCCGATCGCAATTTCCAGATCAACATCTATCCGGAAGGCCTGTATGTCTTCTGCCAGCGGCTGCCGGGCATGGGTGGCCTGCCGGTGGGCAGTGGGGGGCGCCTGATGACCATGCTCTCCGGTGGCATCGATTCCCCGGTGGCGGCGTGGATGATGGCCAAACGCGGCTGCCCCCAGGATTTCATTCACTTCACGGCCACCCACCAGCAGCAGAACGACCCGGAGAGCAACAAGGTGGTGGCCATGGCCCGTCACCTGAGCCGCTTTACCATCCATTCCCGTCTCTATCTGGTGCCCTACACCCACTTCGACCTGGCCATGCTGGCGTCACCCAGCGACTATGGCGTGATCATGTTCCGGCGCTTCATGGCGCGGGTGGCTGAAAGCCTGTGCGAAGAAACCGGGGCGCTGGCACTGCTGAATGGCGACAGCCTGGGCCAGGTGGCTTCCCAGACCCTGGAGAACATGGTGAGCAAATCCCGCGCCGTGACCCTGCCCATCCTGCGCCCCCTGGTGGGGCTGGACAAGCAGGAGATCGTGGACATCGCACGGCGTATTGCCACATACGAGAATGCCATCCAGCCCTACAAGGACTGCTGCGCCCTGATCGAACAGTCGCCGCGCACCCGCTCCCGGCACGAGCGCCTGGAAAGCGAGGAATCCCAAGCCTTTGACGACTACGAGACCCTGATTCAGATCACCCTGTCCGAGGCACGCCGCCTGGATTTTCACTGCGGGCAGGAAGTAGGCGCTGACCACAAGGATCCCTACCGCTGAGGTGACCACCTGAGGAAGCTCTGTACAGACCTTCCTCAGTCACCGCCGCCCGGGATGTCGAAGACGCGACGCGGTGCCGGGCAGGCGCCAGGCAGATCCGAACGTGACGGATCACGCAGGAAATCCATCACCGCCTCACTCACACAGCGGTTGCTGAACACCAGACCGTGGGTTCGGCCACGGGCCAGCAGGAGATGGGCATCGGGCAGCCGATTGGCCTGATCTACCGCCCAGGCGGCCGGCGTGACCGGGTCCAGCTCCCCCGCCACCAGCAATACCCGGTGATTGACACGCACGGGCACCCGGAAGGCGTTCGGCAGACCCTGGCCACCCCAACCGTTGTCGCAGGGATGGTAGTGCCAGAGTGAGGGTGACAATCGGTGCCCGTGGCTGGCCGATTCGATCTTTCCATCCAGTGCATGGGCATCCACGGCAGGCGCCTCGGCACAAATGGAGGCCCAGTACACCGGGTCATTTCCGTCGGGGCTCAGGGCTGGCAGAAGCACCTGATCCAGCAGTGACGCCAGGCGGGAAAAATCGCCCCCTTCCGCGGCCACAATGGCCGCCGGCAGGTCGGCGAGGCTTTCCGGGTAGGCCTGCGCGGCGAAGACAATATCCGAGAAGCGGCGCTCGTCCAGCCAGATAAGCTTCGCCGACCCGCCCGGCCCCAGGAAGCTGACCGGACGCGGCTGAGCGGCCAGGCGTTCATACAGGGCGTCAAAACGGGACTCCAGTTCCAGCTCACGACAGTCATCCTGCTGCCGGCAATGGCTGAACAGTCGCTCCAGCGACTGCCCGTAGACCTCGGCGAGGCTGCCCAGCGGATCGATATGGGGCGGAAACACGCCATCCAGTATCGCCGCCGAGAACCGCCGGGGGTGCTCGCGCATCAGGGCCAGCGCAAGCCGAGAGCCATGGGACAGTCCCAGCAGCCGGACCCGGTGTTCGCCCATGGCATCGAGGATATCGGGCACATCCACCAGCATGTGGTGGGCCGCGAACTGCTCCGGCTCGATACCAACATCCAGCAACTGCTGGCGGCAGGCCGCCAGCCGGTCGCGGGAAGCGGCTGCTTCCTCCTGGGGGCTCATGGCCTGGGCCAGCATTTGACTCACCTGCTGCTGCCGGCCCGGACAGGCAAGACGCGGCTCCGCCTCGCCCGTGCCGCGCGGATCAAAGACCAGCAGGCGCCCGGGAAAACGGTTGGACAGCAGCCACGCGCCCCACATCCAGGCGGAATCACTGTCCGTACCACCGGGGGCCCCCGGCCCGCCGGGCAGGTGGACCGTGAGCGGCCCGTGAGCCGGCTCCCCGTCACGCCGTATCAGCAGCAATGGCAGACGAACGGCGTTACCCGCGCCGTCACGCACACCGGTGTCAAACCAGGCACAGCGGGCCAGGACACCGCCGGGAACGCGGTCATCGCAGTCATGCCAATCAATGGCCGATCCGCTGGCCAGTGACGGCAGTCCCACCGGCTCGGCCGGATCCCGCTCACTGCCCACCCTTTGCAGCAGCAGGAAGGCCACGCCCAGCAGGCACAGCAGGGTGGCAGCGACCAGCCCGAGGCGCAGCGAATGGATCATCACAGACAGCGCGCGCCCCGCTCCACACCGCGACGACAATAGTGGCGCGCTTCCACGCGCTCGATGGTCAGACATTCACCGGCACGCCGGAAGCGCACGCGGTGGTCAATCCCGGCCAGCGAGTCATCCCTGAAACCCCAGCGCTGCAACAGGCCCTCGGCCAGGCCATCGTCCAGCTCACGGCCGCGAAGGGTGATATCCAGATGCTCCGCCTGCAATGGTCCAAGCAGATCCCGCGCCCGGGCCCAGGCCTCGGTGGCCTCCTCCACCGTCCCGCAGAGTGCATCCTCGCTCAGGCGTTCACTGCTCTCCAGCGCCTCCACCCGCTCCCAGTCACTGCGTGCCGGGGTGAACGGGCTGCCGGCACCGTGGGCAGCAAGGTACGCCGGCCAGGCGGACTGCAGATAGAAGTCATCGGTTTCCGCCGCCTCCCGACTCCCCTGCCCCGGGCCATGGGAAGGCCCCTCGTCACCGCAGGCGGTGAGCAGTGACAGGAGAAACAGGCTGGCCAGGAAAGTGAGGGTCAGGCGCATCATTCGTGCTCCGGGACGGGGGATTGCTGGGTGCGGGTCATTCTAGCGTAAATGGCCTCCCCTAATCCGCCGTGTCCTCGTAGTCGTAATCGTAGTCGTAATCGGCTTTTTCAAGCGGCGAGCTACGAGCTACGAGCGAAATCCGGAAAACAATACCAGGGCGGAGTTTTGGTTCTTTTTTGTTCGGGGCTCGGGGCTGCTGTTTAAAGGCCGATTACGATTACGACTACGACTACGAACCGGGGGGTTGCCTTCAGGCATCCGGGATGAGGGAAGACGGCGGCACTCGTTGTCGTTGTCGTTGTCGTTGTCGTTGTCGTTGTCGTTGTCGTTGTCGGCATTTTCGATGCTACGAGAGAAATCGAAAAAAATACCACCAGCGCGGGGTGTTAGCTTTTTTTCTCGGAGTTCAAGGCTCGCTGCTGCTGATCAGAAGCCGATTACGATTACGACAACGACAACGAGCCGGGCGGTTGCCTTCAGGCATAAAAAAGCCACCCAGGGTTGGGTGGCTTCGTTGAGACTGTGGTGCCGGAGACAGGAGTCGAACAGATCGCCGGGAGCGATCTGTCGCGAAGCCCGGAGCGCAGCGAAGGGCGGGGCTCAGGGACGAGCCCCGCAACCGGAGACCTTCGCATCAAACAATGGAAGGTCGCGGGTTCCCGCCCCCACCGACAAAAAAGGCCACCCAAAACTGGATGGCCTCGATGATTCAATGGTGCCGGAGACAGGAGTCGAACCTGCGACCTTCGCATTACGAATGCGCTGCTCTACCGACTGAGCTACTCCGGCAACAGGCGGCGGATTATAGCGATTTGGCCACTCAGCCACAATGGCGCGCCCCGTCCATGAGCGCCAACCTTGCCGGAAGCTCGTATCGTCGATAATCATTTTCTCCGAATTGGGCCGACGTGGCCATAATGCGCGACAGGCGTGTCTTTCCGGCGATTCACTCCTTCCCTGGCGACTCCCATTCTTGGGAACAAGAACCCATTTTTCTTGCAAATACCGTAGTCCTGGCCTAGGCCTGAAAGTCGATGTCTGCGGACATCACTTTGCGTTTTCGACACTCAAGGACAGCGCAGGCAGTGACCCAGGGAAAAGGGGCACATACAGCAGGGGGGGTCTCTGCTTGCATGCGCAAAGGTTTCCACAAACCTGAACTTGGAGTGTCTTATGCGTTTCAGCAGTATGCTTGTCGGGGCTGTCCTGGCCCTTTCCTTCTCGACTGCTTCCGCGAACAATGACCGCATGATCGACGTGATCGTCAGCCTTGAGAACGGCGGTCCCGCTGTAGAACATGCGAGTAACCGTGCGGTTGCCCGTGATGTGGCGAACAGCGTCGGCATTCAGCCGACTCGTGTCTACGGAGCCGCTCTCACCGGCTTCGCCGCCTCTGTTCCCGAAAACCGTCTTGATGCACTGCGTAACGACCCCCGTGTCGCCAGCGTGAACATGGATGGCGAGGTGCGCATCGCTCAGGGTAATTGCCCGCATTGTGGCGGCGGTGGCGGTGACGGCGATGATCAGACCGTCCCCTGGGGTATTGAACGGGTTGGCTCCCAGGACAACGCCAATACCGGCGCCGGCATCAATGTCTACATCCTCGACACCGGTATCGACCCGGATCATGACGACCTGAACGTGGCCGGTGGTTACGCCGTGGAGAATTGCCGCGGTGGTGGTTGCTCCGCTGACTGGGACGATGGCCACGGCCACGGCACCCACGTGGCCGGCACGGTCGCGGCGCTGGACAATGACATCGATGTGGTCGGCGTGGCCCCTGACGCCATCCTCTGGTCCGTGAAGGTGCTGAGCGATAGTGGGTCCGGCAGCCGATCCGGTGTCATTGAAGGCATTGACTGGGTGACCCAACAGGCCATCGACCTGGGTGAACCCGTGGTGTCGAACATGAGTCTCGGCGGTTCCGGCTCCAAGACCGGTGAATGCACGGATGATGGCTTTGTCGGTGACGACAGCTATCACGAGGCCCTTTGCAATGCCCGCAATGCCGGTGTGATCACGGTGGCCGCTGCCGGTAACGACGGCGGCGATGCGGCCGATGCCGTTCCGGCCGCCTACGACGATGCCGTCATCACGGTCAGCGCCACCGAAGTGGGTGACGACTGGACCAGTTGGTCCAACTGGGGCGACGATAGTGCTGACTGGACCAGCAACAACTCCGCTCCGGTCGCCATCGCCGCGCCGGGTGCTGCGATTCTCTCCACCTCGACCGGTGGTGGCACTGAGACCATGAGTGGCACTTCCATGGCTGCCCCCCATGTGGCCGGTGGCGTTGCACTGATCCTGGCATCCAGCAATGAAAGCCAGGATTCCAGTGCTTTCTTCAACGCGCGTTCCATTCTCCTGGACAGTGCGGAAGATACAGGCAGCTTCTCCAACACCAGCGGCAATCCGCATGACGAAGACTTCCTGGATGCTCGCGGACTCTGAGTCCGAGCGAACGCCAAATCAGGAAGCAGGAAAGGCCGGGCTTGCCCCGGCCTTTCTTTTTTCATCATAGCCCTAAACAATCCGCGGAATCTGACAGGTCGATAGCAAAAAAAACCGATTGCCCCAAATATCACCAGATGCCGACAGTGGCGGGCCATCAATCGCATTTCGATCTCAACTGGTCTTCTATTTTTTGGTAACAATTCCCCATTTTCATTGCAATGTCAGGTGTCCTGGCCTAGGCCTACAAACTGGTATCTGCGGATGCCACTTTGCGTTTCTTCACTCAGGGAACGGCCTGACAGCATCAGACAGAGGATTCTGTCACAGCGGGGCGGGGGTGCTGTTCATGGTGACGCAAGGTTTATCAAAACCTTAATTTTGGGAGGATTACATGCGTTATACCTCAAGCATTGCAGCGGCTGCTCTGGCTGTTGCGTCTTTCTCCGCCATGGCGAACAGCGATCGTCATGTGGATGTCATTGTCAGTCTCAATGATGGCGGTCCCGCCAGCGAAGCGGCGGCCAACCGGGCCGAAGCCAGCAACTTTGCAGCCGGCTTTGGTGTGCAACCTGCCCACGTCTACGGGGCGGCTCTGACCGGCTTTGCCGCCTCAGTTCCCGAAGCCCGCCTAGAGGCCCTGCGTGATCACCCACGTGTGAACAGCGTCACCATCAACGGTCGAGTCACCACCATGCAGGGCAACTGCCCCCATTGCGGTGGTAATGGCGGCGACGACGATAACGGTGATGATGGCGAACAGACCACACCGTGGGGCATCGAGCGCGTGGGCGCCGACGGCAATAACAACACGGGTGACGGCATCAGCGTCTACATCCTGGACACCGGCATTGATGCCAGCCATGACGATCTGGCCGACAACCTGGGCAACGGCTATGCCGTTGAAACCTGTGAAGAAGGCGGTGGCGGGCCCGGTGGTGGTCCCTTCGCCGGCGGCAGCAACGACGAATGTCTGGCTGACTGGGACGATGACCAGGGCCATGGTACCCATGTGGCGGGTACTGTCGGTGCCATCGACAACGACATCGATGTGGTCGGTGTCGCCCCGGATGTCACCCTGCACTCGGTCAAGGTGCTCGACAGTGGTGGTGGCGGTAGCTTCGCCGGCATCATTGATGGCATCGACTGGGTCGCCGAACAGGTTCAGGCCAGTGGTCAACCGGCCATTGCCAACATGAGCCTTGGCGGCGGCGGCTCCAAGAGCGGCGAGTGCACGGATAGCGGCTTCAGCGGCGACGACGCCATGCATGAAGCCATCTGCAACGCCAAGAACGTGGGCGTGGTCTTCGTGGTGGCTGCCGGCAATGACGGCGCAGATGCCGCCGGCTCCGTTCCGGCCGCCTATGACGATGCTGTGATCACCGTGAGCGCCACCTCGGAAGGCGACGACTGGACCAGCTGGTCGAACTGGGGTGATGACAGCGCGGGCTGGACCAGCAATGTCTCCGCTCCGGTCGCCATTGCAGCCCCCGGCGCCGCAATTGAGTCCACCGCCCTGGGCGGCGGCACCGAGAGCCTGAGTGGTACGTCCATGGCCGCCCCTCATGTGGCCGGCGGTGCGGCCCTGCTGCTGCGTTCGAACCCGCAGTCGGCGGATGCCAGCGCTTTCCACAACATCCGCAGCGGCCTGCTGAACACGGCGGAAGACACTGGCAGCTTCTCCAACACCAGTGGCAATCCGCATGACGAGGACTTCCTCGATGCCAGCGGTTTGTAAGGAAGCAACACAATAAAACATCAATAAGGCAAGCGAATTAAAGCCGGGGCACTGCCCCGGCTTTTCTTTTACAAGAATGAAATACGCAACTTTCCGTTCTTTTAAAACGCCACAAGCGGCAGAAACACCATATATGTTTTCTATCAATGACTTGCTTTATTTATCAACAGACGCGATCAGGGTTAGCCACCACCTCTTGTCCCACTTCCCACTGATTCAACTTGCATTTGTCATATCCTCGACTAGCTTATTTCTTCAAGGCGTCATGGTGGCGCCTTGCTTCATTCGCTCCCATGGATGATGCAAACGGGTTCCAGGACGGTGAAGGATCGGGTGCGCCCGATCCCGGGGGGGACTCGTGAGCTGAGTGTCATTGACGGACTTAAATGGGAGTTTGACATGAGATTGAAGACCTTACTGATCGCCTGCGCGGCGAGCCTTGTTCTTACCTCCAGCGTAGCGCTGGCCAACAACGACCGGATGATCGACGTCATTGTCAGCCTGAATGACGGTGGTCCGGCCGCTGAACACGTAAACAATCGTGCCGAGGCGCGAAACTTTGCTCATGGCCTTGGCCTGCAGCCCCGGCATGTCTATGGCGCTGCCCTGACCGGCTTCTCCGCTTCCGTGCCCGAAGCCCGTCTGGCTTCGCTGCGCAATCACCCCCGAGTTGCCAGTGTCAACATTGATACCGAAATGAGCATCGCTCAAGGCAACTGCCCCCATTGTGGTGGCGGCGGCGGCGGCGGTGGCGGCGGCCAGACCGTGCCCTGGGGCATTGACCGCGTGGGTTCACAGGACAACCCCAACACCGGCGCCGGTATCAACGTCTACATCCTCGACACGGGCATTGACCCCCGCCACGACGACCTGAATGTGGCCGGTGGTTATGCAATTGAACGTTGCCGCGGTGGTCGCTGCGCCGCCGACTGGGACGACGGCCATGGTCACGGTACTCATGTGGCCGGCACCGTTGCCGCTCTGGACAATGACATCGACGTGGTCGGCGTTGCCCCGGATGCCATTCTCTGGGCGGTGAAAGTGCTCGGTGACAACGGCTCTGGCAGCCGCTCCGGTGTAATCGCCGGCGTGGACTGGGTAACCCAGCAGGCCATCGAACTGGGTGAGCCGGTGGTTGGCAACATGAGCCTGGGCGGTAGCGGCTCCAAGACCGGCGAATGCACCAGCAATGGCTTCAGCGGCGATGACAGCTATCATGAGGCGCTTTGCAATGCCAAGCACGCGGGCGTGGTGATGGTTGTGGCCGCCGGTAACTCCGGTGCCGATGCCGCGGGTGCCGTTCCGGCTGCCTATGACGATGCCGTGATCACGGTCAGCGCCACCAACTCCAACGACGACTGGACGAGCTGGTCGAACTGGGGCGATCGCAGCGCCAGCTGGACGAGCAACAACTCCGCTCCGGTCGCCATTGCCGCGCCGGGCGCCAGCATCCTCTCCACCTCGGCCGGTGGGGGTACGGAAACCATGAGTGGTACCTCCATGGCCGCACCCCATGTGGCCGGCGGTGCTGCCCTTTTCCTGAGCTCCAGCAATCAGTCCGCCAGTTCGAGTGCCTTCTACAACACTCGCAGTGCACTGCTGAACCAGGCCGAGGACACTGGCAGCTTCTCCAACACCAGCGGCAACCCGCACGACGAGGACTTCCTCGACGCCAGCGGTCTTTGAAGCCGAATACGATGTGCATGAAACGACCGGGGTGCACCTCGCACCCCGGTCTTTCTTCTTGCCCCGCCCCTGCCGTTTTTTCTGCAAGTCCTGTCAGATATTTCAGACATCGTCTGTCCCGCTATTGCGAGCCGCTATCTCCCGTCATTAACGTGCTCCTGAACAAGCCGTCAGTCTGGAGGGGGAGACGTGGGGAGTATCCGTGTAAGGGGAATGACACTTCTGGAGCTGTTGATCGTGCTGGTCATCGCCGGTCTGCTACTGGGCCTGGGGCTGCCAAGCCTGGATCGCACGATACAGGAAGCCCGCATGACGGCGGCCACCAATCGGCTGGTCAGCAGTCTGCACTTTGCACGTGACGCATCCATTCGACTCGGGGTGCCGGTCACGCTGTGCCCCACCATTGATGGCTTGAGTTGCGAACGGAATACACAGGCATGGTCCGAGGGGTGGCTCATATACCGACACCAGCATGGGGGCAGTGGCAACCGCCTGCGGGATCCCGATCAGATACTGCGCGTCATCCCGGGTTCGGCACCTGGCCTTCAGGCCAACCGCCAGGCATTCACACTGAGGACGGATGGCCGAAGGAGCACGAATGGCACCCTGTTGATGTGCCGACGGGGTGAGACCACGGCGGATCGGGCCGTGATCATCAATGTGATGGGGCGCGTGCGCAGCACCCGGGATCCCGACAGAATGCCCTCCCCCGAATGCTGATCATGCGGCACCGATCAGGAAGCAGATTTCGCCTTGTCCGAGGGCCGGGTCCTCAGCAATCGCGGAAGGGAGAAGGTGACCGTCTCGGCGCGACCACTGGTTTCCTCCGCACCCTGGCCACCCCATTCCCGAAGGCGTTCCACCACCCGCTGGACCAGCACTTCCGGAGCCGAGGCACCGGCGGTCACCGCTACCTTGCCCACACCCTCGAACCATTCACGCTTGAGATCCTCGGGGCCATCCACCAGCCAGGCGCGGGCGCCCTCACGTTCGGCCATCTCGCGCAGACGATTGGAGTTGGAGCTGTTGGGCGAACCCACCACCAGCATCACCTCCACCTGGCCGGCAAGGCCGCGGACGGCATCCTGGCGGTTCTGGGTGGCGTAGCAGATATCTTCCTTGCGGGGGCTGGCGACGGCCGGGAAGCGCTGTCGGACCGCCTCGATGACCTGGGCGGTGTCATCCATGGACAGGGTGGTCTGGGTCACGAAGGCCACGCTCTCGGGATCGTTGACCTGGAGACCGGCCACGTCCTCGGGCACTTCCACCAGGTGGATCTTCCCGCCCCAGCGGGTATCGAAGCGCCCCATGGTGCCTTCCACTTCCGGATGCCCGGAGTGCCCGATAAGGATCACGTCACGTCCCTCGCGGGCGTAGCGATGTACTTCCAGGTGAACCTTGGTCACCAGCGGGCAGGTGGCATCGAAGACCTTCAGGCCACGACGCTCGGCCTCTTCCTCCACGGCCCTGGATACCCCGTGGGCGCTGAAGATGACGATGGCGTCATCCGGCACCTCATGCAGTTCTTCCACGAACACGGCACCCTGATCCCGCAGGCGGTTGACCACATAGCGGTTGTGAACCACTTCATGGCGGACATAGATGGGGGCACCGTAGATCTCGAGCGCCCGCTCGACGATCTCGATGGCGCGGTCGACACCGGCGCAGAATCCGCGGGGATTGGTGAGCAGGATTTGCATGGGACCGCCTCAAGGGAGTGGTGGCACTTGCTGGGGCGTATTGTACCGCAGGGCCAGGTGGTGGGAAAAACCCTGCTGTGTCGGGGGGTTATGCCACCCTCGTGAGCGTAGTCGTGATCGGGGGTTTCTCAATGTTTGGGAATGCCGAATACGATTACGATTACGGTCACGAGGGGGTTGGGTCAGACTCCCTTCCGCTGCGGCCAGAAGCTGTCGATGATGACCAGAATGGCGCCGATGGTGATGGCGGAGTCGGCGATGTTGAAGGCCGGCCAGTGCCAGCTGCCGTAGAAGACATCGATGAAGTCGATGACATGGCCGTAGGCAATGCGGTCGATGAGATTGCCCACCGCACCACCGAGAATGAAGGCCAGGCCACAGGCCAAACGGCCTTCACCCCGTCGGGGCAGATAAAGCAGCCAGGCGATGATGCCAATGCTGACGACGGTTGTGAGGGAAATGAAGAACCAGCGCTGCCAGCCGCCGGCATCGGCCAGAAAGCTGAAGGCCGCCCCTTCGTTGTAAAGCAGCCGCCAGTTGAGAAAGGGCAGCACGTTCACCGGCTGGGCAAAATCCAGCGCTCGTTCGGCCCACAGCTTGGTGATCTGGTCCAGCACCACAATGACAGCCGAGGGGATCAGCCAGATCAGCGCACCCGTCCCCTTCGGCTTCTTGATGTCAACACCCAGCATTGCAGCTCTCCTGGCTGAATGAAAAAAACCTTGAAACCACCGAACACACCGAAAAACACCGAAGCCAGCTGGATGAAGGCAAGAATCGATTCTCTGTGCCTCTTTGATCGATCTTCCTTTTTTCGGTGTGATCGGCGATTTCGGTGGTTCCTCTGTTCTACCTCAGGCGTAACGCCGAACCTCGCCCTCGCCAGCCACGTTGCTCACGCAACGGCCACAGATCTCGGGGTGTTCGCTGTTCTCGCCCACATCGCTGCGGCGGTGCCAGCAGCGTACGCATTTCTCGTGATCGCAGCGTTCGGCGAGGATCCACAGACCCTCGACTTCGCTGGCGGCTTCCGCTTCGTCACCCCGCTCGCTGGCCGGCAGTACACGGGCCTCGCTGGTGATCAGGGCGAAACGCAGCTCCTCTCCCAGGGCAGCCAGCTGCGACTGCAGCTCGCCGTCACAATACAGGGTGACACGGGCATCCAGGGAAGCCCCGATGCGGTCTTCGTTGCGCAGGCGCTCGAGGATCGGGGAGATTTCATCGCGCACGGCAATGACGGACTCCCAGTCGACATCCCCGGCGTCCGCGGTCGGCAGTTCGTACCAGGTTTCCAGGAAGATGCTTTCGCTGCGGTCGCCCGGCAGATGCGACCAGATCTCTTCACTGGTAAAGGAGAGGATGGGGGCCAGCCAGCGCACCATGGCCTCGGCGATATGCCACAGAGCCGTCTGGCAGGACCGCCGGGCAATGCTGTCCGCCTGGGTGGTGTACTGGCGATCCTTGATCACATCCAGATAGAAGCCACCCAGGTCATTCACGCAGAAATTGTGGATGCGCTGGTAGATGGTATGGAACTCGTAGCGATCGTAGGCCCCGCGGATATCCTCCTGCAGACTGGCAGCACGCGCCACCACCCAGCGATCCAGTGACAGCATCTCCTCCGGCTTGAGGGCATGCTGTTCCGGCTCGAAGCCGGCCATGTTGGCCAGCAGGAAGCGCAGGGTGTTGCGCATGCGGCGATAGCTGTCCGCCACCCGCTTGAGAATCTCGTCGGAGACGGCGATCTCGCCACGATAGTCACTGGCCGCCACCCACAGACGCAGCACATCGGCGCCCATGGAATTGAAGACCTTCTGCGGGGCCACCACATTGCCCACCGACTTGGACATCTTGCGGCCCTTCTCGTCCACGGTGAAACCGTGGGTGAGCACGCCCTTGTAGGGCGCCACATCATTGATGGCCACGGAGGTCAGCAGGGAAGACTGGAACCAGCCACGATGTTGATCCGAGCCTTCCAGGAAGAGATCCGCAGGGAACTGAAGCTGCTCATGCTGCTCCAGCACACAGAAGTGCACCATGCCCGAGTCGAACCAGACATCCAGGATATCGGTAACCTTGTCGTATTCGGCGGCTTGCTCGCCCAGCAGCTCGGCCGGGTCCAGTTCGAACCAGGCGTCAATGCTCTCCCGCTCCACCCGCCTGGCGACTTCCTCCAGCAGGCGCGGGGTTTCCGGATGCAGCTCGCCGCTCTCGCGATGCAGGAAGAGCGCAATGGGCACGCCCCAGCTGCGCTGACGTGAGATACACCAGTCCGGCCGGTTTTCCACCATGGCCCGAATGCGGTTCTCGCCCCACTCCGGGGTGAACTTCACCTGGCCGATTTCCTTGAGTGCCGCCTCGCGCATGCCACCCCGGTCCATGCTCACGAACCACTGGGGCGTACCGCGGAAGATCACCGGGGTCTTGTGCCGCCAGCAATGGGGATAACTGTGCTGGTACTTCTCGTGATGCAGCAGCATGCCCTTCTCTTCCAGCAGGGCCACCAGGCGGGGATTGGCCTTGAACACATGTTCACCGGCCACATGCTCGGCATCGGCGGTGAATACGCCCCGCTCGTCCACCTGATGATCCATGGGCAGGCCGTACTGCAGGCCCATGAGGTAGTCTTCCTGACCATGGCCCGGGGCAGTGTGCACGGCACCGGTACCGGATTCGGTGGTCACATGCTCGCCCAGCACCACCGGGGATTCCCGATCCAGGAAGGGGTGCTGCAGGCGCAGCTTGAGCAGCTCACGACCCGCCACGACAGCCAGCTGACGGGGGTCCGACCAGCCCCAGCGCTGGATCACCTCGTCCATCATGACCACCGGCAGCACGGTGAAGGCCTGCCCCTCCGGCCCCTTGACGGCATACAGGCCGTATTCCAGATCCGCGTTCAGGGCCACCGCCCGGTTGGCGGGCAGGGTCCAGGGCGTGGTGGTCCAGATGGGCAGGAAGGCCGGGCCATCGATCTGCCCGGCATCAATCCCGAAGTGCGCGGCCAGGTCGGCCACTTCCACCACCGGGAAACGCACGTCCACCGACGGCGAGGTGTGATCCTGATACTCCACTTCCGCCTCGGCCATGGCCGAACGGCAGTCCATGCACCAGTGCACCGGCTTGTAGCCCTTGTAGAGATGACCACGCTCGATCATCTTGCCGAAGGCACGCAGCTGATTCGCCTCGTATTGGGGATCCATGGTCAGGTAGGGGCGATCCCAGTCCCCCAGCACCCCCAGGCGCTTGAAATCCCTGCGCTGGCGATCCACCTGTTCATGGGCATAGTCGCGGCAGGCCTGGCGGAAGGCACGGGCATCCACCTTGTCGCCCACCTTGCCGACCTTGGCCTCCACCTTCAGCTCGATGGGCAGGCCATGACAATCCCAGCCGGGCACATAGGGCGCGTCGAAGCCTTCCAGGGTGCGTGACTTGATCACCATGTCCTTGAGGATCTTGTTCACCGCGTGGCCGATGTGAATATCGCCATTGGCGTAGGGCGGGCCATCGGGCAGGATGAACTTCGGTCGCCCCTGGAAGCGCTCACGGATCTTCTGATACAGACCGCTGTCTTCCCATGCCTTGAGCCGGTCCGGCTCGCGCTTGGCCAGATTCCCGCGCATGGGGAAATCGGTCTGCGGAAGATTGAGCGTGGCTTTGTAATCGGTCACCGTCTCACCCTGCCCTGTCGTCTGTGTGTGTCTGTTCAGCCAGCCAGGCCCGGGCCTGGCGGCTGTCTCTGTCCATCTGGGCCCTCAGGGCCTCCAGATGCTCGAAACGTTCTTCATCCCGCAGATGATGCAGCAGGTCCACGCAGACATGCTGCCCATACAATTCACCCTGCCAGTCGAATACATGCACTTCCAGCAGGCGACGGCGCCCATCCACGGTGGGACGCCGGCCGAGACTGGCAATGGCCGGGCGAACACCGTGCCCATCCGGCAAGGTCACTCGGGCCACATGGACCCCGTCGCGAATCGCCAGGCGTTCATGCACGGCCAGATTGAGCGTGGGATAGGCCAGTTCCCGTCCCAGACGGCGCCCGTGACGAACCCGGCCACTGACCTGCACCGGGCGCCCCAACAGTCGCGCCGCTCCTTCCAGGTCGCCGCCCTCCAGGCGCTCGCGGATCCGGGTGCTGGACACGCGAGTGCCCTCACCCTCGACCGTGGGCATCACATCCAGGCGAAACCCATGCCGCCGACCGGCCACCCGCAAACTATCCGCGCTCCCTGCACGAGCCTTTCCATAGCGGAAATCATCACCGATCAGAACATAGTCCGGCGCCAGTCCCCCGACGAGAATCTCCTCCTCGAAGCGCTGGGGTGACAGGCCGGCCAGTGCGGCGTCGAAACGCAGCAGGAGAAACTGATCCACACCGGCCGCGGCCAACAGGCGGCAACGATCTCGCAGACCGGTCACCCGGCTCGGTGCCCGCTCGCCCAGAAAGTAATCCAGAGGCCGGGGTTCAAAGCTGATCACTGTCAGTGGCCCGTCCGCAACCGCCTGCCGGGCCCGGTTCAGCATGGCCTGGTGGCCGAGATGCACACCATCGAAATTACCAACGGTCACGGCCCCGCCCCGGCGGGCCCGGTGCAGGTTGTGACGGCCACGAATCAGGCGCAAAGCGGCAGGCTCCCGGATGATGGGGCCCGGGCAATCGACCGGCCCCCGCAAAAACGCCGCATTATATCAGCCGCCCGGCGTGCTTGCGCCGTCCAGATGCCGCCGTCGCAGGCCCAGAAGCAGGAGAATGAGGCCATAGACCACCATGCCGGCCCCAATGCAGATGGCCAGCTGCCCGACCCGTTCCAGGGCGCCGGCCGTCACCCAGCCCTCGAGAGGCCCGGCCAGCCAGAGAACCACCACCGCCATCAAGGCATTGGCGGCGAGCCCCTGCAGGAACAGCCGTCGCCAGCCAGACCGGGGACGATAAATGCCCCGGCGCCAGAGGCCCGCAAACAGCAGGCCGGCATTGATGAAGGCCGCCAGCGACGTGGCCAGCGCCAGCCCCATGTGAGGCGCCGCGAAGCCCAGGAGCACCATGGGCAGGACGATGGCCAGATTGAGCAACATGTTCGAGCCCATGGCCACCACACCGGCCTTGACCGGTGTCTTTGTATCCTGGCGCGCGAAATAGCCCGGCGCCAGCACCTTGACCAGGGTGAAACCCACCAGGCCCATGGCATAGGCCATGAGGCTGTAGCTGGCCATCAGGGTATCGTGCTCGCTGAATTCGCCGTACTGAAACAGGGTGGCCAGCATGGGCCCGGCCAGGCACAGCAATCCCACCGCCGCCGGCACCGCCACCAGCCAGACCAGACGCAGTGCCCAGTCCAGGGTATCGGAAAAGGCCACCGGATCCTTTTCGGCATGGCGGGCACTGAGACCGGGCAGGATGACCGTGGCCAGGGCAATGCCGAAGACACCGAGGGGGAATTCCATCAATCGATCCGAGTAGTACAGCCAGCTGACACTGCCGGCCACCAGAAAGGAAGCGATGATGGTATCGATCAGGAGGTTGATCTGGGCCACCGAGGATCCAAAGACCGCCGGCGCCATCAGGCGCATGATGCGGCGCACGCCCTCGTGCCGCCGGTCCCAGCGCGGACGGGGCAGAAGACGCAGGCGGCGGAGAAAGGGGATCTGGAAGAGCAGCTGCACCACCCCGGCCACGAACACACCCACGGCCAGGGCCATGCTCGGCTCTTCGAACAGTGGCGCCCCCCAGATGGCGGCAGCGATGAGTACAATATTGAGCAGCACCGGCGTGAAGGCCGGCACCCCGAAGCGCCCGTAGGTGTTGAGAATGCCGGCCGCCAGCGAAACCAGGGAGATGAACAGCAGATAGGGGAAGGTCCAGCGCAGCATGGCCGTGGCCAGCTCGCGGCGCCCGTCTTCGCCATCAAAACCCGGCGCAAACATCAGGATCAGCAAGGGCGCGGCAATCACTCCGATCAGGGTGATCAGAACCAGAAAGCCCCCCAGCACCCCGGCCACGCGATCCACCAGGGCCTGCACCTCGGCATGCTCGCGTTGACTGCGATACTCCCCCACGACCGGCACGAAGGCCTGGGAGAAACCACCTTCGGCAAACAGGCGGCGCATGAAATTGGGAATCTTGAAGGCGACGAAGAAGGCATCCATGACCGGCCCGGCGCCGAAGAAACGGGCAAACACCACGTCGCGCACGAAGCCGAGAATGCGCGACAGCAGGGTCATGCCACCCACCAGCCCCGTCGAACGCAACAGACTCATGCCCGACCCTCGGCCGGCCAGAAAGGAACAGCGGCGACCATGCCGGCCCTTGGGCACAGCGGCCAATCCGAAGCGCGACGGGCTGACGGGAGACTGGCCAAGTTATTGTTTTTTCTGCTTAAGCGCTGCAACTTCGCCCCTTCGTTCAGGCATTGGCACCCGGCCCCGGCCGGCACCCTCTGTTCACTGGGAACTGGGAACTGCGTACTCCACCTGCCACCCTTGACAGGAAGCCGGTTTTTCCGCATGATACGCGGCTTTCGGTGCCACTGTCACCGGAGGTTGCCGCGCCCAGGGCCAAATCGCCAGGGGCGGTACCTGAACCCGAAAGCAGATTCATCAGGAGCTAGTCTTGGCTAACATCAAGTCCGCAAAGAAGCGCGCCCGCCAGTCGGAAGAGCGTCGCAAGCACAACGCCAGCATGCGCTCTGCCATGCGCACCGGTCTCAAGAAGGTCCTCAAGGCCATCGACGCCGGCGACAAGGCCAAGGCCGAAGAAGCCTACAAGGCAGCCATCCCCTATCTGGATCGCATGGCTACCCGGGGCATCATCAAGAAGAACAAGGCTGCTCGCCACAAGAGCCGCCTGAATGCCCGCATCAAGGAAATGGCTTCCTGAGCCAGTTCTGATCCGAGCGAACGAAAAAGGCCGGTCATCTGACCGGCCTTTTTTGTTGTATTCTGAATGCCATGCGCCTGCACAGCTTCGAAGCCATCATCACCGCCCTGAACAGGGCGAATGTCCGCTACCTGGTGGCGGGAGGTCTGGCCGTGAATGCTCATGGCTACCTGCGTTACACCAAAGACGCGGATCTGGTTATCGAATTGGTGCCTGAAAACATTCTCGCCGCTTTGCAGGCGTTAAAAGACCTCGACTATCGCCCCACCATACCGGTTCGAGCTGAAGATTTCGCAGACCGCAAAACCCGTGAAAGGTGGGCACGGGACAAGGGAATGAAGGTATTTCAGCTATTCAGCGATACCCATCCGGAAACCCCCATCGATATTTTTGTCGAACACCCCTTCGATTTTCCGCAAGAATACGACCGAGCCCTGACAGAAACCCTGATTCCCGGGGTCAAAGCCCCCTTCACCGCTCTGGACACATTGATCACCATGAAGGAGGCAGTTGGTCGACCCCGCGACCTAGATGATGTGGAGCACCTGCGCATTCTTCGCGACCAGAGTGCAGAAGAGGAGTAGTAATCATGTCACCGCCCGAAGATGAAATCGATTGGAGCAAGACCACTTGGGACGGTGCGCGCCGAGAGCAATTGTATCGCTGGCGCAAACTGAGCCTGTACGAAAAGATGCGTGCTGTCGAGGAAATGGGTGTTTTGGCCGAACGATTTGCCCAGAATCGAGAACGGCGTGGCCAGCGCACCATTAAGCCGGAGTAACTCCAGCTTCAGCCAGAATCACCCGCGCCACCCTCCTGTCTCACCCACCTTGAAACACCACCCCCATCGTCTATGCTGAACAGGGCAGACCGCCAAAGCATGGACGCTGATGAATCGTTTTGAACGCCTGATCAAGATCCACCGCCTCCTCGACAGCCCCCGGCCCGTGCCTGTCGAGCGCTTTCGCACGGAACTGGAATGCTCCCGGGCCACCCTCTTCCGGGATTTCGAATACCTCAGGGATTTCCTCGGCGCCCCCATCATCTGCACCCGGCACGAGGACGGCCACTACGGCCACCATTACGACCCCTACGAACCCCGTTTCGAACTACCCGGTCTCTGGCTCAACGCCTCCGAACTCCACGGCCTGCTTGCCACCGAGCAGCTCCTGGAGGCCATCCAGCCTGGCCTGCTCAAACCCTATATCGGGCCCCTGAAAACACGCATCCGCCAACTCCTCGGCCAGAGCGGCATCGACGCCGAAGCGCTTGGGCAACGCATCCAGATCCGCCAGATCGCCCACCGCAACACCGAATCGGACGCCTTCGGCCGGATCGCCGAAGCCGTCCTCCGCCGCCGACAGCTACGCTTTGAATACCGCTCCCGCAGCCAGGACGAAAACCGCCCGCGCCACACCGACCCCCAGCGCCTCATCCACTACCGAAACAACTGGTACCTGGCAGCAAACTGCCACCAGGCTGGCGGCCTCCGCCTGTTCTCCCTGGACCGCATCCGCAACCCGGAAATCCAGACCCAAACCGCCCGAGACCTACCCGAAAAACAACTCGACCGGCAACTGGAAGGCAATTTCGGCATCTTCACCGGCCCCGCCGAACACTGGGCCGTGCTCCGCTTCACCTCCGAAGCCGCCCGCTGGGCCGCCGAACAAACCTGGCATCCCGACCAGATCGGGCAGTGGAAGGATGGGGAATACGAACTTCAAGTGCCCTACGGCGAACCGACGGAGTTGACCCGGGAGATCCTCGCCTGGGGACCGGACGTATGGGTCGTGGCACCCAGTCGTCTGCGAAACGCAATCAAGAGACAGCACGAATTGGCGGCAGCCCAATACCGTAAGAATCCAGATGACTTGCAAGATTGCAGTTGCAATCAGTGAGACACCAACAGGACTAGCCTTGACCCAAACGAGCTAGGGAGAAAACTGTGAAAGACTTCGAAACCTTCTTCCGCCAGGCCACGGGGCTCCCGGCGCCCTACCCTTACCAAAAACGCCTGGCAGAAAATGAATGGCCCGAAGTGCTGGATATTCCAACCGGCCTTGGCAAGACTGCAGCGGTAACACTGGCCTGGGCCTGGCGACGTCGGGAAAAGGGCGCCACGGACATGCCCCGGCGGCTCGTCTGGTGTCTGCCCATGCGTGTACTGGTGGAACAGACCCATCGGAATATTCGTGAATGGCTGGCTGCACTTGACCTGCTGGGTGAGCCGGGTGAAGGCAAGATCTCCACGCACCTTTTGATGGGCGGTGAACCATCCCTTCGCAGTGCGTCGTGGGCCTCTTTCCCCGAGGAAGAAGCCATCCTGATCGGCACACAGGACATGCTCCTGTCCCGAGCACTGATGCGCGGTTATGGCATGAGCCGCTACCAGTGGCCCGTGCATTTCGGCCTGCTCCACAACGACGCCCTATGGGTGTATGACGAAATCCAGCTCATGGGTGCCGCCCTGCCCACCTCCACCCAACTGGAGGGCTTTCGCCGCACGCTGCGAACCCAACGCCCCACCCGCAGCCTGTGGGCCTCTGCCACCCTGCATCGGGATTGGCTGGATACCGTGGACTTTCGGTCGCATCTGGAAACGCTGGACTGGCTATCACTCAACGACGATGACCGCCGGCATGCTCAGGTCACCCGGCGTCTTGCGGCGAAAAAGAAACTTCAGCCCGCCCAGACGCGGCTAACGGCAGACAACCGCAAATCGAAAGCGGCCGCCTATATCAAGGGGCTGGCACAGGAAATCCTGGAAGCGCATCAGCCGGGCTCCCAGACACTGGTCATCCTGAACCGGGTCGAGCGTGCCCAGGCACTCCACGCCGCCCTGGCCAAGCAAATGGAGACGGCACCGCTGCTCCTGCACGCTCGCTTCAGACGCCCGGAGAGGGACGAGATCGAGGCGGCCATTCGCGCCGATACGCCCGCCGAGGGGCGCATCATCGTAGCCACCCAGGCAGTGGAGGCCGGCGTGGATATTTCCAGCCGGGTCATGTTCACCGAACTCGCACCCTGGTCATCCCTGGTTCAGCGCTTTGGCCGCTGCAATCGCAGCGGAGAACATCCGGAGGCGGCAATTTACTGGATCGACATCGAAGAAGAGAGCAAGGAGGCCCTGCCCTACGAGATGGAGGATCTACTGGCCGCTCGAGAGCAGTTGTCCACCATCGAATCCGCCAGCCCCGGCGACCTGCCAGCGGTGGATGCCGCCACCGGCCTTCGCCGCGTCATCCGCCGCCGGGATCTGATCGACCTGTTCAACACGGACCCGGACCTCAGCGGCTTTGACGTGGACATATCGGCCTATATCCGTGACCCGGGCCAGGCCCAGTCCCAGGTCTTCTGGCGAGACTTCGAGGACGATCCCGGTGAGCAGGCAGCCCGTTATCCGAGGCATCCTGCCTCGGCCTCATTGAAGCGCGCGGGGTGGTGGACTTTGCCGACATGCTCGACGAGGGTTATCCGAGGCATCCTGCCTCGGCCTCATTGAAGCTCAGTCATTGATGCCGCAGAGGCCGCGGATCACGGCCTCGTTATCCGAGGCATCCTGCCTCGGCCTCATTGAAGCGCGCTGGCGGGCGGCACGGCCCTCGCCGGCATCACGGGTTATCCGAGGCATCCTACCTCGGCCTCATTGAAGCGCGGTCAGCAGGAATCGGTCGTTATCGTCTCTGCCAAGTTATCCGAGGCATCCTGCCTCGGCCTCATTGAAGCGAGAACGTACCCCGGATCGCCCACCGTGGCCGCCAGCGTTATCCGAGGCATCCTGCCTCGGCCTCATTGAAGCATTTCAAATCTGGTGTGACTTTTGAGATGTTCACGGCGATCTACCTGAATTGAAGGCATATGGTTTGGGCTTGTCTCAAGCCAACGAACGAAAAAGGCCGGTCAACCGACCGGCCTTTTTCGTTATCTCACGGCAAACCACCCTGTTGCCACTGCCGACTCGCCTTCAATCAAAGGGATGGCGTAGCACGATGGTCTCCGCCCGGTCCGGGCCGGTGGAGATGATATCGATGGGCACGCCCACCAGTTCTTCCAGGCGCTTGAGATAGTTACGCGCCGCCTCCGGCAGCTTTTCCAGCTCGGTCACACCCACGGTGCTTTCCTGCCAGCCCGGCATTTCCACGTAGATGGGTTCGCACTCATCGAAGCCTTCGGCACCCACGGGCGGCGTGCTGCGTTCGCCATGCTCGGTCTTGTAGCCGACACAGATGCGCAGGGTTTCCAGGCCGTCCAGGACATCCAGCTTGGTCACGCACAGGCCGGAGACGGAGTTGTTGATCACCGAGCGGCGCAGGGAGACGGCGTCGAACCAGCCGCAGCGACGGGGACGGCCGGTGGTGGCACCAAACTCGTGGCCGCGCCTGGCCAGGTGCTGGCCCATTTCATCGGACAGCTCCGTGGGGAAGGGACCGGCGCCGACGCGAGTGGTGTAGGCCTTGACGATTCCCAGCACATAATCGAAGTAGCGTGGCCCAAGCCCCGTGCCCGTGGCGGCACCACCGGCGGTGGTATTGGACGAGGTCACGAAGGGATAGGTGCCAAGATCAATGTCCAGCAGGGAACCCTGTGCGCCTTCATAGAGCCCGTTCTCACCGGCTTCGTGAGACTGGTGAAGGGCTTCGGTGACATCGGTCACCATGGGTTCGAGGATTTCCCCGAACTTGAGGTACTGCTCCAGCACGGACTGGAAATCCACGGGGTCGGCGTGGAAGAAGTTCTGCAGCACGAAATTGTGATAATCGAGCACCTCGCCCAGCTTGGCGGCAAAGCGCTCACGATGGAAAAGGTCGGAGACGCGCAGGGCCCGACGGGCCACCTTGTCTTCATAGGCCGGGCCGATGCCGCGGCCGGTGGTGCCGATGGCACGGGCGCCACGGGCACGCTCACGAGCCTGATCCAGCGCCACATGGGAGGGCAGGATCAGGACGCAGGCGGGGCTGATGCGCAGGCGCTCACGGGCCGGCACGCCCTCCTTTTCCAGCGCCCCCAGTTCTTCCATCAGCGCTTCGGGGTGCAGCACAACGCCGTTGCCGATCATGCACTTGACGTTTTCACGCAGTATGCCGGAGGGAATCAGGTGCAGAACCGTCTTCTTGCCGTCAATGACCAGGGTATGACCGGCATTGTGACCACCCTGGAAGCGCGCCACGACCGAGACACGATCGGTCAGCAAGTCCACCACCTTGCCCTTGCCTTCGTCACCCCACTGGGTACCGACTACGACGACATTCTTGCCCATTGTTCTTCCCGTTCTCTGTGTTGATGCCCCCATCCTTGCGATGGTGGCCTAAATGGATTGAACCGACCAATCGTCGCCCGTGCGCTTCAGCTGACGATCGCAGCCATGGTGATCGTCGGCCCCGGGTGTATCCGGCAGCTGGCGCACCACCCGTTCGCCCTGCTCCCGCAGCCTGGCCACGGCGGCTTCAAGCGCCGGATCGGGGTCGGCCGGCGCCAGAATGCCACCACTGCGTCCCTCGGCAGGACCCTCGGCCGCAAAGCTCAACAATGGCTTGAGATCGGCACTGAAGCCGGTGGCGGGCCGGGCGCGACCGAAGACCTCACCGATGCCATCGTAGCGACCACCGCGAGCCAGGGCCTGACCGTGGTCCGGGTGAAAGGCGCCGAAAACCAGGCCGTTCTCATAGTGGTAACTGTGCAGCTCGGCCAGATCGAAATGCAGGGCCAGATCCGGGTAGCGCTGCCGGATGCGTGCGGAAACGGCCTCGAGGCGATCCAGACCATCCACGACCGCCTGGCCACTACCGGCCAGTCGGTCGCGTGCCTGTTCGAGCACCTCGGCACCCCCGTGCAGCTCCACCAGCGCGGCCAGGCGACGACGATGCGCTTCACTGAGATCGAGTTCCGCCAGATAACGCCGGTATTCGCTCACGGCCTTGCGACGCAGAATCTCGAACAGCTCCTGCCGGGCGTCCTCGTCCAGCCCGGCCTGACGCGCCAGACTGCGATAGATGGCCACATGCCCCAGATCCAGGGTGAGCCCCTCGGCCCCGGCCACCTTGAGGGTCTCCAGCATCAGGGACACCACCTCCACATCACTGGCTTCCCCCTCGTGTCCGAACAGCTCGGCCCCCACCTGCAGGGGGCTGCGGGCACCGGATACCCCTTCGGGGCGGGTGCGCAGCACGGTGCCGATATAGCACAGGCGGGTGGGTGTATCGGCATTGATGACGTGGGCATCGATGCGTGCCGCCTGCGGGGTCATGTCGGCGCGAATACCCATGACCCGCCCGCTGAGCTGATCCATGACCTTGAAGGTCTGCAGGTCGAGATCATGGGCCACACCGGTAAGCAGGGACTCCAGATACTCGATGAACGGCGGGAACATGAGGTCATAACCCCAGGACCAGTACAGATCCAGCAGGCTTCGCCGCAGGGCATCCAGGCGCCAGGCCCGGGGCGGGAGGATCTCCTCCACCCCGGCCGGCAGCAACCAGCGTTCAGTGGCAGTCATGCGTTGTACCCGGAAGTGTTTGCACTAACACACCGCCGGCCGCACAAGGCGGCCGGCGGCAGCAGAGAGGGCTGAGACCCGAGCCTCAGTCCTCCTGGATCATGTGCTTGAAGTAGCGGAAGAACTCGCCATCCGGCTCCAGCACCATGATGTCCCGGTCCTCGCGGCCGATGGCTCGCTCGTAGGCCACCAGACTCCGGTAGAAGGAGAAGAACTCGCGGTCCAGTTCATAGGCAGCGGCATAGATCTCGGCCGCCCGGGCATCACCCTCACCACGCAGTTCCTCGGCCCGACGATAGGCCCGCGCCAGGATCTCTTCCCGCTGGCGGTCGGCATCGGCGCGGATGCGCTCGGCCCCTTCTTCACCCTGTGCCCTCAGCAAGGTGGCATCCCGGCGACGTTCAATGACCATGCGATCGAAGACCGACTGAGTCACATCGTCGGGCAGCTCGATCTGCTTGATGCGAAAATCCACGATGCTCACACCCAGCGCGGACGCCGCATCACGGCCACGATCCACCATCAGACGCATCATTTCCATGCGCTCGGCGGCGATCACGTCTTCCAGCTGGCGACGGGCGAACTCGTTGCGGATGCCGGCACGGGAAATCTCCAGCATACGCTCACGGGCCCGGTTCATGTCACCACGGGTGGCACGGTAGAAATCACCGGCATCCTCTATTCGCCACTTGACGAAAAAGTCCACCAGCACGTTCTTGCGCTCCTGGGTCAGGAAACGCTCCGGACGATGGTCCAGGGTCAGGATGCGACGCTCGAACTTGATGACCCGCTCGGCGAAGGGCAGCTTGAAGTGAAGACCCGGCTCGTAGTTCTCGCCCACCATTTCACCGAAGCGCAGCTTCACGACCGCCTCGCGCTCATCCACGATGAACATGGACTGGGAGCCGATGAACAGCGCCAGACCAAGGACAACAACAATGGGTGTAATCCAGCGGTTCATCGGCGACCTCCTCGGCTGCGCAGCACATCACGGGAGCGGGGCTCGGCACGTTCACTGCTGCGATCACGATCTTCGGAACGGCTCTCGCCATCGTCACGGTTGCGGTGCTTTCTCAACAGTTCATCCATGGGCAGGTACAAGAGATTGCCGCTGCCCTCGGAGGAATCGATGATCAGCTTGGGCGTGCGCCCCAGCACCTCTTCCATGGTTTCCAGATAAATGCGTTCACGGGTTACTTGCGGCGCCAGCTGATATTCCACCACCAGCTGGGTAAAGCGCGAGGCATCACCCTCGGCGCGGTCAACCACCCGGGCGAGATAGGCACGGGCATCCTCGACTTCGCGGGCCGCCAGACCTCGGGCACGCGGCACCACGTCATTGCGGTAGGCATCGGCCTCGAGAATCAGACGCTCCCGATCCTCGCGGGCCTTGATGGCGTCTTCCACCGCCGGCTGCACCGACTCGGGGAAGTTCACGTCCTGCAGGTTGACCTGGGTGACTTCGATGCCGGCGCCGTAGCGGTTCAGCGTCTCCTGCACGGACAGGTGAGTGACCAGCTCCAGGAAGGTACGGCCCTGGCCAATGAGCACACAGCCCATGACCGTGTTACCCACCACTTCACGCACTGCGCTCTCGGTGACCTCGTTCAGGGTCTGATCCGGGCGCTGGACATTGAACAGATAGTTGTGGGCCGGCTCGGAGATGGCCTGGGGACCGGCGGCTTCCGGGCCCAGTTCCTCTTCTTCGCCGCCATTCTCGTAATCTGGATAGGAATAGACACACTGCCGGTCACGGCCAACCATGTCGCCTTCATCCAGATCGATATCGACGTCCTCGTCGTCCACCACATCGGTGTCCATTTCGTCGAGCTCGTCGACATCTTCCACACGCACTTCACGCTCGCGCACATCGGCCGCGTCCATCAGGCGGGCCGCCAGTTCATTCAGCGGGCCGGAATCTCCGACGCGATACTGCACGTTGAGATCCACCTCGACGATGTTCTCGTCCTTGGTGAGCATGCGGGAACGGTAGTTGAAACGCCGTATCTCGTTGACGTTGACCTTCTCTACCGTTTCCACCGGCCAGGGAATGCGCCAGTGCAGACCGGGACCTTCCGTGCGGTCATAGGCGCCCAGGCGCAGCACCACACCGCGCTCGGCGTCATCGATGGTGTAGAAGCCGGAAAGCAGCCAGCCGATCAGCAGCACGCCCGCAATCATGCCGACCAGAGCAGCGTTGGGGCCCTGGCCGCTGCCGGCACCACCTCGACCACCGCCACTGCCGCCGCCGTCGCCGAACAGGCGTTTTTTCAAATTACGGAAGACTTCATCCAGATCCGGCGGGCCCTGGTCGCCGCGACCACCCTGGTTGCCGGAACCGTTTCGTCCACCATTGCCGCTCCCCCATGGGTCGCGGTTCTTGCCCGGTTCATTCCAAGCCATCAGTGCGTTTCCTCGCGTGGCATGAGTGTCAGTCGCCAGCGCCCGGAAAGAGCGCAGCGACATCAGCCTGTTGCAGGTTCAGCCCGGCTCCCGAAGGGAGCCCGCACCGGGCGCGATCAAACGCCGATGCCGCAGTAGAGCCGGGTGCTGAATCCGTGGAAAAAGCGTGTCTATTCTACGGACGCCACAAGGGCCGGGGCAAGCAAAGTCGCCGCCAATCGACGGGGTTCCACCCCCAAAGGGCTCCCGTCAGCTGCCGGAGACGAGCCGTGCGTCCTCGGGCATGGCCGGCCGTGGCAGACCGTGTTCGCGGGCCAGGCGCTGGAAGACGGCCTCGGAAAGGCGAACCCGGAGCAGAATGCGCCCCTGATCGTCCATCCCTTCCTCCTCCACAGCGTCCAGCTCGAACAGGCGTGCCCGCAGCCGCCCCTGTTCCGGCGCCAGACTCACCCAGCCGATGACTTCCCGCCCCGCCAGGCGCTCCGCCGTGGCGGAAAGCAGCAGATCCATCCCTTCACCGGTCAGGGCCGATACCCGCACAGCCTGCACCTCACCCTGTTCATCACGCTCGATGCCGGGCTCAAGTCCGGCCAGGTCGATCTTGTTGAGCACCAGCAGCTGGGGCACCTTCTCGGCACCGATCTCTGCCAGCACCTCGTTGACGGTCTCGATGCGCTCGCGTTTCTCCGGGTCGGCGGCATCGACCACATGCAGCAGGAGATCCGCATCCCGGGTCTCCTGCAGGGTGGAACGAAAGGCAGCCACCAGATCATGGGGCAGATCGCGGATGAAACCCACGGTGTCGGCGATCACGGTTTCGCTGCCCCCCGGCACCGGCAGATGGCGCAGCGTGGGATCCAGGGTGGCGAAGAGCTGATCGGCCTGATAGACGGCCGAATCCGTCAGGCGATTGAACAGGGTGGATTTGCCGGCATTGGTGTAGCCCACAAGAGAGGCGGTGGTCACCTCCCGGCGCCGACGCCCCTGCCGACCCTGATCCCGCTGCTTGCGAACCTTCTCCAACCGGCGTGACACCTGCTTGATGCGCTGGCCGATCAGGCGGCGGTCCATCTCCAACTGGGTCTCACCCGGACCGCGCAGTCCGATCCCGCCCTTCTGGCGTTCCAGGTGGGTCCAGCCGCGGACCAGACGGGTGGACAGGTGGGTCAACTGGGCGAGTTCCACCTGCAGTTTGCCCTCATGAGTCTGGGCGCGCTGGGCGAAGATATCCAGAATCAGGCCGGTACGATCCAGGACGCGGCATTTCAGCCGCGCCTCCAGGTTGCGCTCCTGACTGGGTGACAGATGGTGATTGACCAGAACCAGATCGGCCTTGTGGTACTCGGCGGACTCGGCAATTTCCTCGGCCTTGCCACCACCGACAAAATAGCGGGGATCGGGGACACTGCGCTTGTGGCTGAGCACCTCAAGCACTTCCGCCCCGGCCGAACGGGCCAATTCGCGGAATTCCGACAGGGCATTCGGGTCGGCCGCCGGCCCCAGGTCCACATGGACGATGAGGGCGCGGCTGCCAATTTCAGGACGATCGAACAAGGCTACCTCGGGTCAAAAACCGGGGTGACAGGCCAGACCCGGAGACGTCAGCCGCCCCGTCAATCTTCGCTGTCACCGCTGATCCGGACATTCCTGGCCGGAACGATGGTGGAGATGGCGTGCTTGTACACCATCTGGTTGATGCTGTTGCGCAGCAGAATCACGAACTGGTCGAAGGAGTCGATCTGCCCCTGCAGCTTGATGCCATTGACCAGATAGATGGAGACCGGAATCTTCTCCTTGCGCAGGGTATTCAGAAACGGCTCCTGAAGTGACTGCCCCTTGGCCATTATTCTTGCTCCTCAGCGCTCTGTACTTATTGTTGGTGGCTGTCCGTTGCTCGGCTGGAGACGGCCTTGATTGGCCCAACGCTACCGGAAAAGTGTATCACAGGCCACACATCGGCAATTCACCCGCAAGGCGTTCGCGAACCCGTTTAAAGACTCCGGCCTGGTCACAGGCCACCCGCCACAGCACGGGCTCCGAACGCATCCAGGTCATCTGCCGCTTGGCCAGTTGCCGAGTGGCAACGATACCCCGCCGCGTGGCCTCTTCCAGATCGCACTCCCCGTCAAGGCAAGCCCATATCTGGCGATAACCCACCGCCCGGATGGAGGGCAGATCGGGGCTCAGATCACCGCGTTCATGGAGGGCGCGCACTTCATCCAGCAGGCCCTGCCGTATCATCAATTGAAATCGGCGGGCGATGCGTTCATGCAGCCAGGCACGGTCATCCGGCATCAGGCCGATCCGCACAACGGGCCATGGTGGCTGTGAGACCGTTGCCCGCTTCTGGAGTTCAGACAGTGGGCGACCACTGATCTCCCAGACCTCCAGCGCCCGCTGGATGCGTTGAGGATCATTGGGGTGAATGCGGCGGGCTGCGGCCGGATCCACCCCGGCAAGGCGTTCATGCAGAGCCTCCCAGCCCTGCTCCCGGGCTTCCGCCTCCAGGCGCTCACGTACGCTCGGGTCGGCATCCGGCAACTCGGAAAGCCCCTGCAGCAGCGCCCGGTAGTAGAGCATGGTCCCTCCCACCAGCAGGGGAATGCGCCCGGCGGCGTGGATGGCCTTGATCTCGTCGCGGGCATCACCGCGAAAGCGGGCGGCGGAATAGGGTTCGGCCGGGTCAAGGAAATCGATCAGGCGGTGCGGCGCCCGCGCGAGAGTGGCGGCATCCGGTTTCGCGGTACCGATATCCATGCCGCGATACACCAGGGCGGAATCCACGCTGATGATATCGAAGGGCCCCTCCTCCACCAGGCGAACGGCAATATCGGTCTTGCCACTGGCGGTCGGGCCCATGAGGCAGACGACTGGCTGCTCTGCCATCACTGCCCTCTGAGAAAGAGTTTATCGAGCTCGTCCATGCCGAGGCGGAACCAGGTGGGGCGGCCATGATTGCACTGGCCACTGCGTTGCGTGCGCTCCATGTCACGCAGCAGGGCATTCATCTCCTCCACGGTCAGCCGGCGGTTGGCCCGCACCGAGCCATGACAGGCCATGGTGGAGAGCACTTCATCCACGCTGTCACGCAGGCGATTGCTGCGACCATGAACGGACAGATCCGAGAGCAGATCACGCAGCAGCTGGATCGGATCGGCGTTGCGCAGGTGCACGGGGATCTGGCGGATCATCAACTGTTCCGGGCCGGAACGGCTGACCTCGAAACCCAGAGCGGAAAAATCATCGGCGGCGGCCTCGGCCAGATCGGCTTCCCGCTGGGAGACCGGCAACTCCACCGGCACCAGCAAGGGCTGGCTGGCGACGGCACCGGCATCGAAATCCCGCTTCATGCGCTCATAGACAATACGCTCGTGAGCGGCGTGCATGTCCACCACCACCAGACCGTCTGCCGCCTGGGACAGAATGTATATGCCGTGCAGCTGGGCGAGGGCAAAGCCCAGGGGCGGTACTTCGGCCACCGCCTCGCCGTCCACCGTTGCCGCCGGCTCGGCAATGCGATGGCCGCGCTCGAAGGGCGGTGGCTCCGGGTAGGCGCCGCCGCCCCTGCCCGCCGGGGTGATCCCGGCCGGATGCGCCGTGGACGGCAGCCCCAGCCCCATGCCCGTCTGCTGTGGCGCACTCTCCTGCCGCCCGGCCGGGCCGGGGCCGGATGCCAGACCCATGGATGTTTCCGCCGCCGGACGAGCATCGGCACCGGCGCGGGTCTCGGCCAGCGCTTCGTGCAGGGTGCGAAAGAGAAAATCGTGCACCAGGCGCTGTTCACGGAAACGCACTTCGTGCTTCTGGGGATGGGCGTTTACGTCCACCAGGGCCGGATCCAGCGTCAGGTGCAACACATAGGCCGGATGCCGCTGGCCGTAAAGCACATCCCGGTAGGCCTGACGAATGGCGTGGGCGACGAGGCGATCGCGCACCATGCGACCATTGACGAAGAAATGCTGCAGATCCGGCTGACTGCGGGAGAAACTCGGACGGGCCACCCAGCCATTCAGGCGCAGCCCGGCACCGCTGTGCTCGATATGCAGCGCCTCATCCATGAAGGCCTGCCCGCACAGGGCCGCCACCCGGCGTTCGCGCACGGACTGGTCCTGTCCCGCCGGCAGGTTGAAGACCGGCCGGCCATTGTGACTGAGCCGGATCTCCACATCGTCCCGGCTCAGGCCGATGCGACGGACCACGGTCTCCAGGTGCCCGAACTCGGTGCGCTCGGTGCGGAGAAACTTGCGGCGGCCGGGTGTATTGAAGAAAAGGTCCCGCACTTCCACCGTGGTGCCGGCGGGATGGGCCACGGGCTGCGGGCCGTCCCAGCCACCCTGCCCGTCACCTTCCAGGCCCCAGGCCTGCTCTTCGCCGCTCGCCCTGGACTTGAGCTTCAGGCGGGCCACCGAGGCAATGCTGGCCAGGGCCTCGCCTCGAAAACCGAGGGTGACCACCCGTTCCAGGTCAGCCACATCCTGCAGCTTGCTGGTAGCGTGGCTGCTGACAGCCAGGGAGAGATCATCAGCGGGGATGCCACCCCCGTCATCCCGCACCCGCAGCAGCTTCACCCCGCCCTGCTCCACTTCAATGGTGATGCGCTTCGCCCCGGCGTCGAGGCTGTTTTCCAGCAGTTCCTTGGCCACGGAAGCGGGCCGCTCCACCACTTCCCCGGCTGCAATCTGGTTGACCAGCTGCGGCGGCAGAGCGCGGATACGGCGGGCGTGAAACTGGCCGGCTGAATCGGGAGCTGAACTCATGGATACTGTCCTGAGCGGGTCAAAGCCCCAGTGTAACCCGACACCCGTATGACGTGGAGTGATGACCGGAGCGGTCTGACCGCGAAGGCCTCAGCTGGAGGTGGGAATGGTCAAGACCTGGCCGACACGGATCTGGTCGCCGTTGAGATTGTTGGCCTGACGCAGCTGCTGGATGCTGACATCGTATTTGCGGGCGATGGCCGAGAGGGTCTCACCACGGCTGATGCGGTGCTCGCGGCCAGGGCGTTCGCCGTTGCGCACCATTTGCGCAATTCGTGTGCCCGGCACGGGGTTGGCCCAGAAATAGTCACGGACACCGTCGCGAATGGCGCTCGCCACATTCTCCTGGTGCTCGCGCTGATTGAGCAGGCGTTCTTCCTGCGGGTTGGAAATGAAGGCGCTCTCCACCAGGATCGATGGAATGTCAGGCGCCTTGAGCACGGCGAAGCCGGCCTGCATGACCTCGCGCTTGTGCAGGCGCATGCGCCCATCCATCTGACGCACCAGATGATCCCCCAGATCCAGGCTGGCGCTGATGGACGCGGACTGGGACAGATCCATGAGAACCGAGGCCACGGTATCGTCCTTGTCGGACAGCCGTACACCACCAATCAGATCGGCGGAGTTCTCGCGATCCGCCAGCCACTGGGCGGCCTCATTGGTCGCCCCGCGCTGGGACAGGGTATAGACGGATGCGCCTCGGGCCCTGGGATCACGGAAGGCATCGGCGTGGATGGAAACGAAAAGATCGGCTTCCGCCTCCCGCGCCCGGGCCACACGGTCACGGAGAGAGACGAAATAATCGCCCGAGCGCACCATGAAGGGCTCCATGCCGGGTTCGGCGTCGATAAGCCGCTCAAGACGTCGGGCAATCTGCATCACCACGTCCTTCTCACGGGTACCGTTGGGACCGATCGCCCCCGGATCCTCACCGCCGTGCCCGGCATCAATGGCGATGATCACCGGGCGATCGTTGCCACTGGGCAGGCTGCGAACGGTCTCACGCACGCGATTGCGGCCGTTGCGGCGATCCAGATCCACCACCAGGCGGTGGCCGTATTGTTCATTGGGTTTGACCAGGAAGCTGCGCGGACGGGCTTCCTCGGCCAGATCCAGGACGATGCGCAGGTCGTTGTCGCCACGCCGGCCACTGCGGATCCCCTTGACCACGCCCTCGCCCGCGCCGGAAACACCGCTGCCCATGCGTGCGCGACTGAGATCAATGACGATGCGGTCCGGCTGGGAAAGCGTGAACAGCTGATGATCCACCGGCGAGGACAGGTCGAAGACGACACGGGTGCGTTCGGGCGAATCCCACAGGCGCACGCCTTCGACTTCCGCCGCCATGCCGGGCAAGGGCAGCAGAGCCAGGATCAGAACGGTGATCAGCAGGCTGAACGGGCGCATTGTGGTGGGCCACTCCCTTGCCGGACGCAGTCGCGGAACCCGGCGACAGTCGGAAAAAAGCCTTCCTTAAGGCAAAAGATATATAACAGGCGGGCAAGAAATCAAGTTTTTTCGAGTAATTCTGGTGGGATACGCCGCTTTCTTATGGTTCAACCTGAAACACTGAGCCCCTTCATCAGGGCTTCACCCCGGCTCCCGCTGGCCTCGACCACGGCCTCGCGCCCCTGCTGAAGATGCGTCAGCCGGATGGAGAGATCCGCCGATGGCAGCAGGCCGGCGCCATTCTCAGGCCATTCCACCAACATCACCGCGGAAGCGGTGTCCAGCTCCCGAATGCCGAGGAACTCCAGTTCTTCCGGATCACCGAGGCGATAGAGATCCATGTGCCAGACGGTGAGACCGGCCACTTCGTAGGGTTCCATCAGGGTGTAAGTCGGGCTGCGAACCGGCCCGGTTTCCCCCAGGGCACGCAGCAGGGCCCGGGCCAGACTGGTCTTGCCGGCGCCGAGGCTGCCATGGAGATAGATGACCGCCCCTTGTCCGGGCACGCTTGCATCCGCCGTCAGGGCAGCGGCCAGGTCACGGCCGAGATCCCCGGTGGCCGACTCATCCGGCAAGATGCGCTTCATTGCCTTGCCTCGGGCGGGTTGCTCAGACGCAGGATGGCCGGAAAGAGATCCGTCGGCCTCAGGCCACGGGGCCCCTGTTCACGCACCGCCAGATCGCCGGCGGCGGCATGCAACCAGACACCGGCGGTCGCGGCTTCCCTGGCGGGCAGGCCCTGCGCCATCAAGGCGCCAATCAGTCCGGCAAGCACATCCCCCATGCCGGCCACGGCCATTCCGCCATTGCCGGCATCACAGACATGGATCGGCCAATCCGGCGCCCCGACCAGGGTGCCCGCGCCCTTGAGCACCACCGCGGTATCGAAGCGGGCCAGCAACCGTTCCATGGCATCGAATCGATCCTGCTCCAGATCGGGCACCGACAGCCCCAGCAAACGCCCGGCCTCACCGGGATGGGGCGTCAGCACACAGGCCGCCGGCAGTACCGGGGATTCCGAAGCCAGCAGATTCAGGCCATCCGCATCCACCACCAGCGGCCGACCGCTGGCCAGCGCCTCCGCAAGCAGGCGACGCCCCCAGCGTGCCTGTCCCAGGCCCGGGCCGATTACCACCACATCGGCCGCGGCCAGCACCGCTCGGGCCTGCCCCGATCGACGCACACCCCGCACCAGAACCTCCGGCAGACGTGTCAGGGCCGCCGCCACATGACTCGGGCGGGTCAGCAGGCTGACGCGTCCGGCGCCACCGCGCAGGGCGGCCTCTGCCGCCATGATGGTGGCGCCGCCCATGCCGTGATCACCGCCCACAATGGCGACATGGCCGTGCAGGCCCTTGTGGGCCGTCGGTGCCCGATCCGGCAGATTGCGGGAGACCTGCCGGCGGTCGATCAGGAAGGCCGCCGGGTTCATGCCCTGATAGACCGCGTCCGCAACCCCCAGGCGCTCGAAATGAACGCGACCAGTCACGGCCCGGGCCCGGGCCGTGAACAGGCCGCGCTTCTGGCCGATGAAGGTGGCGGTATGCGCGGCCCGGATACAGTCACCGGGAATGGTGCCCTTGTCGGCATCCAGACCGCTGGGACAATCCACGGCAAAGACCGGTGCCGGATGGGCATTGGCGAGGCTAATGAACTCGGCAATGCGACCTTCCGGCGGCCGGCTGAGTCCGGTGCCCAGGAGGGCATCCACGATGAGGCCGGCATCCGCCGGCAAGGCCCCCTCGAAAACGCCTTCTTCACCGCCACAGGCCAGCCAGTCCGCCCGCGCCCGGGCCGCATCACCGCGCAGGGCCTCGCCATCAACGGCGCTCATCAGAGTCACCGGCAATCCCGCCTCCCGGGCGAGCCGGGCGATGACATAGCCGTCTCCCCCGTTGTTGCCGGGTCCGGTGAGGACCAGGAGACGGCCGCTGCCCCCCGGCCAGAAGAAACGCAGACGCCGGAAGGCCGCTTCGCCGGCGCGGCACATGAGGGCGTAGCCATCGATGCCCTCAGCGGAAATCGCTCGACGGTCCAGCTCTCGAACCTGCTCGACGGTATACAAGCCCTGTTGGGGAATCGTTTCCATGACGAGAATTATACAGCTCCAGTTCCTCGAATCCTTCTCGTAATCGTAGTCGTAATCGTGATCGGGTTCTTCGTAATTCGAAAAAGCCGATTACGATTACGATTACGATTACGATTACGACTACGATTATTGGGGCGACAGACGCCGTGCGGGGGTGCGACAATGGCTTTGCTGCTTCCATGGCCCTTGCGAACATGAACACCGAGCAAACCCGACCCCCAATCGACTACGGGCAACTGGCCGAAGCCATCCGCGGCTGGGGGCTGGCGCTGGGTTTCCAGGCCATCGGCATCAGCGACATTGATCTGCGCAGCGATGAGGCCCGACTGGATGCCTGGCTGGCCGATGGGCGCCACGGCAGCATGGAGTGGATGGCGCGCCATGGCCACAAGCGCAGCCGGCCCGATGAACTGCTGCCCGGTACATGCCGGGTGATCTCGGCCCGCATGGATTACCTGCCCGCTCCCATGGCCGACAGCTGGACGGTCATGGCGGATGGGACGCAGGCTTTCGTTTCACGTTATGCCCTGGGACGGGATTATCACAAGCTCCTGCGCAAGCGCCTGCAGCAGCTGGCCGATCACATTCGTGAGCGAGTGGGGGCGTTCGGCTATCGCGCCTTCGTGGACAGTGCGCCGGTGATGGAAAAGCCCCTGGCCCAGAAAGCCGGCCTGGGCTGGGTGGGCAAGCATACCAATGTGCTGCACGAGAAGACCGGCTCCTGGTTCTTTCTGGGCGAGCTGTACACGGATCTGCCCCTGCCCGTGGATGAGCCTGGTGTCGATCATTGCGGCAGCTGTCGCCGCTGCATCGATGCCTGCCCGACCGGCGCCATCACCGGGCCCTACCGTCTGGATGCCCGCAAGTGCATTTCCTATCTGACCATCGAACATAATGGCGCCATTCCCGAGCGTTACCGACGGGCCATGGGCAACCGCATCTACGGCTGTGACGATTGCCAGCTGGTCTGCCCCTGGAACAAATTCGCCCGTTACAGCGAGGAACAGGATTTCCTGCCCCGGGAGGGGCTGGACCAGGCACAGCTGACCCAGCTGTTCGCCTGGTCGGAAGCGGAATTCCTGCGACGTCTGGAAGGCAGCGCCATCCGGCGAATCGGGCACGAGCGCTGGCTTCGAAATATTGCCGTGGCGCTTGGCAATGCCCCCTCGGAGCCGGGCGTTCAGGCCGCGCTGAAAGCTCGCCTCGACCACCCCTCGGCTCTGGTAAGAGAGCATGTAGAATGGGCACTCGAACAGCACAGCCGCCGGCTGCGCAGTGACAACACCGACATCAAGGGAGACTGAACGGTGATACGGCCAGGCATTGCGATACTGCTCACACTGCTGCTGTCAGCCTGTGGGGGCGGCACGGTGGTCATGGAGCGCGCCGACAGCCAGCGCAGTGGTTACTTCTCCCAGCGCCTGTTCACCTCCGCACCGATGGTGGACTGGACCTACCAGTCCCGGAACGAGATTCGCGGGGGAGCACTGGTTGCCGACCGCCAGGTGTTCGCGGGGACGGAAGCCGGCGAGCTGCTGGCCCTGGATATCCGAAGCGGACAGCTCAACTGGCGCTTCGAGGCCGAAAGCGCAATCCGCGGGACCCCGGTCGCCGCCGATGGCCGCGTCTTCTTTGGCGACATGAGCGGACAGATCTATGCACTGGATCTTCAGGATGGTCGCCTGATCTGGCAGGAAACAGCCGGTGGCGCACTGACCGCCCCCCTGCAGATGACGGATCTCGGGCTGGTCAGTGCCGACGGCAACGGTCTCATCAGCCTCTGGGATCCGGAGGACGGCTATCGTTTCTGGCAGACACCCACCGGTGGCTCGGTGCATGCCGCCGTGGCCGAGGGCCAGGGCATGGTGGTCTTCGGCAACAGTCGCGGACAGATGCAGGCGCTGGCTCTGGCCACCGGCGAACCCCGCTGGGATTTCGAGTTCGGCGATGCCCTTCACGGTGGTGTGGCTCTGGACCGACAATTCGGCTACACGGCCAGTCTGGATGGCACCGTCCGCGGCCTCTATCTCAACGTGGGTGTGGAAAACTGGAAATTCGAGGGCCGGGCCGGCTTCAGCGCCGGCGTGGCCAAGGGGCGTGACCGGGTGTTCGCGGCGGATCGCGGTGGCCGGGTCTACGCCTTGCGCGATGACCTTGGCCTGCGCATCTGGGAACGCCAGATCGGTCAACGCTGGATCAGTGCGGCACCGACCCTGAGCCGAAACGCCCTGCTGGTTGCCGATCACGGCGGACAGATCACGGCCCTGGATCCGGATGACGGCCAGGTTCTCTGGCAATGGCAGGGTGACGGCGCCATCTCCGGCAGCCCACTGCCCCACCGTCATCGGCTCTTCGTGACCACCCGAGCCGGGAACGTCTACGCTCTCAGGAGTCGCTGACGGCCTCGCGGATCAGGCGCCGGGCAAACTTCCGCATGCGGAAGGTTCGTCGCCAGCGGCGGCCGGCTCCATGGAAGTGCACCAGGGGGGCATCCGGCAGGCAGGTAGCCATCTCCGGGTCGCGGCGGGGAAACCACATCAGGCCACGGGCCATGCAGACCGGCAGGCTGCCGCGCAGCATGGCGGCATTGAGCCCCGGCTGATCGAAGCCGCCACCGGGACGGTCGGCATGGTCATCCAGAATTCCTTCCCAGATCTTGAGGTAGCCGCCTATCACATCGGCCCGGGCGGCAAAGAAGCCGCTGTTGGCCCCCAGACTCCGCCCCCCATGCTCGGCCAGCTCCTCCGGCTCCAGGCAGCGGGCACACAGACCCTGGTCCACGGTCTGCCCGATGTCGTCGGTGCACACCAGGGCAGCAGCCGCCAGTGGTTCGGCGATGCGATCCAGGACCGGGCCCCGAATGACCAGATCGGCGTCGAAGAAAGTGACGCGCCCGTAGGCGGAAAGGTCCACGAAATCGCCAATGCGCAATTTCAGGCGCTTGGGCTGGGCCAGCAGGACGGGATCGCTGACGACAATGCCCCGCACCCCCTCCGGCCAGCGTGCCACCCGGTCCGTCAGAATGACCACTTCCCCCTGAAAGGCGCCCGGTCCGAGCAGACTCGCCGCAGCCGCCCGGGCCGCCATGCGGTACCGGAAATGCCCGACGGCAATGAAGTAGGCCAGATCCGGCTTCGACGGGGTCTCCCTCATGAGCGATTCCATTGCCGGGACAGCCAGCCCATCTGCTGACGCATGGCGGGATCCAGCACCTGATCGTCGGGGGTGCCGTCGAGGAATGTTTCAGCCCGCTTTGCCAGCTGCTTGCCCAGTTCAACGCCCATCTGATCAAAGGGATTGATGCCCCACAGGCAGGCCTGGACGAATACCCGGTGCTCGTACAGGGCAATCAGGGCACCCAGCGTCCGGGGCCCCATGGATTCCATCAGGATCAGATTGCTGGGCCGGTTGCCGGGGAAGGCCTTCTGCGGCGCCAGGTACCGGACGACCTCCTCGGCAACACCGGCCTCGGCCAGCTCCATCTCCACATCCGACAGCAGGCGACCATGGCAGAGGGCTTCACCCTGAGCCAGACAGTTGGCCAGCAGGATGCGATGCCGGGCCATGGCTGACTCGTCCGGACTACCGGCCGGCCGGGCCGCCGCTATGAAATCCACAGGCACGGGCGATGGCCCCTGGTGCAGGAGCTGGAAGAAGGCGTGCTGGGCGTCGGTGCCGATGCCTCCCAGCAGCACCGGCGCACAGTCGATACTCACGGCCTGACCGTCCTGGTTGACCGATTTGCCGTTGCTCTCCATCACCAGCTGCTGCAGGTAATGGGGGAGCAGGCGCAGGCGGTCGGCATAGGGCACGACGGCCCACACCGGCCAGCCGAAGGCGGACACCGACTGGACGTCCAGCAGCCCCAGCAGCAGGGGCAGGTTTTCTTGGTCGGGCGCCTGCTCGAAATGACGATCCATTTCGGCGGCCCCCTCCAGCAGGGCCCGGAAGGCGGGCATGCCCAGGTGCACGACGGCGGCGAGGCCAGCGGCGGACCACAGGGAGTAACGTCCGCCGACCCAATCCCAGAAACGAAAGGTGCTATCCGCAGGAATGCCAAACCCGGCCACCTTGTCCGGGGCGGTCGAGACGGCGGCAAAATGGGTGGCCACGGCCTCCTCGCCCAGCGCTTCGGCAATCCAGCGCCGGGCAATCGCGGCATTCTCCATGGTTTCCTTGCTGGTAAAGGTCTTGGAGACGATCAGGAAGAGAGTCTCCGCCGGGTCCAGACCGCCGAGAAGCCGATCGGCCTGATCCGGATCCACATTGGAGAGAAAGTGCACCGCCGGGGCCTGTTCCGCCGCGGGCAAGGCCTTGACCAGCATTTCAGGGCCCAGGTGGGAACCGCCGATACCGATGTTGACCACATGGCGAATGGGCTTGCCGCCAGCACCCTGGCGGCCGTGGTGAAGCGACTCGACAAAGCCCGCCATGGCTTCCAGTTCCCGGGCCACGAGCCCGGAGACCGCTTCGCCGGCAGCACGCCAGTCGCGTTCACTGCCGCCCCGAAGGGCCATGTGCAGGGCGGGCCGGCCTTCGCTGCGATTGATCGGCTCACCGGCAAACAGGGCCTCTCGCCAGGCATGAAAACCCGCGCCATCGGCCAGGCCCAGCAGACGATCACGGCTGGCCTCGTCGATGAACTGGCGTGACCAGTCCACATGCAGACCGGCGACATCGGCCCGATAGCGCCGCGCCCGCTCCGGATCCTCCTGGAAACAGCCAGCCAGGCTGCGGCCCCGCCAATATTCAGCCAGCGCCAGCCATTCCATATCCGCACCACTGGCGGCCGGGCTGCTCTGATAGTCCCTTCTCATGCATCCCCCAGTCAGCTGAGGCCCGGCTTGGCCGGCCCCGGATACAACACTGCCGGGCATGGCCCGGCAGTGTCAGCAATCCAGTGCATTCGCGGCCGGCCTCAGGCGGCCTGGACCGGAATGGCGTTACGACTGTTCTTCACCTGATTGTTCTCGTCCATGTACAGCAGACGCGGCGAGTGGCGAGCCACATCGGCCTCGTCCATGGAACCGTAGGCACAGATGATAACCCGGTCACCCGGACTGGCCTTGTGAGCCGCCGCGCCGTTCACGGAAATGATGCGCGACCCTTCCTCACCACGAATGGCATAGGTGGAGAAACGCTCACCATTGGTGACGTTGTAGATTTCGATCTGCTCGTAATCATGGATGCCGGCTGCATCCAGCAACTGGCCGTCAATGGCGCAGGATCCCTCGTAATCCACTTCGGCGTGGGTCACGCAGGCACGATGCAGTTTGGCTTTCAGCAGGGTTACAAACATGGTGTTCGGTTCTTCCAGCACATCACGGTCATCAAAAGGGCTGGCAATGCCCGCCAGCCGGTCGCCATTATCGCATGGAACCGCTCGCGTGACATAAGGCGACGCCCCGGCACAGGGCGCGGATTCTAAAGCAGGCGCCTCTGCCGCTCAAGCCGGGAGCCTCAGGCGGGAACGGCCACGTTGTCAATCAGTCGGGCACGCCCGAGGTGGGCCGCGCCCAGCACGGCCAGGGGACGATCGGCCGAGGGCTCGGGCAGCGCCAGGGTTAGCCGGTCACGGACTTCCAGGTAATCCACCCGGAAACCCCGGGCCTCCAGATCCACCACCGCCGATGCCACGGCCTCGTCAATGCGGCCGCGATCCTCGGCCACGGCCTGGGCCACACCCTGGAGCGCCTGATGCAGGGCCGGCGCCACCGCACGTTCCGATTCAGTCAGGTAGGCATTGCGGGAGCTGCGAGCAAGGCCATCGGTCTCTCGCAGGGTGGGGGAGCCAATGATCCGGACGGGAAAGTCCAGATCCCGACACATGCGTTCGATGACCCGCAGTTGCTGGAGATCCTTCTCGCCAAACACCGCGCAGTCCGGCTGCACCATGTTGAACAGCTTCGCCACCACCGTGGCCACGCCACGAAAATGCCCCGGTCGCGAGGCTCCGCAGAGGATATCGGTCAGGGATTCGGGGACCAGCACCGCACTGCAGGCGGCCTCGCCTTCCGGGTACACCGCCTCGACGGAAGGATGGAAGAGCAGATGCGCGCCCACGGCCTCCAGCTTGAGCTGATCCTCGGCCAGAGTGCGCGGATAGGCATCCAGATCCTCATTGGCACCGAACTGCATGGGATTGACGAAGATGCTCACCACCACCCGGTCGCTTTGACGCAGGGCATCCCGCACCAGCGCCAGATGGCCTTCATGCAGATTGCCCATGGTGGGCACGAAGCCCACGCTCAGCCCTTCGGCCCGCCAGGCACTCACCTGCCGACGCAGGGCCTCTGTTGCCTGCACTGTCTCAATCATTCGAATCCATGCTCCGGGGCCGGGTAATCACCGGATTTCACGGCCTGCACATAGGCGGCGATGGCCGCCGGCACATCGTCGGCGTCGGCCATGAAATCACGCACGAATCGTGGCTTTGGCCCGGGGGGAATGCCCAGCATGTCGTACAGCACCAGGATCTGCCCATCCACGCCGGGGCCGGCACCAATCCCGATCACCGGCACCGGTGCCTCCCGGGTGATGCGTTCGGCCAGATCCCGCGGAACGCATTCCAGCAGCAAGAGGTCGGCACCGGCCTCGACCAGGGCTCGGGCGTCGGCCTGCATGGCCGCGGCGGCCGTATCCTCCCGGCCCTGGACGCGAAAGCCCCCGGCCTTGTGCACCGACTGAGGGCGCAAACCCAGGTGGGCACAGACGGGGATGTCCTGCCCGGCCATGGCGGAGATGACCTCGGCCTGACCGGCCGCGCCTTCCAGCTTGACCATGGCCGCGCCGGCCTGCATCAGGCGCCCGGCGTTATCCACCGCCCGGACCGGATCGCTGTAACTGAGAAAGGGCATGTCCGCCACCAGGAAGGTGGTCGACAGCCCCTGGGCCACGCAGCGGGTGTGATAGACCATGTCGTCCATGGTGACGGGCACCGTGGTGGCATGCCCCTGGATCACCATGCCGAGGGAATCCCCCACCAGCACCAGATCAGTTCCGGCGGCATCCACCACCTGCGCGAAGCTGGCGTCATAGGCGGTGAGGCAGGCGATCTTCTCGCCCTCGGCCTTCATCTTCGCCAGACGGCGGAGGGTCACCGGCTTGCGGGCGGGCTGTGTGGAATGGTTGCCGTACATGAAAACCTCAGATCGGGCCGGGGTTGAAGTAATGCCGGCCACTGCGAATCTGGCGCAGCTGATCCAGCAACAGGCGATAGTCTGCCTCGCGCTCCACCGGATTGATATCCGTGGTGTTCACGATCAGCAGTGGTGCCTGATCGTAATGGTGAAAGAACTGCGTGTAGGCGTCCACCAGGCGGTTAAGATATTCCGGCGTGATGGACTGTTCCCAGGCGATGCCCCGGCGCTGGATGCGATCCAGCAGCACCGGCACGGGCGCCTGCAGATAGACCACCAGATCCGGCCGTGGGGCGTCCAGGGAGAGATGGCTCCAGGCCTGTTCGTAGAGCCTGAGTTCATGTTCATCCAGGTTCAGGGCGGCGAACAGGCGATCCTTGTCCAGCAGGAAATCCGCCACCCGGGTGCCGGCCTGGAAGAGGTCGGACTGGCGCAGGGACTGGATCTGCTGGGCCCGCTGGTAGAGAAAGAAGAGCTGGGTGGGCAGGGCTGCGGCGCGCGGGTCCTCGTAGAAACGCTCCAGAAAGGGATTGGCGTCCGCCCCTTCCAGCATCAGTTCGGCATTCCAGTCTTCGGCCAGACGGCGGGCAAAACTGGTCTTGCCCACACCGATGGGCCCTTCGACCACCACGTAGCGATGTCCGGGACTGTCCACGTTCATGCTGCCTCGATCATCTCTATATCACTCACGTCCAGCCGATCCAGCAGCTGCCGGACACGGCCATGACCGGGAATCACCAGCCCGGGTGCCAACTCGGCCAGTGGCAGGAGCACGAAGCCGCGCTCGCTGATGCCGGGGTGCGGGAGGCGAAGAAAATCACTGTGGCGCTGTTCGTTCCCGTAACAGAGCAGATCCAGATCAATCACCCGCGGCCCCCAGCGCTCGCCCTGGCGTTGACGCCCCAGCCGACCTTCCAGCGTCAGCAGCTGCTCCAGCAGGGCTTCCGGAGTGAGGCCGGTGGCGATACCGGCCACGGCATTGATGTAATCCGGCTGCCCGGGTGGCCCCATGGGGGGCGTCCGGTAAAGACTGGAGCGCCGCAGCAGGCACATCGATTCATGCGCCTCCAGCGCCGCCAGGGCCTGCAGAACCTGCGCCCTTGGCTCACCCAGATTGGCGCCCAGTCCGATCCAGGCGGTCGCTGAAGCCGTCATGACTGACCGGCGGCCGGGTTCTTGCGGCGTCGGCGCCTTTTCTTCCGGGGGCCGCGTCCACCGCCACGCACCTGGAATGCCTCCTCCTGAGCGCGCTCATCCATGTTCTGGACCTCGGTCCAGAAATCCGCCAGTGCCCGGGGTGCATCACCCGCCGTTGCCCGCAACACCAGCAGATCATAGGCGGCCCGGAAACGGGGATGGCCGAGCAGGCGCATGGCGCGGCGGCCACGGTTTCGTTCCAGCCGCGGCTGCATCAGGATCATCTCGCGGGCCACCAGGCCGAAACGCCGTGGCACGGACACCCGCGACTGCTGTCGTTCCATCACCAGACGCGTGGCCAGCTGCAGGGATTCGGCGGGGCTGTTGCCCTCCACTTCCAGTCGAGCCGCCAGGGTCTGGATGGGTCCCCAGAGAAAGGCGGCTATCAGAAAGGCCGGCGTCACCGGCTTGTTTTCCGCCACCCGGCGATCGGTATTGGCCAGGGCAGCGCGGACGAAGGCCAGCATCACCTCGCCCTGTTCGCCATCGAAGGCAGCCACCGTATGCGGAAACAGCATGCCGAACAAGCCGTGCTGATGCAGCTTCTCGAAGGTCTTCAGCGCCTGGCCGGAGAGAAAGAGCTTGAGGTATTCATCGAAGAGTCGGGCCGGCGGAATGTCTTCCAGGCGATCGCCCATGTACTGCAGGGGCGCTTCAGTCGTCGGCGCAATGTCGAAGTCGAGCTTGGCGGCAAAACGAACTGCCCGCAGCATGCGCACCGGGTCTTCCCGGTAACGTTCTTCGGGATCCCCGATCAGGCGGATGGAGCGGCGCTCGATGTCTTCCATGCCACCCACATAATCGACGATGGCGAAATCATGCGTGCCGTAATACAGGGCATTGATGGTGAAGTCGCGCCGGAAGGCATCTTCCTCCATGCTGCCGTAGACGTTGTCGCGCAGGATCATGCCGCTGTCATCCACGTTGCGATCATCGTCCTCGGCGACCGACAGGGCGCGGAAGGTTGCCACCTCGATCACTTCCGGGCCGAACAACACATGGGCCAGGCGGAAGCGGCGACCGATCAGGCGGCAGTTGCGGAACAGCTCGCGCACCTCTTCGGGGCGTGCATTGGTGGCAACATCGAAATCCTTGGGCTGACCGCCCAGCAGCAGATCACGCACCCCGCCGCCCACGATGTAGGCCTCGAACCCGGCCTTGTTCAGGCGATGGAGCACCTTGAGCGCATTGTCGGAGATGTGCTGGCGCGAGACATTATGCTGGGGTCTCGGCACGATCACTGGCGTAGCGATGACGATCCCTTCCCTGTTTTTCCGGCCGGCTCCGGCCTGTTGCAGTGAATGGTCAGATGGATGGCCGATCCTGCCCGCCGGGAATCCCGGCCGGGGCGGGGCCTCAATGGGGGCTCATGATACCATTCCGGAGATTTCATTCGCGCCCAGTGCGTTGATCCAACCCGGAAACCGGCAAAACCGAACACCATGTCCATCTCCACGCCCCTGCCTGCCCCGAGCCTGCTTCGACGCCTGGCCGCCGCCCTCTATGATGGCCTGCTGGTGATTGCCATCTGGTTCCTGGGCACACTGCTGCTGCTGCCGCTCACCGGCGGTGAAGCCATCGACAGCCAGCATCCTGCCTACCTGGCCTACCTGATTCTGATTACCGGCCTGTTCTTCGTCTGGTTCTGGCATCGCAGCGGCCGAACTCTGGGCATGCTGGCCTGGCGCCTGCGTATCGTGGACGGGCGGCAGAACCCACCCGGTCTGCGGGCACTGATCATCCGGGCCGCACTGATGCTGGCCCTGATCGTTGCGGCACTCTATGGCCTCACCCTGATGCAGCTGGATGACTATCCGGACTGGCTGGGCATGCTGTGTCTGCTGCCGCTGACCCTGTCCATGGGCTGGACACTGGTGGACGGCCAGGGCCGCAGCCTGCATGACCTGGGGTCGGGTACGCAGATGGTGCTGCTGCCGAGGGAGAAGCGCTAGTGGCTCACTAGAGCCGGCGAATGACGGCAAGGCTGATACCCAGCAGCAGAAGCGTGGGTGCCCAGGCGATCAGGAAAGGCGGCGCGGCGATGATGGCGCCCACATTGGACAAAGTGATGTTGACCAGATAGAAGGCAATCCCGATCACCAGGCCCACCACCAGTCGTTGCCCGGCACCGGATGATCGCAGGGAACCGAACAGGAAAGGCATGGCCAGCAGCACCATCACCGGCAGCGCCGCGGGAATCACCAGCTTGAACCAGAAGGCGATTCGGTACTGGTCCGCGTCGAGGTTGTTCTGTTCCAGATAGCGGATGTAATCGCGCAGCCCCAGGGCGCCCAGCATTTCAGGGCTGACGCTCACCAATGACAGCAGTTCGGGCCCGATGCCTGTTTCCCAGTCCCGTCGCTCCAGTTGTTCCGCACTGATACGATCCGGACCGGGCCGGGTTTCCCTCACACCCTCCAGCTGCCAGCTCTCGCCATCGAAAACCGCCCGGGCGGCACGCGTCACACGCCGAAGCTGCTGGTCATCGGCGAACTCGTAGATGTACAAGCCTTCAAGCTGCCCGGCATCACGCGCCTGGCGGGCATTGATGTATTGCCTGCCATCCCGGAGCCAGACACCGTCCCGACCCAGGATATTCACATTCTGGTACATGGCCTGGGCACGCAGCTGTTCGGCCTGTCGCTCGGCCTGGGGGGCCACCCACTCCCCCAGCAGGCCGCAGGCAACCGCCAGCAGAAAACCACCGAAGACGGCACCGCGCCCGATACGGGCGATGGGCATGCCGGCGGCCCGCATCACCGTGAGCTCGTTCTGGCTGGCCAGGGTACCCAGGGCCAGCAGACTGCCAATCAGCACGGCCACCGGCATCATTTCCACGGCCTGACGCGGAAGGCTGAGCAGCACGTAGAGCAGGGCTTCGCTGATGCCGTAATTCCCCGTCCCCACATTTCCGAACTGCCCCACAAGACCAACGAAGGCAGTCAGGGCCATGAGTACCATCAGCACCAGCAGACTGCCGCCGATCACGGCACGGGAGAGGTAGCGATCAAGGATGGTCATGTCCCGGCCGCCTCCCCGGGCCGCGCCAGGAATCGGCGCGCACCACCGTTCTGCCGAAGCAGCCACAGCAAGGCCGCAACCAGCACCAGGGCATGAACCCACCACAGGCCGAGCCAGGTCGGTATCTGCTCACGCTCCAGCCACACCTGTCCGGTGGCCAGCAGGTTGGAATACAGCACATAGACGATGATACCGGCGAACAGGCGACCATAACGCCCCTGTCGCGGCGAAATCCGTGCCAGGGGAACGGCCAGAATGGTGAGCACCAGGCCACCGATGGGCATGGCAAGGCGCCAGTGAAATTCCGCCATGTCCTCCGGTGTGCCGGAGGCCAGCAGCTCACGAACCGCCCGGGTATCACGGCGATCGCTCATACCGGGCTCTGCCGCTTCCGGCAACTGCAGGCCATGGCGCTCGAAACGACTGCGCTGCATGGCCCGGCTGCCCGGCTGGAGTTCGTAACGGTAGCCCTCCTCCAGCACCAGGTAACGGTATCCCGCCGCATCGGTCTCGACCCGGCCACGGCGCGCACGGATCACGATCTCTTCATCACCATCGAAGGCCTGAATGAACACGCCCCGGAGCAGATCGGCCTCGCGCCGTTCCGCGTAAAACACCCCATCCGCCCCCTCCAGTCGGCGAAAAGCGCCCGGTTCGAACACCCCAAGCCGGGCTTCTGCCTGGGCCGCCTGCTGAACCTGGTGGATGGCCTGACTGGCCATGGGTGAACCGTAAAGCGAAAGCCAGGCGACCAGAAACATGATGGGCAGGGCAATCCAGGCCAGGGCACGGTAAAGCTTCAGGGGGCCCACGCCACAGGCCATCATGGCCGCCATCTCGCTGTCCTTGTACAGGCGACCGAGCGCCAGCAGGACGCCGAGGAAAAAGGCAATGGGCACCAGGATGACCAGATACTGAACCGTGGACAGACCCATCAGGGACCAGATGGCATCGGCCGGGATGTCACCGCTGGCGGCCTGCCCCAGAAACCGGGCAAATCGATGACTCATCAGAATGATGAGCAAGGCACCGGTGACACCGATCCAGTTCAGCAGCACTTCCCTGTTTATGTAGCGCTCGATGACCGTCTGCACACCGGCTGTCCTGATGCTGAAAGGAGTCGGCAGTTTATCAGGGATACACCGGCAGAGGCATGCCGATGTGACCGCGGCCTGCAGCGGAGGGGGCCGGATTCATCGGCGAAAGCATGCCTGATCCTGTATAATTACGCCCCTCTTCAGTCGCTGCCGGGCACACACCCGACACCGCGATTTTCTTCAGGATTTGCTCAGGAGTCAGCATGGAATTCAGGATCAAGTCAGGCGCCCCCGAGAAGCAGAAAAGCCAGTGCCTGGTCGCTGGCGTGTTCAGCAAGGGCAAGCTCAGCCCGACGGCCGAGGCGCTGGACAAGGCCACCGGTGGACGCATCAAGTCCGTGATCAAGGCCGGCGCCATGAGTGGTGACACCGGCAGCAGCCGCCTGCTGTTTGATCCTGAAGGCACCGCCGCCCAGCAGCTGCTGCTGGTGGGTCTGGGCGAGAAGGAGAAGTTCGGCCCCCGCGCCTTCCGGGAAGCCACCATTACGGCGGTCCAGGCGCTCAACGAGGCCGGGGTCAAGAAAGCCCTGTTCCTGACCGCCGGCGATTTCCCGTGTGAGGAAGATCCGCTTTACTGGGGTGTTCGTCACCTGGTGGAAGCCGCCGAATACGCCGCGTACCGCTATGAGGCAACCCTGTCCAGGAAGGCTCCTGCCGCCACGCTGAAATCCATTGATGTGCACTACGAAGGCGGTGGCAAGGCGGCCGCCGAGAAGGCGCTGCGTCATGCCAGCGGCATCGCTGCCGGCACCGCCCTGGCGCGCGAACTGGGCAATCTGCCGGGCAATGTCTGCACCCCCAGTTATCTGGCCAGCCAGGCGCGCAAACTGGCAAAGGATGACAAGAACATCAAGGCGACCATCCTCAGCGAAGCCGACTGCAAGAAACTCGGGATGGGTTCCTTCCTGTCAGTGGCCAAGGGCAGCGATGAACCGGCCAAGTTCATCGTCATGGAATACAAGAACACCAAGGGCAAGACCCGCCCCCACGTGCTGGTGGGCAAGGGACTGACCTTCGATACCGGCGGCATCTCCCTCAAACCCGGCCCGGGCATGGACGAGATGAAGTACGACATGTGCGGTGGCGCCAGTGTCTTCGGCACCATCAAGGCCGTTTCCGACATGGAACTGCCCATCCACGTGGTCGGCCTTGTTCCAGCCACCGAGAATCACATCAACGGCAAGGCGAACAAGCCGGGTGACGTGGTCACCAGCCTGTCCGGCCAGACCATCGAGATCCTCAACACCGATGCCGAGGGCCGCCTGATTCTCAATGACGCGCTGACCTACGCCCAGCGCTACAAGCCGGTCTCCCTGATCGATATCGCTACCCTGACCGGCGCCTGCGTCATCGCCCTGGGCCACCATGCCTCCGGTCTGATGAGCAAGCACGATGACCTGGCCGAAGAACTGCTGGCCGCCGGCAACAAGGCCTGGGACCGAGCCTGGCGCCTGCCGCTCTGGGATGAATACCAGGATCAGCTCAAGACCAAGTTTGCCGACATGGCCAACATCGGCGGCAAGGAAGCCGGCTCGATCACCGCCGGCTGTTTCCTGGCCCGCTACACCGAAGGCCAGCGCTGGGCCCATATTGATGTGGCCGGCTCGGCCTGGGTCAGTGGCAATGGCCCCAACAAGGGCGCCACCGGACGGCCCGTGCCGCTGCTCAGCCAGTACCTGATCGACAAGGCCTGAACCGGATTCCCTCCGGTGACACCCCGGTGGCCTCGGCCACCGGGGTTTTTTGTATCCGGGGCACCGGGCTCTTGCCAGGGATCGAAAAACCCGAAGGAATGTTTGACAAGTGCCTCATTTGCAACCAGACTTTCCCAAACCACTGAAGGCAGGGCATTCATGACCCGGGTGGATTTCTACCTCCTTTCGCAGCAACAGCCCACGGCACAGGAGCAGTTCGTGTGCCGTCTCACCGAGAAGGCCTTCCGGCTCGGGCACCGCATCTTTCTCCACGGCAAGGACGAGCAGCAGGCCCGCAAGCTGGACGAACTGCTGTGGACTTTCCGTGATCGCAGTTTCATTCCCCACGGCCTGGCCGCCGACGTGGACGCCGAACCCGATTTCCCGGTGGTCATCGGCAGCGGCGAGGCGCCCAGGGGTGATTACGATCTGCTGATCAACTGCGCTGACGACATCCCCGACTTCTTCAGCCGCTTCGAGCGGGTGGTAGAAACCATTCCCAACGAGGATCAGGCCAAGGCCCGCGGCAGAACGCGTTACCGCTTCTACCGCGACCGGGGCTATCCGCTGGAAATGCACCGGCTCTAGAGGAGATCAGCCATGCGTGGGCGAGATGGCAAAGGTGGTGGCAAGGAACATATCCCGACCCTGCGGGAAGTGGTGCAGCCTGGCAGCAAGGCCGCTCCACCCCCCAATCTTGATCTGTTCGAAGACCCGCCTGCCGCCACGGAGCCGGCTGCCGCGGCCGGCCCCGATGAGGCCGAACGCCTGCGCCAGGCCTTCATCGAGGAGCTGGACCGCCGGGTGGAGAATCTGATTCGCTCGCGTGTGCAGCGCCTGGCGGACAGCCTGGCCGAAGATGTGATGAAAACCCTCAAACGCGAAATCCGGAACATCGCGAAAGATCAGGAACGGCCCTGACCCTCCACTCCCCCACCTGACGAGATTTCTCTCCTGGTTCACTCAAATAACACTGCCATTGGATAGGCTGTGCCCTTCGACACGGTGACGGGGGGCGTTGCGGCCGAGGGTCTGGCGGGCTTGCTCAGGATCGCTGTGAGGCCCTTCCCTTCGCCCCCAACGAACCCGCGTTCACAGTGAGATTCGTCGCTCCAAGGCGCAGTGCGCAGCACAGTAGTTCAACTACGGGCAAGCACTGCAACGCCGGAGCGGCGGATCTCACTGTGAACCCGGAGGGACCACACGTATTTCGCCTCTCGCTTTGTTGCGCCTCGCTCATGTAGCACAGCGGCTACACCACGCTCGGCGCGCCGCACGAGAGACGAAATACGTGCGGTCGCGGGCTCGTTGGGGGCGAAGGGAAGGGCCTATCCCTGTACGCTCTGGGGGCGACGTCCTGTCGCCCACAGTCCTGAGCAAGCCCGCCAGACCCTCGGCCTATCTTGGGTGTTGGTCACCTGGGCACTGCCAACCGAAGAACCTGTTCAGGCTGCAGCTGTAACCACTTCATGTGCCCTATTGAAGTCACAGATTTCACAGCCTGAAAACGCTCTCAGTTGGCAGGGCCCAGGTGACCCCACCAAACAGTAGACCCAGGGGCAGACGGGGGCTTCGTAGGGCTGTGAGCGACAGGGATGTCGCGGTCAGAGCCTCCAGGGATGGATTAACGGCGTCCCTGCGAAGCCCCCGTCTGCCCCTGGGTCGGGACGCCCCCCGTCACCGAGCCGAAGGGTCCAGCCTCACAAGAAGCCAAGAACCACGCCCCTGCCAATCCCCCCACCACACCCGCTATAATGCAACGTTTTTCCGCGATCCGAACTCAAGGCCTCGCCCCATGGACAAGACCTACGATCCCCGCAATCTCGAGCAGGCACGTTACCGGGAATGGGAAGAAAAGGGCTATTTCGCCCCCGCCAGCCTGAGCGGCGACCCGTACTGCATCATGATCCCGCCACCCAACGTGACCGGCAGCCTGCACATGGGGCACGCCTTCCAGGACACCATCATGGACGCGCTGATCCGCTTCCAGCGCATGCAGGGCAAGGACACCCTCTGGCAGCCCGGCAGCGACCACGCCGGCATTGCCACCCAGATGGTGGTGGAACGACAGCTGAACGCCGAAGGCAAGACCCGCCATGATCTGGGGCGGGAAGCCTTCGTGCAGCGGGTGTGGGAATGGAAGGAGGAATCCGGTGGCACCATCCAGGGCCAGCTGCGGCGCATGGGCGCCTCGGTGGACTGGTCGCGGGAACGCTTCACCATGGATGACGGCCTGTCCAGGGCCGTGCGCGAGGTCTTCGTGCGCCTGCATGAAGAAGGCCTGATCTATCGCGGCAAGCGCCTGGTCAACTGGGACCCGGTGCTGCACACCGCCCTGTCCGATCTGGAAGTGGAATCGGAAGAGGAAAACGGCCACCTCTGGCACTTCCGTTATCCCCTCAGTGACGGCAGCGGCCATGTCTCGGTGGCCACCACCCGGCCCGAGACCATGCTGGGTGACACGGCCGTGGCGGTGCACCCCGAGGATGAGCGTTATCGCGGGCTGATCGGCAAGACCATTCGCCTGCCGATCACCGGGCGCGAGATCCCCATCGTGGCCGATGACTACGTGGATCCGGCCTTTGGTTCTGGCTGTGTGAAGATCACCCCCGCCCATGACTTCAATGACTACGCCATCGGTGAACGGCACGAGCTGCCGCTGATCAATGTGATGGATGCCAACGCGGCGATCCTGTCAGCGGACACCGCCCGTGAAGCCGGCCCCGGTGATCAGGGCCGGGTGCAGTCGGAGCTGGAGACCCTCAAGGAGATCCCCGCCGAACTGCAGGGCCTGGATCGCAAGGCGGCCCGCCAGGCGGTGGTGGACTGGCTGGAGCGTGAAGGCCTGCTGGAAAAGATTGATGATCACAAGCTGATGGTGCCACGAGGCGATCGCAGTGGCGAGATCGTCGAGCCCTGGCTGACCGATCAGTGGTTCGTGCGTGCCCAGCCACTGGCCGAACCGGCCATCAAGGCGGTGGAAGACGGTCGCATCCGTTTCGTGCCGGGCAACTGGGATCGCACCTATTTCGAGTGGATGCGCAACATTCAGGACTGGTGCATCAGCCGCCAGCTGTGGTGGGGTCATCGCATTCCGGCCTGGTATGACGAGCAGGGCAAGATCTATGTGGGGCGCGACGAAGCAGAAGTCCGCGCCAGGCATGGACTGGGCCCCGAGGTGGCGCTGGAACAGGATGAGGACGTGCTGGACACCTGGTTCTCTTCCGCCCTGTGGCCCTTCTCCACCCTGGGCTGGCCGGACCAGACTCCGGAGTTGAAACACTTCTACCCCACCAATGTGCTGGTGACCGGCTTCGACATCATCTTCTTCTGGGTGGCCCGCATGATCATGATGGGCCTGAAGTTCATGGACGATGTGCCCTTCCATGAAGTCTATGTGCATGGCCTGATCCGCGATGGTGAAGGTCAGAAGATGTCCAAGTCCAAGGGCAATGTGCTCGACCCCATCGACCTGATTGACGGCATCGAGCTGGACGATCTGGTGGCCAAGCGCACCCGCGGGCTGATGCAGCCCAAGAAGGAAAAGAAGATCGAGAAGGCCACCCGCAAGGAGTTCCCCGACGGCATTCCGGCCTTCGGCACCGATGCCTTGCGCTTCACCTTCGCGGCCCTGGCCACCACCGGCCGTGACATCCGTTTCGATCTCGGGCGCATCGAGGGTTACCGCAACTTCTGCAACAAGCTGTGGAATGCGGCCCGCTATGTGCTGATGAACACCGAAGACCAGGACACCGGTCTCGAGGGCGAGGTGGAGCTGAGCCTGCCGGATCGCTGGATCCTCTCGCGCCTGGATCACGCCATCGAGGAGGTGGGCAAGCGCCTGGGCGAGTACCGTCTGGACCTGGCCGCCAAGGCCCTCTACGAATTCACCTGGAGCGAGTACTGCGACTGGTACCTGGAGCTGTCCAAACCGGTGCTGCAGTCCGAGGACAGCTCAGCGGCGGCCCGGCGCGGCACCCGCCAGACCCTGGTGCGGGTGCTCGAGACCCTGCTGCGCCTGATGCATCCCATCATGCCCTTCATCAGCGAAGAGATCTGGCAGCGGGTGGCCCCGCTGGCCGGGCAGTCGGGCGACACCATCATGTATGCCCCCTGGCCGAAGACGGCCGGCCATGCCGATGCGGCCATTGAATCGGAGATGGCCTGGCTGCAGGGCTTCATTCTGGGCGTGCGACGCATCCGCGGTGAGATGGATATTTCACCCAACAAGCCACTGGACGTGCTGCTGGCCAACAGTGGCAATGAGGACCGTGAACGACTCGAGCGCCACCACCACCTGCTGGGCAATCTGGCCCGCCTGGAGACGGTGACGGTGCTGGAGGCGGACAGCAATCCGCCGGAATCGGCCACGGCCCTGCTGGGCGAGATGGAGATTCTGGTGCCCATGGCCGGCCTGATCGACAAGGAAGCGGAGCTGGCGCGTCTGCAGAAGGAGCTGGACAAGCTCCGCAAGGGCCTGGAGCAGGCCGAGCGCAAGCTGGCCAATGAGAAGTTCGTGAGCAATGCCCCGGCCGAGGTGGTGGAGAAGGAGCGCGGCAAGGCCGAGGAAATGCGTGCCGCTCTGGAGCGTCTGGATGCCAAGCGGGAGAAGATATCCGCGCTTTAAGAGCTTGTGGCTTCGGCTAGCTTTGTTCCCTTCGATGCCGGTGATGGGGCTGCGTTCCGGTCCGGGTTCCGGTGGCCTTGCTCAGGGACGCCGTGAACCCATCCCTGGGGGCTCTGGTCGCGACGTCCTGTCGCTCACAGCCCTGAGCAAGGCCACCGGAACCCGGACCTACTCTGGGTAATTGTCACCTGGGCAGTGCCAGCCGCTGGTTTGGTTCAGGCCCTTGTCAGGGTGTCATCCAATAGCGCAGGCCGAAGTCATTCCTCTCGCAGCGCGAATTCGTTCTCAGCAGGCACGGCACAGGTGAAACCCCAATCAGCAGGCCTAGGTGCCGGCAGGGGTTTGCAAGGCTGTGAGCGACAGGACGTCGCGACCAGAGCCCCCAGGGATGGGTTCACGGCGTCCTTGCAAACCCCTGCCGGCACCTAGGCCGAGACGCGCCCCCATCACCGGCTCGGAGGGACCAACCCCAATCGAAACCAGAAAAGCACGAATCCAACCGAGACCAACAACCCCTTAGAACCGATACCGCAATCCCAGGCCAATGAAGTTGGAACCACCCTCCACGCCGCTGAAGGTGCCGAACACCCCCGAACGATGATGCAGGCGAATCATGGCGCTCCATTGGCTGTCCGGTGAGGGCGGCGCGAATTCCAGTTCCATCAGCAGATAGTTGAGCAGGCGGGCCGAGCCTTCGTCGTCCGGCTCCGAGCGGGGTTCCAGGGGAGGCACTTCCCAGGCGTAGGACAGGCCCTGCCCGAAGGCGAAGCGGGTATCCAGCCAGCGATCCCATGGGAAATCCATCCAGCGGGCCACCAGCACCACATTGCTCTCCCAGTGATGCTGCATGCCGTAGTGGCGTACCAGCTGCCCCTCCCACTCCCAGCTCACCCGCTCGCTTTCGTGCCAGCTGTAGCTCAGTGCCACCGCATTGAGATAGGAACGGCGCATCTCCGGATTCAGCTCGCGCACGATATCGATCAGGCGGTCCGGGCTGTTCTTGGCCCAATAGGCCGCCACAGACCATGCATCCGCGGTTGGCGGAGTGGAAGCCAGGCAGCACGCCAATGCGCAAATCCATCGCCTCATGGTCAATACCTCCAACAAGGCATTTGACCGCAGCGACGGTGTCTAGCTCCCCGCACACCCGACCTGCCATGGATACCTCAAGGGGGCTGTCGGGCAACCCCGCAGACAGCGAATCGCCTAGAACAGCTCCACGGTCGCTGAATCATCCCTGGAAGTGCGCCGCTGATCCAGGGAGGCTTCAGAACCGGACGTCCCCGTATGCTGCACATGGGTATCACGCTGAGAGTCCATCACATAATGGCTCGCCAGTGCGTCCACATCGAACGATTCAATGGCATTCGAATCGCCTTCCCCTGGTTCAAGCGAATCACAGATCCGGCGCTCATGCATCTCAATGGCATGGAGCGCGGACTGTACCTGTTCAAGCTGCTGACGGGTAATATCCTGAAATTGCACTCCGGCCAGTGCCTCCATGCTCTGCTCAGCCAGACGGCGACTGGTGCCCCGCAAATGAGCCATGACCGCTTCATGATGGGACATGACTCGTTCACGCTCTTCTGCCATCACTTCCAGCTCTGTTCGAATTCGCCGAAGCACACTCTCTTCGGCCTCAACGACCTCGTCCGATTCCCCCTGCAGCTTTGCTGCTGACTGGTCCTTGATGATGGCGGTGACGGCGGGAATCTCCTGTTCCACGAATCGAGCGGCCTCCTGACTCTTCATGGCGAGGGCGCGAACCTCATCCGCCACCACCGCGAACTCCCTCCCTGCCCTGCCCGCTCTCGCCGCCTCGATCGCCGCGTTCAAGGCAACGAGATTCGTCTTGACGGCGATGTCACGGATCATCTGCACCGACTCCATCAGTTTGTCGGCACGCCCCAGCATCTGTTCAGCCCGCTCCCGCTCAAGCTGGAGTTGAGCACTGCGTCGCTCGATGTAACTGGCAATGTCACTGACCGCCTTATCCTTGCTGGCCCGCAATGCCACATTACCCTCTCCCAGCGTCTCTGTTTCCGCCTCCGATTCTTCAACAAAGGTCAAAAAACGTCGTGATTCATCATCCATTGCCTGAAGGCGCTGAATCATGCCCGTCGCAGCGGAGTCGGTTTCAGCCTGAACACGCTGAAGATGCCCTCTCAAAATCGGATAAGCCGGCTGCACGGAGCCCAGGGTTCTCCGTATCACATCCTTGAGGTTGCCACGCTCACCCGGACCACTGATACCGAGCTTGCCGAGAAGCCCCGTTGATGCGGGGGTGAACAGTGACATCGCCGCCGCTACCCCAAGAGACAGCAAGACACCCCCCGTCAAGGCCACAAGATACGGATTCGACAGAAACAACTGCAAAGGCAACAGAATCATCAGCCCACCAAGCAGGCCGGCAAGCAGTAAGCACGGCAAGCGTGCGGCCCAGCCGGGAACTTGGGACTCTCTGTCAGGCTCCTCCGGATTGAATGCCATATGGCGCCTCCTCAGGCCGCATTCATGTCCAGATTCAGGAGCTTGCCGAGGACTGCCCTGAGATTATCCGCAGTCACCGGTTTGACCATCCAGCCGGTGGCCCCATTGCGACGGGCCTCGTCCTTTTTCTCCTGCTGGGATTCGGTGGTCAACACAAGGATTGGCGTTCGTGCGTGAGCAGGAAGGGCACGGGCCTCTCTTATCAAGGTAAGACCATCCATGCGCGGCATATGAACATCAGTGATCAGAAGATCGGGCTTGAAGCCATTCCTCAATCGCTCCAGCGCTTCCTGTCCGTCATTGGCCGTCTCCACCTTGCAGCCAGCCCGCTCCATGATCGTCGCCATACTCATGCGTATGGTTCCTGAATCATCCACCAGGTAGATCGTCTTCATTGCAGTCCTCCTTGGAGTGCCTGTGACTTGGGATACACATCGACGCAGCCGTGCTCAAGATTCGGCAAGCCCGCCCCCCTTACCAGAGCCTCGGCCACAAGAAAATAATCCATGCTGCCCCGACTTCGAGGGGCCACATCACGTACCGGCCTCCCTTCCCCGAAGGCCTCCGCCAACCGAATATCACTTCGAATTCCCCGAAGAATACGGGTTGCGCCGAACTCTGCCGCCAACTCATCCAGAACGGATCGCTGCAAGCGCACTCGGCGATCAACCATCACAGGCAGAATGCCCAGCAGATTCGGCTGATGACCTCCGCTGAGACTGGCGCGCATGAACAGGCGTGATAGCGCTCTCACACCAGCCGCAGCCAGGTGATGAGGGATCAGTGGCACCAGAACACTGCCCGATGCCATAAGCGCATTCATCAAGATCGAATCCATGGAAGGCGGCGTATCCAGAATAATCACGTCATACGGCTCGAAGGCCGGATGGCAGAGCGCCCGACGAAGACGATGCCAGTCACCACCCGGGTGGCTCCCATCAAAGGCAGGATCGGCAGGAATCACATCCACCCCCGTGGGGGTAGAATGAATAGCCTGCGAGAGCTGTGACTCTTTGCCGGCAAACACGCAATGACTGCCGATGCGCACGTCTTCCTGCAAACCCAGGCCAATGGCCACATGGTTCTGCGGATCCAGATCAATGATCAGCACACGGGCATCACGTGCTGTCAGTTCCGCGGCAACATTCACCGCCGTTGTGGTCTTGCCGGAGCCACCCTTTCGGTTGGTTATGGCAATGGTACGGGGCCGAATATCCATCAACCCGTCTCCCTCTGCACCGGCTGATCGATCCGATTGAGCAGGGGCATGATATGTTGGCAAAGCCAGGGATCCGCCGGCTCGCCAACCACGTCCGCTTCCAGATAGTAAAGAACCTGAAACACCGCGGAATGCATCCAGATGCAATGGGAAATATCCACCGGGCGTTCAGGGTGAGCACGCACCGCCTGGAACAGATCCTCCGCTTCCTCGACTTCACAACGCTCGATCAGCTGAATGCGATCCGCATCAATCTCAAGACTCATGTCAGTAGCCCCTTCATATCCAGGATGAAAAGTATTCGCCCATCACCCAACAAGGCATGACCGGTGAACAGGTCACTTTGCCTGAGCAGCCCTTCCAGTGGCTTGACCACCACCTCCATGTCTTCACCCACGTCATCCACACGAAGGGCAACACGCCGGGACTGCCAGTGCAGGAGAACGAAACTGGCCACCGCGTCCGGCTCCTGCGTTTCTTCCGGTGGCTCGATCCCCAGGTGCTGGTTGAGATCAAGCACTGGCAAGACTTCCTCCCGAACCATGATCACCGGCTGATGGCTAACCTTCTGAATGTCGGCGGGACTGCGGCGTACGATCTCGACGACGGCCTCAATGGGTATCCCCAGCTGCTGCCGCCCGCAATGGGCCAGCAATACCCGAGTGACCGCCATGGAGAGCGGAAGGGATAAGGTCACACAGCTGCCTTCTCCAGGGACGCTGTCCAGGTCGATCTGTCCATCCAACGCCTCCACGGTGTCGCGAACGGCGTCCATGCCAACACCTCGGCCAGAGACTTCCGAAACAGCGTCCGCCGTGGAGAAACCTGGCGCGAAAATGAGTTTCTGCCTTTCTCTCTCATCCATGCCGTCCAGTTCTTCTGCACTGACAATGCCTTTCTCGAGCGCCATGGCAGCAATCCGCTCCGGATCCAGGCCTCGGCCGTCATCGGCTACTTCCAGCCGCAACCAGTCGCCCGAATGCCTGGCCCGCAACAACAGTCGGCCACGATCCGGCTTGCCAGCGGCACGTCGTTCCTCCAGTGACTCGATCCCATGATCCAGACTGTTTCGTACAAGGTGCGTGAGGGGGTCAACCATGGCCGCGAGCACCTGACGATCCGCCTGGGTACCCTCCCCCTCCAGCACCAGTTCGACCTGCTTGTCCAGCTTGCGTGCAATGTCGCGTGTCAGCCGACGAAAGCGCTGGAAGGTGGTCGCCACCGGCTGCATCTGCACTGCCGACACCGCCCTCTGAAGTTCTCCGGTCACTCGCTCCAATAGCTGAGCCTGCTCCTTGATCTCTCGTGAGAGCTGGCGGGACCCGTGATCCTGTTCCGCTCGGCGTGCCAGATAAGGCAAACCATTGCGCGCCACAATCAGTTCGCCCACCAGCTCACCCAGCTGATCCAGGCGCTGGGTGTCCACATGCACATGCGCCGGCCCCTTCCGAGACTGCGCTTGAACACCGGAGTCGTTACCAGCTCCGGCCTCCACCTTTTGTTCTGAAACCTCCGATCCCGTGCCGACAACTTCCGGGGAATTCCCGACCTGTGCCTCAGACGGCATTCCAGGGGCGTCATCAAACAAACCGACCATGGCCGGATCCATCTCCGCCGTGGCCGTTGAATCGGCACTCGGTTCCGACAGGAACAGGCCGCCGCCGCCATCCGGCAGCGACCAGGCCTCGTCGTCATTGACGCCGCTGCCAGCCCCATCTTCCATGCAGGGCTGACAGCGGCGCTTCATGGCCTCAACCACGGCCCGCTTCCATGCCACCGGGATTTCTCCCAGGTCCTGTAGCGCACTCAACCATTCCAGGCCCCGATACACCCAAAGGCCATTACCAAATAGGTTCATGCCCACTGTAATGGCACGCTCAAGGGCGTCACCATCGTGTCGGCAGATGGCGTCATCGAGGGCATCCAGCAGATCATCTTCCGCGGTCAACGGACGTGGGTCACCGTCCAGACGCAGCAACGAATCAATGGGTACCGTCATTATCTCAACCGGGATTCCTGAACGATCGGCGAACTGCTGTAACGTCCCGGTATCTGCTGAGGTGAGCAGCGAAAGCGTGAGATTAAAGCGAAAAGTGTCCATCTCGGAAAGGTCTTCAGGCACCTCGGCAGCCTCCACGCCCAATGCCAGAAACCCCGGCAGTTCCATGGCCCAGGCCAGAGGATCTCGCCCCTTCAGGAAAGCCTCCGGATCCGGCTCCAGCCGGATCAGCCTAAGATCCGATGCCCCCGCCTTGAACTGATGGACGAAGCTGCGGATCAACGCAGCTACCGGGAAGCAGGCCATGGCATTCGGATTGATCTGCACATCCGGAGGCGATCCATGATCGGAAGGCGTTGCCTGTGATGCCAGAACACCTTCGCCCAGCACGGAAGCAATACGTTTGACCAGCCGCTCTGCACGCTCGGACCCACTCAGGTTCGATACGCCCCCCTCCGCCATTTGATCGACCCAGGCCTGAGTCTGATCCACCGCCTCCAGCAACAGATCCACGAAATCAGCATCAGGCTCAAGCTCGCCCGTGCGAAGCCCATGCAAGAGCTGCTCTGTTTCGTGGAGCAGGCGGTTGAGTGCCGGTGCCTCGAACAGGCCTGCGCCACCCTTGACCGTATGGAGACTGCGGAACACCGCATCCACGGCTGCCCGCTCACGGGGTTGTTGCTCCAGAACCAGCAGGCCGTCAGCGGCCGACTGCAACTGCTCCCGTGCCTCCACCACGAACTGTGCAAGCAGGGGATCCGTTTCCGTAGCACTGACATCATCAGCCTGATTCACATAACCTCCTAAGCTGGTCAACGGCGATTCAGCCGCAGGCCAGATCTTCCATGTCCGAAACGGAACCATCCTGGCCAGGGCCACGGGTTCCCACGGGACGCTGATACACAATGGCTTCCGGGAAGCGGCGATACAGAAAATCTGCATTCATGCGGTGCATGGATTCCGAATGGCCCAGGCAAACGAATCCACCGGGCCTGAGCGCCTTGAAAAGTCGCCCGGCAGCTTCCCGTCGGCTTTCATCATTGAAATAGATCAGGAGATTGCGACAGAGAATCACATCCATCGGAGGCAGACGTGCCATCCAGTCATCACTGTTCAGATTGATCTTGCTGAAACTGACCGAACGCCGAATGGCTTCACAGATGCGATACTGTCCCGGCCCCTCGGGGCGCAGGTAACATTCCCGTCGGGCTGCCGGAAGCATCCTCAGGGCGCGCTCACCGTAGACCCCTTCCTTTGCTCGACGCAGCGCATCGGTGTCCACATCCGAGGCATGAATTTCCACAATGTAGTCATCCACCGCAGGCCAGGCATCAAGGAGCTCCATGGCCACTGAGTAAGGCTCCTCGCCGGTGGAGCAGGGGATGGACCAGATACGCAATGGCTCGCTGTCGGGCACCTTCCGGCGACGGCGGTTTACCACAATCTCAGGCAGGAGACTGCGCGTCATGCACTGGAGTTGATAGTACTCGCGGTTGAAATAGGTCTCGTTGACCGTGATGGCATTGGTCAACGCCTCGAACTCCTCGGTACTCGTGGATGACTGAAGTACAGCGAGATAACGCCGATGGTCGGACAATCGGAGTTGTTTCATTCTGCTGGCGACCCGCTTCTCCACCAGATAACGACGATGATCTTCAAAGTAGAGACCCAGGGTCTCGAGAAAGAGAGCACGGAACGCTTCGAAATCCTTGTCACTCATCGCCATGGAGACATCGTTCATGTTCAGGCCGTCTCCGCGTTCTGGCCAACCTGACGCAGGTGGCGAAGGAGCTGCTGGGCAACCAGGTTTGACGGAATGACCATGTCGGCCGCGCCCCTGTCGATCAACGCCTTGGGCATGCCCCATACCACAGCCGTGGCCTCGGATTCCGCAATGGTGAACCCGCCACCGTGGTACAGCTCAGCCATCGACTCGGCACCATCGTCGCCCATTCCGGTAAGCAGCACGCCGGCAATCGAGGCTGAGGGAAGCTGTTCGATCGCCGACTTCACCAGGCGATTGACCGATGGATGCCAGAAGCCGCTTTCGTCGCTCGGGACAGGCATGGCCTTGAGTACGCCATTGCGGTTGGTCATGACCATGTCGGCATCGCCTCGGGCAATATAGACACCGCCCGGCCGAATATCGGTCAACTTGTCCACCTCTGTAACGGTCAGTTGACAGCGCTCGTTCATGCGTTTGGCGAACACACCGGTAAAGCTGGAAGGCATGTGCTGCGCTACCAGCACAGGCCAGGGAAAGTCCGCGGGCAGCTCGGGGAGGATGCTTTCCAATGTACGCGGGCCTCCGGTCGACACGCCGATGAGAACCACTCCCTCACGACTTACCGGCATTGTTTCCGCACGCCTTGGGCTGGTAACCGCCACTGGCTCTGCGGGATCGATCTCGGTATCGGAAACACCGCCGATTCTCGCCGTGGCGGCGGCGCGCACCTTCTCGATCAATTCACGACGAACCCGCTCCATATCCACCGTTACCGTGCCGCCAGGCTTCTGGATATAATCCACCGCCCCCAGCTCCATGGCCTCCAGCGTTGCCAGCGCCCCCTGTTCCGTCAGGGAGGAAACCATCACCACCGGCGTAGGCATCTCGGTCATGATTCGGCTGAGGCATTCAAGGCCGTCCATTACCGGCATATGAATATCGAGAGTCACCACGTGTGGGCGAAAGTCACGAACACGTTCCAGGGCATCCGCACCGTCCCGCGCCATAACCACTTCCATGTCCGGTTCGGCATCGAACATACGCATCAACTGCCTGCGCATGAGGGCGGAATCGTCCACCACCAGAACACGGGTAACGCCCTCTCCCTTTGATCTGATCCGCTCGGCTGTCTGCCCCATCAGCTGACCGCCTCCAGCTCTGCCAGGTCTTCCGGCGCCAGAAGCCGGCTCCTGTCCACGACCAGCACCATCCCCGCATCACCTTCCCGTCGGATGACGGCCGCGACCCAGTCTGCCCTGGACGCCGCGAGTTCACGGGCATCACTGACCTGCTCCTCGGCAACCTTCAGTACTTCACTGACCGAATCCACGATGAAGCCGGCCCTTTGTCCCTGCAGCTCCAGAACCAGCACCCGTTGCGATTCATTGCGTTCACTGACTGGTAAGCCGAATCGTCTACGCATGTCCACCACGGGAAGAACACGGCCGCGCAGATTGATGACACCTTCCACACGAGCACCCGCACTCGGCACGCCCGTGAGTGTTTCGGGAAGCCTGAGAATTTCCTTGACGATTTCAATCGGCGCTCCGAACGACTGCCCGTCAAGCTCGAAAATCACATATTGCTGCATGGCGGCTGCCTCGCTGTTGCCTGCTCGCATGTTCTTGTCAGTGCCTTTTTCACTCTTCTGATCAATCATCTTCTCCGCCATCTCCACAAGGCGGTGAACAGAAAGGAAGGCATCCACATCAATCAGGGTCAGCAGGCCTGTGTTACTTCGTTCCTCGCTGGCCGAGACCGACGATGGCCGGTAAACACCGGAAAACTCCCGAGCCTGTTCACCACCCAGCTGAGGCACCGGACCGATATCATCTTCCGGGATGCGCAGAACTTCATTGACATCATCCACCACCAGGCCAATGGAAAGCCCGGCGTCGCCCACCGGCAGAATCACCACACGTCGTCCACCGGCCGCTTCCGGGAAGTCCAGCAGGCGACGCAGGCTGAACAATGGGACGGTGGCACCCCGCAAGGCGGCCAGGCCCAGCATGCCCTGCGGTGCCCTGGGTACCGGGCTGATCTCTTCGGGACAATCGAGTATCTCGCGCACCGGCAAGGCATCCAGACCGAAATCCTGCCCATCCACACGTACGCTGACCACGATCTGTTCGGCGACCTGACTGCGGGACGCAGACTCCATGTCACTGCCCGCTAGCGGGCTGGCATCATTTTCCGCCGCCATGACACCGCCTTGCTGCCATGCCCCCAGCTGGTGATCCAGTACGGCGTCGACATCCAGCAACTGGAGAATGCGGGATTGATCCTGAATCGCGCCCCGGGTCATCAGACCACCCGGGCTGTCCTCCGATGTTCCCGCCCCATCGCCATCCTCGCCACGCTCTCGACGAAGGGGGGCGGGCGCCTGAAATACGCGATGAACCCGGTCGACACGAAGGCCCAGTTTCGGCTGGCAGCGAACAACCAGAATGCGCTGCCCCTCGTCATCTTCGGCTTCCTCGTCTCCGGCCACACGACGCAGGCAGAGCACGGGCAACACACTGCCCCGAAGACTGAAGACCCCCGGCAGACAATCGGGGCTGAGCGGCACCGGGGTGATGGCTGGTGGGCGGATGATTTCACCGATCATCTCCAGCGGCAGCGCCATTTCCCGCCCACAGACATCAAAGGCGAGATACTGCGACATCTCTGATGCCATGGTGGTCTGTCGGTCGTCGTAGGACTCCAGCGAGTCATCCCTGGCAGCGGCTTCGACGGCCGTCCTGGCCTCCCTGGACGGCTCTGTACCGTCGGATACATCTTCTGCATGGGTCGACATGACTGTCTCTCCCCTGGCAATGGTGACCGCCCTTACAGGGCCTGCAACTCGTCGGCCAGACCGGCGATCTCTTCCGCGGCACGAGCCAACTCACGTGCACCCTGCCCCTGCTGTCGAGCCGCCGCAGCCGCCTCGGAACTGGACTGATCCGCCTGGGTTGCCGCCGAAGCAATCTGCTCCACCGCTGTCTTGGCTTCTTCCACCGCATTGCGGATCTCGTGGGACGCCTGGGCGCTTTCACGGTTGCCGGTCACGACGCCACTGATGCGCTTTTCCACCAACTCGATGCTTTCGATGATCTCCTGATAACGCTCGGCATCGCCGGAAAAATCACGCGCCAGGGTGTCGAACAGGTGCTGCGAAGCATCCACCTGACCACGGGCATTACCCACCACCTCGCCAACCTGTTCGGCGTTCTCAGCGGCATCATGGGACAGATTGCGGATGTCGTTGGCCACGACAACGAAGCCGTCACCGAACTCTCCGGCTCGGGCCGCTTCGATTCCACCACTGACGGCGAGCATGCTGGTCTTGATGTTGACAGTCTCAATGCTCTTCATGACCCGCTCGATGTCTCCGCAGACACCTTCCACACCGGCCACGTCCTGATGGAAGGCGAGGCTTTCTTCACCGTTTTCGGCAATGCGTTTAAGCATGCCCTCCACCTTCTCCCTGTTTTCCTTGAGGAGCTCCAGGATTCGATCGCCCTGTTCTACCAGTGCGTCCGCACGTTCCGAGGCCTGGCGTGCACCCCCAAGCAGCTGCTCCACCTGCGCACTGGTGGCCGATGCTCCCTGGCTCTGCAGCCGTGCCCCCTGCTCGATCTGTTCAATCGCCGTTCCAATCTGCTCCGAGGCCCGCTGGATTTCTTCCACAGAGGCCGCCAGCTGTTCCGCCGAAGAGGCCAGATCGGCGCCACGCCCGGTGCCATCGGTATTCCCCTTCACCTCCTCGGCAACCTGGGCAAGGTGCTGGGCCGATTCCTGACATTCCGCCAGCGCCCGGTTCTGCTGGGTCACCATGCGGGCGGCTTCCTCGCAAGCGGAGGACTGCTGTTCGGATGCCGACGCCACTTTCTCCATCTCCTGCTGCACACGGTCCGACACTTCCGCTGACTGCTCGGCGGTTTCCAGAATCTCCCTTGCACCCTGCAGCATTTCATCCATGCTCTTGCGGGTGCGCTCCAGCTGCTCAATGGCGGCATCCCCCGCCTTGCGGTCATCCGCACCGGCCTGAGCCGCCTGCTGGATCTTTTCCACCAGCGCCTCAACCTGCTCACCGATTGACGTCACATGGGTCTGGATCCGGTCGGCACTGGACTGGGCTGTCTCGGCCAATGCACGCACTTCATCCGCCACCACGGCAAATCCCTTGCCATGCTCACCGGCACTGGCCGCTTCCACGGCAGCATTCAGCGCCAGCAGATTGGTCTGATCAGCAATACGGGTGACCGCACGAACGATCTCACCCACTTCCCGGGCGGAGTCAGCCATGGCATTGACCTGCTTGACCGCCTCTTCCTGCCGGGCCACCCCCTTGCGCACCCCCGCCACCATGCCTTCAATCAGGCGATTGGCAGCTTCCACCTCGTCCTTCATGGCATCCAGGCGCTTGATGGCACTGCGACTGTTATCCCGCTGCTGTCGTACCGCTGCCGCCGAGCTGGCAACCGCCTGAAGGGTTTCCTGGGCGGCGGAAGCCGCTTCTTCGGCACCGGTGGACACCTGCTCCATGGAACGCCCCAGTTCTTCCGATGCGGCCACCGACTGACTTACGGAGCTGGACAACTGCGTTGCGGCCGCCGCAATTCGCTCAGCGGTCTGCTGCCGGCGTGCGGTATTGCGTGCCCGGCGTCGAACCGCATCGGCACGACTCCGATCAGCGTCCGGATCGAACCCGTCTGCGGGCGGCGGCGGGGCCGCCCCGGCGTCCTGCTTGACTTCACCTGTCTTGACCAATGCCATTTCATTCCTCCAGTGCCGGATGGCAGTTGCGGTAGTCGACAACGTTACGTCTGCTGATCCGCTTCATGAGCGCAGGATCATCGGTTGTCGATCTTATGTCGTGTCGTTTCACTATGACACAAAGACGATACAAAACCATTACAAATACACTACAGCCGATAAGCGGGCGCAAAACTGGCGTGAATGGTAAAAATTCGCGGGAATTGGGACGATCGATCCACGACATCCGGATATCGATTGGAAGCGTGGGTGAACTGGCTGTTCACGACTGATTCTTTGTTTTAAATTGCGTATATCGGGTGCGCACACAGTGCGAGACCAGTGGGCGCACGATGCCGTCACCGATCCTGGCGGCCACGACCGATCCTGATGTGTGTACCCACCGCCAGGATCGAGCCGGCCCCTGGCTCGAAAGCGACCGCAGCAATTCACGGAACACCGTTTGCATAGGCCTGTCTTAAAACAAAACCCTTCCATCCCTGTCTCCCTGGTGCGAGACGCGAAAAAAAGCAAGCCCGATAGACGCAGATATGCGCCGTTTTCCGCACATGCTCACTTAAAGCGTGGCATAAATGCGCCAAATGGCAAGAATCTGCGTCACCGTTCATCACCGAATGGCGACCGTTCCAGACGAAATGCAGGGGCACCCCCTCGCCCCCTCGACCAGAAAGCGGTTTCCCCCGGAAATTCGACGGAACCCTGTTACCCATGACCGCAAGGAATGCAGAATTCGAACCGGAGGCGTTTCGCGAGCGCCTGAATTCCCTCGGACAGCGCTTCCGAAACAGGAAGACCATGGCCCAGGCGGCCGGCGTCTCGACGGACGCACTCAGCCGCTATTTGAGGGGAGACAACCAGCCCCCGGTCGGTGCCATGGCGAGACTGGCCATTGCCTGCAATGTGTCTCTTGACTGGCTGGCAACCGGGCGCGGCAGCTGTGACCATGAGGACTTTCGCATCCCGCCACTGGATACCGACGGCAGTGAAAGCAGCGGACGACATTCACCGGCCAGCCTCCCCGGCCTGTCGCTTCGCCGCGAGTGGGTGGTGCAGGCCCTGCAGGCGCCCCCCGAAGATCTCGCCGTCTGCCTGGTACAGGATGAGAGCATGAGTCCGCTACTGAAAACCGGCGATGTCATGGTCATCGACAGGGAGCGAGGCGAAGGCCCCCGACACGACGGCATCTACGCCCTGAGCCTCCAGGACGCCTTTCTGGTCAAGCGGATACAGCACAAGCCCGGACAGAAAATCGAATTCCACAGTGAACACCCCGGTTACCAGAGCTTCGAGATGGAGCTGAATGCACTCAAGGCCGGCCGCATCCGCATTCACGGCCGCGTGATCTGGTGCGGCCGGCGCATGTTCTGAGGAACCTCTGGTCATTCGTTCGTGCCTTGCAATGTTCCGGCACAATGGAAAGAATGGGTGTGTCGACACGGAAGAACTCCATGACGCATCCAGCAATGTCCTCCCCAAGACTTCGGCTTGGGCTGCTCGTTTTCGGCCTGACGGCCATCGTGGCCATCAATGGCCTGTTGGCCAGCGACCTCTATCGCCAGTACCAGCGCACGCTGAGCGATGCCCAGGCATCGGCGGGGATCATTGCCAGCGGGCTTGAGCAGTACACGATCCGCACCCTTGAGAGCGTGGATACAACGCTGGACGCCCTCGCCAGCCGTGTACTTGATGCCTACGGACCTATCACCCTGGAACACCCCGACATCACCGCCATCCTGGGCCAGAGTGTGCGCGGCCCGATGGTCAGCAACATCATCGTCGTGAATGCCTCCGGGCGCTGGGTCAATGACCTCTACGGCGACCCCAACCTGGCCTCCAACCTGGCGGATCGGGATTATTTCCGCACCCACCAGCTCATGCCCACCGACGGTCTCTTTCTCGACCGCCCCCTGGAGGCACGCACCAGCGGCATGCACTTCATTGCCGCCAGCCGTGCCCTGCGTGATCAGGATGACCAGTTCCTCGGTGTCATCGCCGCCATCATCGACCCCGGCCACTACCAGGCGCTCTTTCAGGAACTGGGCGTCAATCTGGCGGGTGGCCTGGCCCTGGTGGATACCCGGGGGGCACTGGTGACGACCAGCGGTGACATCCCCGGCTCGCTGATCGAAACCGTGGCAGACAATGGTTCGGCACAGACCCTCAGACAGTTCAGTGATCGGGAATCCGGGAAGGATTACTTTCTGGTTCAACGCCCCGTGGGCGGCTATCCACTGGTGCAGGCCGTCACCATCGACGTCGACCGGGTCCTCCAGCCCTGGCGGGCCACCCTGCGTGGCTACCTTTTCCTCGGCACCGGAGTCAGTCTGCTACTGCTCCTGGGCGTGGTTCTGCTCTGGCGGGAAACCCGGCGCAGTGAATGGGTTCAACAGGAGCTGCGGCAGAGTGAATCCCGCTTTCGCAGTCTGATCGAATCCACCAGCGACTTTGTCTGGGAGATGGATGCCGACGGTTACTGCGTCTACGCCAGCCCCCAGATCGAGGACATGATGGGATACCGCCCCGAGGAAGTGGTCGGAATGCGCCCCTACGACCCCATGACACCGCGGGAACAGGACCGACTGACCGACGTCTACCACAGCATCATCGAAGCCCGGGAACCCTTCCACATGCTGGAGAACCGAAATGTCCACCGGGACGGGCATGAGGTCGTGCTCGAGACCAGCGGTGTGCCGGTCTTTGATGATGAGGGCAACTTCCGTGGCTATCGCGGCATTGATCGGGACATCACCGAACGCAAACGCCTGGAAGAGGCCCTGCGCAGCCTGGCTCTGCTCACCGGCAAGGAGTCCGAGCAGGAATTTTTCCAGCTGGCCAACCGGAACCTGGCAAGAGCCCTGGGCATGCGATGCTGCGTTCTCGTTCAGTGCGTCGGCGAGGAGCAATTGAAAATGCGTGCATGGCACGACGAGAAGGGCGGTCATGAGTGCCCGGCCTTGCCGGAACAGATCATCAGGGCCTTGCTACGTGAAGAACGGCTGGTGATCTGCGACGGATTGGCCAGCGAAATCCCGGATGATCGCCTGGTCAGCGCCATGCAGGGAGAAAGCCTGTTTGCAACAACCATTCGCCCGGCTTCCGGCATTCGCTGGGGTTATCTGATCGCTCTGGATACCCAGCGGGTGACACGCGTGCGTTTGTCCCGGGTGGAACCCATACTGGATGTGTTTGCTGCGCGCATTGCCCTGGAGCTGGATCGCAACCAGGCACAGGCCGACCTCAGCTGGGAAGCCAGCCACGACACCCTGACCGGCCTGCTCAACCGGCGGGCCTTTGATGAGCAGTTACGGCTGACCCTGGCAAGGCCACCGGCCAAGGGCATGGTGCACGCCCTGATCTACATGGATCTGGATCAGTTCAAGGTGGTCAACGACACCTGCGGCCACATGGCAGGCGATGAACTGCTGCGCCAGCTGGCCCGATCGCTGAGCACCCGTTTGCGGCGTTCAGACCAGCTGGCAAGGCTGGGGGGCGACGAGTTCGGCCTGATTCTCGCGGACTGCCCCATGGATCGCAGCATGGAGATCGCCGAGACACTGCTGGATACCATCCGCGCCTTCCAGTTCCAGTGGGAAGGCCGCAGCTTCTCGGTGGGTGCCAGTATCGGCATGACCCATACCCGCGAGGCGGTCGGTGCCGCCAGCGATCTGCTCGCCCAGGCGGATCTGGCCTGTTATGCGGCCAAGGATCTCGGCCGCAATCGTATCCAGGTCTATCAGGTGGACAATCTGCACATCCGCGCACGGCATGGTGAAATGGGCTGGGTTCCCCGTCTGGACCGCGCCCTGGTGGAGAACCGCTTTCAGCTGTTCGGGCAATGGATGGTACCCACATCCCCGGACAGCCACCTGACACCCAGCCTGGAAGTCCTTTTGCGCCTGATCGACGAGGATGGCACCGTCATCGATGCCGCCGAATTCGTTCCGGCGGCGGAACGCTACAATCTGATGACCCGAATCGACCGCCATGTCATCGACCGCGTATTCGCCATTGCCGCGAATACCGACGACGCTCATCGCCCACGTCGATGGTCCATTAATCTGTCCGGTACCTCACTGGGCAACGGGGACCTGCATGCCTTCATAGAAGGCCGCTTCCGGCATTATGAAGTGGATCCAGCGTGGTTCTGCTTCGAGATTACCGAAACCGCGGCCATCCACAACTTCGAAGAAGCACAACGACTGTTCCGGCACCTTCGAAGACTGGGCTGCCGGGTAGGCCTGGACGACTTCGGCAGCGGCCTTTCCTCGTTTGCCTACCTGCGGGAGATCGAGGTGGATGCCCTGAAGATAGACGGCAGCTTCGTCCGCAGCATCGCCAGTGATGAAGTCAGCCGCAGCATGGTCCGGGCCATGCACGAAGTGGGCAAGGCAATGAACCTCGATACCGTGGCGGAGTTCGTCGAAGACGACGCCATTCTCGCCGTACTGCGGGAACTGGGCGTGGACATGGCGCAGGGTTACGCCGTTCATCGACCCCAGGCACTGGAGGAACTGATCCCACCGCCCCTGTCGTGAACCGGCAATGCACGGACCCGGATGCCGGCCAGTGACGGCCCCTCAGCGCCAGTGACGCCCCGGGCGCCAGCCCCACCAGACCATCAGGATCAAACCGAAGACCATGCCGCCCAGGTGAGCGAAGTGGGCAATGCTGCCCATGGCACCGGTCAATCCGGCAAACAGGGAAAAGGCCCCGAAAAGGACCACGAACCACTTTGCCTTCATGGGGATGGGTGGAATGAGCAGAACGATGCGTTGATTGGGAAACATCAAACCGAAGGCCAGCAGGATGCCGAAAACACCACCCGAGGCACCGACGGTGGGATAGATGTTGCCGTCTGCCGCGGCCGCACTCGCCACCAGCAACTGCACAACAGAGGCGCCAATCACGCAGAAGAAATAGAAGACAAAAAATCGGCGCCAGCCCCAGACGTTCTCGATCTGTACCCCGAACATCCACAGCGCCAGCATATTGACGAACAGATGGAGGTAACCACCATGCAGGAAGGCCGAAGACAGCAACTGCCAGGGCTGAAAATAGGGCGTATTGGCGCCCCAGAGGGCGAAATGCTCCACCATCCAGTTGAAATTGGACAACTGCATCATGAAGACGATGACGCAACTGGCCATCACCCCGGTCACGACCGGGGGAAAGTTCGACCAGGGTCGCTGAATGCTTGCCATGCCTGCCATCCTCCGAAGAATGAGGTTCTACGCTATCCGCCTGTTGCCTCCGGCGCAAGGGGTTGACTGGCCCCGGCTCCCGGCCTCGGTTACGATCATGGCCTGTCATGACCACGGAGCCAGCCATGTTTGCCCTGCATCGCCTGATCGCCCTGCCCCTCTTCGCCTGCGCTGCCCTGCTGCCTATGAACGCGCCAGCGGCCGACCAGGCGTCGCTCGAAGACCTGGACGAGTGGATTGAGGCCGGCATGGCCGACTGGGGCATCCCTGGCCTGGCGATCGCCGTGGTGCATCAGGACGAAGTGATCTACGCCCGGGGCTTCGGCCTTCGCAAGCTGGGGGAATCGGCGACCGTGGACGAACACACCCTCTTCGGTGTGGCCTCCACCACCAAAGCCATGACGGCAGCTGCTCTCGCCATGCTGGTGGATGACGGCAAGCTGGACTGGGACGATCGAGTCGTCGATCACCTGCCGAATTTCCGCCTGTCGGATCCCTGGGTCACCCACGAGGTTCGCGTACGCGACCTGCTCACTCACCGGGTCGGCGTCGGCCGCATGACCGGCAACCGCCTGCAGTTCATGAACTACAGCCCGCGAGCCGACATCATCCACCAGATGCGATACGCGGAGTTCGAGCAGCCCTTCCGCTCGGCCTATGTCTATTCCAATGTGATGTATTCGGTGGCCGGGGAGCTCATCCCGGCCATTACCGGCAAGAGCTGGGATGACTTCATCATGGCGCGTCTGTTCGAACCACTGGGCATGAAGGACAGCAACACCAGCATCACGGCCATTGCCAGCGATGCCAATGCCGCCTGGCCCCATCAGGAAATCGATGGTGAGGTGGTGACCATTCCCCGCCGCAATTTCGACAATGTGGGCCCCTCGGCGTCGGTCAACAGCAGCGTCCACGACATGGCCCAGTGGATGCGCCTGCAATTGGGTGAGCCCGGGGTGTACGGGGGTGAACGGCTGATCAGCGAAGAGCAGATGCGTGAAACCCATCAGCCACAGATCGCCACCGGGCGCGATGACCATCAATCCCCCATCCGTGCCTATGGCCTGGGCTGGAGCCTGGGTGACTATCGTGGCTACAGCATTGCCCAGCACGGAGGGGCTTCAGACGGCATGAATACCCAGCTGATCATGGTGCCGGAACTGGAGCTCGGCGTGGTCGTGGTCAGCAATACCTTTAACAACTTCCGCCTGGCCCTGGCCAACACCATCATTGACCGGATGGCTGGCCTGGACGAGAAGGACTGGCATGAGCACTACCTGTCCGATTTCCAGGACCGCAAACAAAGTGCCCAGGAAAAACGCGACGAGATCCATGCGGCCCGGCAATCCGGCACTCGGCCTTCCGTCTCACTGAATGAATTTGCCGGGCATTACCACGACCCGCTATACAAAGACGTGGAGGTCTTTTCCCCGGGCGAAGGACGCCTGGCCCTGCGCTTCTGGGGGGATGATCGCCACATCGCCGATCTGGAACACTGGCACCATGACACCTTCCGGGCCATCTGGCGCAACCCGGCCCGACGGGAAAAGTTCGTGCACTTCACCCTGGATGCGGACGGTCAGCCAGACACCCTGACAGTCAACTTCACTTTGCGTCCGGATGTACTGCAGGTGGGTTTATACCCGTCCAGCTATCAACGGTCGGTTACTTATCAGCGGCGTGAACAGAATTAGCGGCCTGGCAAACGCATGAAGGTTTCCCGAGCGAACTCGCCTTGCCGCAACAGGGCATGGTACAACTCACGAGTCGCGGTTTCCGTATCACCTCCTTCCCAGCCCGATGGAGAGGCGAAGGCGTCGCTTCCGCCGTAACCTTCCCCGGCGCCGAGGAGGAAGCGACTGATGGCCCGGAGGGACACATCGGCATCCACGACCGTGCCATCCGCCCAGTCGAGGCTGCTCACCAGCAATCCCTCCGGCATCTGATACGCCAGAGCGCCGGCAATCTGCTGGTCAACGAAGGCTGCCAGGCCTTCGGCAAGCGCCGGTCGCTCACGCGCCAGAAAACGCGCGGTACCGTCTCTTTCCCGGGTATAGGCAAAGCCGGCGGTCAGATCCGCGATCAACGTCCAATGAGCTGCCACATCGACACGTTCATCGGCCGCCAGCCAGCCGTCTTCGCTGAAGCGGATTCGCGCCGGCAGGCCCCAGGGCCGCGCCATGGCCATCAATGATTCCACGCTGATGGCGCTACGGTCGAATAGACGCCGGGCGGCTTCACGGTCGGCATCATCGCCAAACAGATAAAGCAGTTCGTAAAAGCCCTTGTGGCCACGCAGCATGGCAGCCAGTGTCCTCAGAGACCATTCGTCCTCACCGAAATCATAGAAGGCGCGCGATTCATCCCAGGCGGCATCCAGCTCGTGCACGATCAGACGGGCCTTGAGCAGAAGATCTTCCGGCCCTCGCCCCAACCAGCCAGCCAGTCGCTCCTCCTCAAGTCGCCCCATATCGTCCTCACCACCCGGTTTCTTCCAGCGCACCCAGGCATAGTTCATGGCATGAGCGGCGGCCATGCCCTGCATCATGCTGGCCGCCGAGAAGTCCTCACCTTCCGGGTCAGCATGGAATCGTCCATCCTGATAATGGCCGTCATATACGTTTCTGCTGAGGCCAGTCAGCAGGCCCAACGGCAGATGGCGAATGCCGTCATCCAGATCATGGTGCGCAAACCAGCTCTCCCGGTGATGCATGTGATAGAGATAGACACCCCAGACATGATCCTCAAGACGTGACTCGCCCCGCCCCTGCCACTGCCCGGCCTCCATGACGGCATGCGGGTAAACGGAAATACCGCGAGAGAAATTGGCCTGGATGGCCTGGAACAGCCTCAACCACTCACTGGCACGGTTCCGCATGAAGTCATCATTCATCTCGGGCTTGAACGATGAATGCCCCATTTCGCTGTCGCGGGATCGCGCCGCCTCCATGAACAGGACGTTCAGGGCGTCAATGGCATCAGAGAATCGCATGGTGTCGCCAAAGCCCGCCGCCTGTTCCTCGGCAAGGCAACAGGCCACCTGCCAGGGTTCGGAATCAGCCAGTTCCTGCTGATCACCGGTCTCCTCCTCTTCGATGGCCGCATCGGCCGCCTCCGGGGTGGTCTCATCGGGGGAACGATCACAGGCCCCGAGCATCAGAATCAGAACCAGACAGAAAAACACACGTCCGGCATGGACTTCACTCAAGGCTTCTCTTACTCTGAATTCCATGAATGACATTGCCTCCCGAGCATCCGAACCCTCGTCAATCGAGGGTGTTGAGCGCGCCATCGAGCAGCTCAATCAAATCATCCTGGGCAAGGATCGGGCCGTTCGCCTGTCCCTGTGCTGCCTGCTGGCGGGTGGCCATCTGCTGATCGAGGACATTCCCGGGGTGGGCAAGACCACTCTGGCGCACGCCATCGCTCGCAGTCTGGGGCTGAGCTATCAGCGTATCCAGTTCACCAGCGACTTGCTACCCGCCGACATTCTCGGGGCATCGGTGTTTGACCGGGAACGGGGCGACCTGACCTTCCGCCCCGGACCGATCTTTGCTCAGACGGTGCTGGCGGATGAGGTCAATCGCGCCACCCCCAAGACCCAGAGCGCCCTTCTGGAGGCCATGGAAGAACACCAGGTGACGACGGAAACCACCACCCGTCCCCTGCCGGAGCCCTTCTTTGTCATCGCCACCCAGAACCCGCAACAGCAGGTAGGCACCTTTCCCCTGCCGGAATCCCAACTGGATCGTTTCCTGATGCGCCTGAGCCTGGGCTACCCGGATCCGGCGGCTGAACGGCAGCTGTTGCTGGGTCAGGATCGACGGGAACTGCTGACCGAACTGGAGCCCGTCTTGCGGGCCGATGATCTAAGCGCCCTCAAGACCCATGCCCGCAATGTGCATCTGTCCGAGCCCCTGATGAATTACCTCCAGGCACTGGTGATCGCCACCCGGGAATCGCCCATGCTGGAGAGTGGCCTGTCGCCCCGTGGTGGCCTGGCCCTGCGTCAGGCGGCTCAGGCCTGGGCCCTGATGCACCGACGCAAGGGCGTCGAGCCGGAAGACGTTCAGACGGTGTTCCCGGCCGTGGCCGGCCACCGCCTGGTACCCCTGCCCGAATACCGTGGCCGCCTCAATGAGGTCGTCGAGACCCTGCTGCGGGACACGCCGGTGGCGTGAGGCCCCTTGGCTGCCGTTCTCCGTCATCCCCTGCGCACCCTGCAGACCCTGGCCCGACACTGGGCCTATCGGCGTCAGGGGCCTGATCACAGCCCCCTGAGACTGCACCGAAGGCGCATCTATATCCTGCCCACTCGCAGCGGCGCCGCCATGGCCATTGTCATTGTCGGCATCGTTCTCGCCGCCATGAATTATTCAAACAGCATGGGCTTCCTGCTGGGTTTCACCCTGGCCGCCCTGGCCCTGGTCAGCATGCATCACTGTCACCGGCAACTGACCGGGCTGCTCATTCGCAGCGGCCGGCCAAGCCGCGGCTTTGTCGGGGAAATCCAGACGCTGTCACTGAGCGTGGAAAGCGATGACCGGGTCGACCGCTGCGATCTCCTGCTGACCGATGAGTCCGGTGAACCGCGGGATGTGACGAACCTGGCCGCCGGCCAACAGGCCCGCCTGGCCTTGCCTGTGACCCCCGGCCGGCGCGGGCCACTGCGTATTCGTCGTTTCGGCATCGAGAGCCGTTACCCCTTTGGCCTGTTCCGCGCCTGGTGCTGGCTGGATCTGCCGCTGGAGGGCCTGGCCTGGCCGACCCCGCTGAACAGCGAGCCACGCCATGCCGACGATCCGGAGGATGACAGCGGCCAGCGGGAACAGGCCGGTACCGAGGACTTCGCCCGCCTGCGTGACTACGTGGGGGGTGATCCCATCGCGCGCCTCCTGTGGCGGCACTATCTCGCCCGCGATGAACTGGTGGTCAAGGAATTCGCCAGTCCGGCTGGGGAAAGCGCCATCTGGTTCGACTGGGAACAAAGCGGCCCCGGTGACACCGAAGTTCGCCTGTCACGGCTGACCCACTGGGTGCTCAAGGCCGAGGCGGACGATCAGGTCTGGGGCCTTCGTCTGGCTGATCAGGCCATTGGCCCGGGCCGGGGTGCCTCCCAGACCCGTCAGGCCCTGGATGCACTGGCCCTGTTCCAGCAGGAGCGTAGCCCCGATGAGTGAGCTCACGCCCAAACTGCGGGAACGCGAGCTGCAACTGCTGGCACTGGGCATGCTTGCCAGCATCCTGCCGGTGGCCGGCACCCTTCCCGTCTGGGTGTTACTGTTCAGCCTGCTGTTCGCGGTCTGGCGACTGATCCCGGGCTGGCTGGGGCGCCGCCATGCGCCACTGGCCTTCCTGCGCCTGCCCATCGGCCTGGCCTGTTTCGGTGGTGTCTGGCTGGAATTTGGCAGCTTCAATGGCGTGGAACCGGGCACCGCCCTGCTCTGCCTGATGCTGGGTCTGAAATTGCTGGAAAGCTGGAAGCCGCGGGATGGACTGATTCTGGCAATGCTGGCCTACATTCTGCTACTGGCCGCGTTTCTCAATAACCAGGACCTCCCGGTGGCCGTCTGGCTGACACTGGTGGCCGCCTTCCAGACCGGGGTTCTGCTTCGCCTGTCGCGCATCGGTGAGCCGGGGCCGCTGGCACCCAGTTTTCTCACGGCCGGCAAGCTCTTGCTGCAGGCCCTGCCCGTCGCCCTGATTCTTTTCGTTCTGTTTCCCCGCGTCCCCGGCCCGCTGTGGGGCACGCCCACGCCGGAACCTCGTGCCGTCACCGGCCTGTCGGATCGCATGAGCCCGGGCTCGGTCAGCCAATTGGCCCAGTCGAACGAACTGGCCTTCCGGGTCAGCTTTCCCGAGAGCCGTGAGCCACGCCCCGATGAACGTTACTGGCGAGGGCCGGTGTTCCATGAATTCGATGGTCAGGAATGGCGTGAGGGCTCACTCCCCGATCATGAACCGGGCTTCCTGCCCCTGGGAGATCCCATTCGCCAGGAAATCACGCTGGAGGACCACGGCCAGCACTGGGTCATTGCCCTGGATATCCCCGGCGGTGACCTGCCCAACAACACCCGACAGCGCAGCGACATGCGCCTGGAGTCCAAGGATCGGATCAGTGACCGTATTCGATACATGGTGGACTCCTGGCCCAGTTACAGTCTGGATCCGGCGCTGCCCGACAGCTGGCGTGAGGCACTGACTCGCATCCCGGAAGACAGCAACCCGGAAACACAGGCCCTGGGGGCTCGCTGGGGTGAGGAAAGCAATGGCGACGCCGAGGCCCTGATCGAACGGGTGCTGGATCATTTTGGCCAGGAAGATTTCTACTACACCCTGGAACCGCCACGGTTGGGGCGTCACGCCATGGACGAGTTCCTGAACGACAGCCGCCGGGGCTTCTGCGAACACTATGCGGCCGCCTTCACCCTGCTGATGCGTGCGGCCGGTCACCCGGCCCGGGTGGTGACCGGCTATCTCGGGGCGGAGTACAACCCCATGGCCGGCCATTACCGGGTTCGCCAATCCAATGCCCACGCCTGGAGCGAGGTCTGGATCGCCGGTGAGGGCTGGCGCCGGGTCGACCCCACCGGCGCCATCGACCCCAGCCGGGTGGAAACTACCCTGGCCCTGGGCGAGCAGGCTGAAGAAGAGGAATGGGAAGGCGGACTGAGCCTGGAATACCTGCAGCTCCAGCTGGAGATGCTGTGGGACACCGTGCAGGCCCGCTGGGACGGCTGGTTCCTGGCCTACGGCCCGGAGCGCCAGCAGGAATTCCTGGAAAACCTCGGCCTGCCCGGCCGGGATGCCCTGCGCCTCGCCCTGATCATGGTGGCCCTGATCGGGTTGAGCCTCCTGCTGCTGTGGCTGGGGCTGTGGTGGCGCCAACAACCGCCACCCTCACGCGACCCGGTGGAACGTGCCTGGCAGCAGTTCCAGCGCCGCATGGCCCGCGCCGGCTTCCCGCGCCAGCCCAGCGAAGGCCCGGAGAGCTGGCAGCAACGCCTGCAACAGGAAGCCCCCGCCGTGGCCCAGGCCACTCAAAGCCTCATGGACCGCTTCCGCCGGGCACGCTATGCCGGCAATGCCGAGGAAGCGCAGCGAATCCGGGAAGAACTCCGGGCATTGCGCGCGCGGTCCCTCCGCCGCCTGGGGCGTGAATAGCGAGGCGATGGACGCGTCCTGGGGAAACTGCCAGAACATTCTGGTCAATACCCCTGTAGGCGCGGATTCATCCGCGCAATGGCTGGAATCCGCCGTCAATCATGTTGCTCTACCGAACACCTGGTGAGCCTGGCTGGCCGTTCCACGAACATGGCCCTGCAGAATTCGAGCCATTGCGCGGATGAATCCGCGCCTACAGGGGGTTTCGAGTCACCTTAAGTTCGGCGTCTTCGGTAGTTCCAATGTTTTCCCGTTCGCTTACGCGGCCAGGTGATCGCGCGTGGCGCGGAATTCGATCTCCGGGTGGCGTTCCATGGCCAGGTCCAGATTGACCCGGGTGGGGGCGATGTAGACCAGGGTGTCGGCGTGATCGATGGCCAGGTTGTCCGCCGCCTTGCGCTTGAACTGCTCCAGGGCCCGGTCATCCTCGCCATACACCCAGCGGGCCGTGGCCACGTTGATGGCTTCAAACTTGCAGTCCACTCCGTACTCAGTCCGAAGGCGTTCGGCCACCACATCGAACTGCAGCTGACCCACGGCGCCCAGAATCAGATCGTTGTTGCGCAGGGGACGGAAGAGCTGGGTCGCCCCCTCTTCACAGAGCTGATCCAGGCCCTTCTGCAGCTGCTTCATGCGCAGGGGGTCGGCCAGCACGGCGCGCCGAAACAGCTCCGGGGCAAAATTGGGGATGCCGGTGAACTGCAGTTCTTCCCCTTCCGTGAAGCTGTCGCCGATGCGGATGGTGCCGTGGTTGTGCAGGCCAATGATGTCGCCGGCCCAGGCTTCCTCGGTCTTCTCCCGTTCCGAGGCCATGAAGGTCAGAGCCTTGCTGATCTTCACATCCTTGCCTATACGCACGTGGCGCAGCTTCATGCCCGGCGTGAAGCGCCCGGAGCAGATGCGCATGAAGGCCACCCGGTCCCGGTGGGCCGGATCCATGTTGGCCTGCACCTTGAAGACGAAGCCGGTCAGCTTGTTCTCCGAGGGCTGCACTTCACGCACGGTGGTACTGGCCGGCCTCGGAGCCGGTGCCGTACGGACGAAGCTTTCCAGCAGTTCCTGGATGCCGAAGTTGGCAATGGCGGAACCAAAGAAAACAGGGGTCAGCTTGCCGGCCAGATAGGCATCGAGGTCAAAATCCGGCGTGGCCTCGCGCACCAGCTCGATTTCGTCGGCGTATTCCCCGGCATCATCACCCAGAAAGGCCTGTGCCTCGGGGGAGTCCAGACCGTCAATGGTACGGTGCACGCCACGAGCTCCCCCCTTGGCTTCCTCGTAGATGTAGATGCGGTCTTCCAGCAGATGGTAGATGCCCTTGAGGCGTTTACCCATGCCGATGGGCCAGGTGATGGGGCTGCACTGGATGCCCAGTACCCGCTCCACTTCATCCATCAGCTCCATGGGATCTCGCCCTTCCCGGTCGAGCTTGTTGATGAAGGTATAGATGGGGGTATCCCGCAGCCGGCAGACCTCCATCAGTTTGATGGTTCGTTCTTCCACACCCTTGGCGCAGTCGATCACCATCAGTGCCGAGTCCACCGCGGTCAGCGTGCGGTAGGTGTCCTCGGAGAAATCCGCGTGACCCGGGGTGTCCAACAGGTTGACGATGTAGTCGTCAAAGGGAAACTGCATCACCGAGGAGGTGACGGAAATACCGCGCTCCTTCTCCATGGCCATCCAGTCCGAAGTGGCATGGCGGGCCGACTTGCGCCCCTTGACGGTGCCCGCCAGCTGGATGGCACCACCGAAAAGCAGCAATTTCTCGGTGAGGGTCGTCTTGCCCGCATCGGGATGGGAAATGATGGCGAAGGTTCGCCGACGCTGGTATTGCTCGGTCATGGAAGGAATCCGGATATCGTCAGGATAAACCGCACATTTTATCAGCTTTGACGCGGCGGCGAGGCGGGGAAACCGTGGAACCACCGAACACGCCGAATACACTGAAAAAATCGAAAGCGAAAGAATTCAACAGCGGACACGAAGAAGATCAATGCTGGCAAACCGGTACATGCGTTGCCGCGTTCAATACTGACCGAGATGAACCGCATCTCTTCGTGATCTTCTGCCTTTCTTCTCTCCTTCGTAATGGCTTTTTGATTTTTTTCGGTGTATTCGGCGTGTTCGGTGGTTCCAGGGGTTTTCCGGATCATGCCCCCGGGGCACATCAGTCCAGTGACAGCTCCCGGGCCAGCACCAGGGCATCCTCGCGGATGCCGGAGTGGTCGGGGTAATACCCCCGACGCAGACCGATTTCGTTGAAGCCGAGACTGTCGTAAAGCTGACGGGCGGCATGGTTGGTGGGGCGGACTTCCAGAATCATGCGCTCGGCACCCGCCTTGCGAGCCAGCGACATGATGTGATTCATGAGAATGCGGCCCAGGCCCAGGCGCTGCCAGGCCGGGTCAATGCAGATATTGAGCACATGGGATTCGCCCGCCGCCACGGAAACGATGCCATAGCCGGCAATGCTGCTGTCCACCTCAATGACCCAGCACTGGTAACCCGCCCGCAGACAGTCACGAAAGACACCCACCGGCCAGGGAAAACCATACGCACGGTTCTCGATCTCATGCACACGCTCAAGGTCCGCCACGGACATGCCGCGCACGCGGCTCGGGGCCACCTCGTCACGGACCTGGCTCATGAAGTGGACTCCAGGGTTCGGCGAAGCAGACGCAGATCATCCCAGACCTTGCGCTTCTCCAGTGGTGAACGCAGCAGATAGGCCGGATGATAGGTCACCACGGCAGGAATGGCGAAACCGGGCAGGCGATGAACCTGTCCCCGCAGGCGGCCCACGGCGGCCGTGGATTCCAGCAGGGTCTGGGCAGCAACGCGCCCGACCAGCATGATTACCCTGGGCGATATCAGTTCGATCTGGCGGCGAAGGTAGGGAAGGCAGGCCGCAATCTCCCCGGGCTGGGGATCCCGGTTATCCGGTGGCCGCGACTTGATGATGTTGGCGATATAGACCTTCTGACGATCCGTGCCGGCGGCGGCCAGCATGGCATCCAGCAGCTGCCCCGCCCTGCCCACGAAAGGCTCGCCCTGGCGATCTTCCTCGGCACCGGGGGCTTCGCCGATCAGCATCCATTCCGCCTGGGTATTACCGACGCCGAAAACACCCTGGGTTCGAGTGGCATGCAGAGGACAGGCCTGGCATTGCATGACCCGTTCACGCAGGGCAGACCAGTCGAGGGTAGCCACCGGCGGACGGTCGGCCGCGGAATCCGCTCCCTCCACCGACTGATTGGCCTCGGCCGCTGTCTCCTGCGGCCCACCCGGTTCGACCACCGGAGCCGAGCGCAACTGCCAGGCCGGGATATTCAGGGCCTGCAGATAGGCCTTCCGGCGTGCCTCCTCAGTCACCCCGGCCTTCCTTCGCGTCCGCATCACTGCCACGACTGGTCACCCCGCGACGGTAGTATCGACGCCATAGAGCAAGGACGGGACCTGACAGGGCGTAGAGGAAGAACCCGGCGAACAAGACCGGGGCCGGAGCCAGGGCAATCAGGATGAAACTGCTGGGAATGAGAATGGCGTAGGTGAAAGGCACCCGACCACCGGCCAGATCCAGATCCTTGAAGCTGTAATAACTGAAATTGCTGACCATCAGGGCCGCGATGGCCACGGCCAGCAGGTACACCACCGGCAACATGAAGGCGGTGTGCAGCTCGAGCTGAGCCAACAGCCAGGCGCCAAAGGCGATGCAGGCGGCGGCAGAAGGACTCGGGAGGCCCTGGAAGTACCGGCGGTCCGTGGTGGCGGCTCGGGTGTTGAAGCGGGCCAGACGCAGTGCGGCGGCCACGGCGAAGAAGAAGGCCACCAGCCAGCTGATCTGGGCCCACCACCACCAGGGCTCGTCGCCGAGTACGCCCATGCCCCAGTTGTAGACGATCATGGCCGGCGCCAGACCGAAGGAAACCAGGTCCGACAGGCTGTCGTATTCTCGTCCGAACTCGCTTTCCGTCCCCGTCAGGCGGGCCACTCTGCCATCAACACCATCCAGCACCATGGCCACCAGCACGGCCACCCCCGCCGCACGGAATTCCCCGTTCATGGCCGCGATCATGGCAAAAAAACCCGCGAACATGGCCGCCGTGGTAAACAGATTGGGCAGCAGGTAGATACCACGCCGACCGACGATGCTGGATCGCTTTGTCGTCTTGCTGCGTTTCTTCCGGGCCACCGGCATCACTCCTTGGGCTTGGTTCAAAAGGCATGTCGCCACGGCTACATACTGCCACGAGCCACGGACAGCGAGAAACGCCTCAATCGTGTATCAGCACGGCCAGCATGTCGGTTCCGGCCCGCACTCTGTCCCCGGCGGCGACCTTCAGGTTGAGATTGCCCTGGATGTGCACACGCGCCTCACGTGCCAGACGCCGGTAACCGAAACGTTGACCCTGCCCGAGTCGTTCCCCCGGCCGGATGAAGGCGATGGGCCGGCACCAGTGAGGCCGGGACCGGCCTTCCAGCTCGGTAATGATGTCGTCGTTCTCATCGGTGCGCAGCCACAGGCCCCGTTCCGGACCCTGTTTCTTGCCGCGCAAACCCATGACCTTGCCCTCCACGGGGGCACGGATGGACCAGGCCGCCAGACGGGAAATCCGGAGATGAATGACCGTCCAGCGTTCGCCGGACGCCCCCTCTTCCGGCTGTTCGACGGCCAGTACCTCACCGTCCACCGGGCTGACCACGGCCAGGGGCGTGGATGGGATGCGGCGCACCGGGTCGCGGAAAAGAATCAACAGGCCCACCGCCATCAGCAGGCCCAGGAGAGAAAGCCAGGGCAGCGGCCACAGCAGCGCCAGCGCCGACAGGAGCAGCAGCACTCCCACCGGCAGCCACGCCTCGCCGGCCACCAGAGACGCTTCACGCGCCATGACCGCCCTCCTCGTCATCGGAGGCCCGCATCCAGGGCATGCGGTCACGCAGGCGCTTGCCCACGGTTTCGATCAGATCGTCCTTCGCCTGGTGTCGATGCGCCTTCAGAGTGGGAAAGCCGGCCGCCTGCTCCCTTTGCAGCTGGCGATCGAATTCACCGCTGCGCACTTCGGCCAGCGCCTTGCGCATGGCCTCCCGGGAGGCCGCTCCAATGATTCTGGGCCCCTGCTGCACGGCGCCCAGATCGGCTACTTCCGAGATGGATTCCCGCATACCGGCTATACCACGCTCGTGAATCATGTCGGCAATCAGCTTGACCTCGTGAAGACAGCAGAAATAGGCCACCTCCGGCTGATAGCCCGCTTCCACCAGTGTATCGAAGGCGGCCCGGATGAGTTCGCTCAGACCACCCACGAGCACGGCCTGCTCCGCAAAAAGATCGGTCTCGGTTTCCTCGGCAAAGGTGGTTTCCATGACCCCGGCCCGCCCATGGCCACCCGCACCGGCGTAGGCGAGAACGAGCGGCCAGGCCTGCCCGCTGCCGTCCTGGTGCACCGCCACCAGGGCAGGCACACCGGCGCCCTTCTCGAAGGTGGCCCGAACCTGTTCACCGATTCCCAGGGGCGCGACCATGATCACGTCCAGATCGTCCCGGGCTCTGAGATGGCCATGGTGAATCGCATAACCGTGGGCGAACAGCAGGGCCGCGCCTGGCTTGAGATGACGGGCCAGCACGTCCTCGTACAGGCGTGGTTGCGCCGTATCCGGAACCAGCAGAACCGCGATATCCGCCTGCTCGGCGGCGGTATCGGGATCCAGTACCGTCAGACCATCGGCCTCGGCCCGGGCCCGACTGGCCGAGCCCTGTCGCAAGGCGACACGAACCTGCAGACCGGCGTCACGCAGATTGCGGGCCTGGGCACGCCCCTGGGCCCCGTAGCCGAAAACCGCGATGATCCGCTTCTCCAGCGGCTGGCGGTCCAGATCCGCATCGTACCAACGGCGCATGGCTGATCTCCCAGGGCACGCAAAAAGGGGGGTTCGAGGCGGCGTAAGCTACTGCGGCGAAGAGCGCTAATCAAGCCCCGGGTTTCGCCCCGCCCTCGCCCCCCTTCGTGAACGTAGTCGTATGACGATGCTCACGAAGGGGGAGGCGCGCCCCTGTCGCCGAACCGGCCAAGCCGTTAAAATGCAGGCCTTGCGCCGTTTTCCGATTCATTTGCCGTTACAAGGGGCTCCAATGCGCGTTTCCCAGTTCCCGCTGTTCACTCTCAAGGAAGTGCCGGCGGATGCCGAAGTCGTTTCCCATCAGCTGATGTTGCGTGCGGGCATGATCCGCCGCCTGGCCTCGGGATTGTATTCCTGGATGCCGCTGGGTTTGCGGGTGCTGCGCAAGGTGGAACGGATCGTGCGCGAGGAAATGGATCGCGCCGGCGCCCTGGAGCTGGTGATGCCGGCGGTGCAGCCGGCCGAACTATGGCAGGAATCCGGCCGCTGGAAGCATTACGGCCCGGAACTGCTGCGCCTGAAGGATCGCCACGATCGGGAGTTCTGTTTCGGCCCCACCCATGAGGAAGTGATTACCGATATTACCCGACGGGAACTCAAGAGTTACCGCCAGCTGCCGGTCAACTTCTACCAGATCCAGACGAAGTTTCGCGACGAGATCCGGCCACGGTTTGGCGTCATGCGGGCGCGGGAATTCCTGATGAAGGATGCTTATTCCTTCCATATCAGTGAGGCGTCACTGGCGGAAGGCTACGAAACCATGTTCCAGGCCTATACGCGAATCTTCCAGCGCCTGGGACTGCGTTTCCGTTCCGTGGAGGCGGACAGCGGCAGCATTGGCGGCAGCGTCTCCCGGGAATTCCATGTCCTTGCCGACTCCGGCGAGGATGAAATCCTTTCCTCGGATGGCAGTGAGTACGCTGCCAATACCGAACTGGCCAGCAGCCCCGGCCCGGCCATTGACACGCTGGCCCCGGCGGATGCCGAAAAGTGCGCCACACCGGACACGGAAACGGTGGAGGCCCAGGCGAAGATGCTGGGTCTGGCGCTGGATCGTATCGTCAAGAGCGTGGTGGTGATGAGCGATGACGATACCCCGGCGGTGCTGTTCATTGCCGGTGACGATGAACTCAACCTGATCAAGGCCGCCCGGGCCCTGGCTGCGGAAGAGGTCCGACTGGCCACGGCCGAGGAGGTGCTTGAGGCCACCGGCGTCCCCAAGGGTTTCATCGGCCCCGTCGGCCTCCCGGACGGCTTGCGTGTGCTGGTGGATCATCGCGCCGCCACCGCGACGAACTTTTCTTCCGGCGCCAATGAGAAAGATCAGCACTGGATCAATCTCAACTGGAACCGGGACGTGCCGCTGCCCGAGACGGCCGACCTGCGAATGGCGAAGGCAGGTGAGCCCGCTCCCGACGGCAAGGGTACCCTGCATTCCAGTCGCGGCATTGAGGTCGGCCACATCTTCCAGCTGGGACGCAAGTACAGCGAAGCCATGAATGCCACCGTGCTGGACGAGAATGGCCGCGATCAGGCCATGTACATGGGCTGCTACGGCATTGGCGTCAGCCGCATTGTGGCCGCCGCCATCGAACAGAACCACGATCAGAAGGGCATCATCTGGCCGGCTCCCCTGGCCCCCTTCCAGCTGCTCATTATCGGCATCGGCATGGATCGATCGGAGGCGGTGCGTGAGGCAGCCGAGGATCTGCATGACCGTCTCCAGCAGGCCGGCGTCGAAGTGTTGCTGGACGATCGGGATGCCCGCCCGGGGGTGAAGTTCGCGGATGCCGAACTGCTGGGCATCCCTCATCGTGTGGTCATCGGTGACCGCGGTCTCAAGGAAGGCAAAGTGGAATACCAGGGCCGGCGGGACGACGAGTCGACGAAGCTGGACTATGCTGGAATTGCAGACACCCTGCTGGAAAAGCTGCGAAGCTAGGAAGGAAGCATGCCAAGGCACATGACCCGGGGATTGATCATTGCCTGTAGCGGCCTGCTGTTCTCACCGGCAGTGGCGGATGAACAGACCGTGGACCCGGGCCTGCGTGACACCCTCAAGGCGGCCGTCGAGGAAAGCAACAGCTTCTCCGATCGTTTCGAGGCCGAAGTCTGGCTGATGGACATGTCGTCCCGCCTGACGCGCTGGATCGAAGATGAGGAAAAACGCCTGCGCCTGCTGCGCATGGTGCATGCCGAAGCGCAACGGACCGAGCTGGAGCCGGAACTGGTGCTCGCCGTGATCCATGTTGAGAGCCGCTTCGACCGGTTCGCCATCTCCCGCGTTGGCGCCCGTGGCCTGATGCAGATCATGCCCTTCTGGCTGGATGAAATCGGCCGCCCGGATGACAACCTCTTTCACCTGGACACCAATCTCCGTTACGGCACCACCATCCTGCGCTACTACCTGGACAAGGAAAACGGCAACCTGACCCGGGCGTTGGCCCGCTACAACGGCAGCCTGGGCAGCATGCGCTACCCGAGTCTGGTTTATACGGCACTGGCGGATGTGTGGTATCGGGATTGACCCGCCGCCGGGTTCAGCCTTTCCGTTGTCGTTGTCGGCATTTTCGGGCGTCGGGAAGGCCGATTACGATTACGATTACGATTACGACAACGAGGGTGGTGGCCAAGCCTGTCGTGGCTCAACGGGTACGGAAACCTTCTTCCACTTCGCCCTCGTAATCACGGCAAACTACATCCTCCACGCTGGAAGAAGGGGATCCTTCCCATAGCCACTCGCACAGGGCATCAACCGACTCTGCCGGTCCGCTGGCCACGACCTCGACTCGACCGTCCGGCAGATTCCTTGCCCAGCCGGAAACACCGAGTGCCCTCGCCTCCTTCTTGGTACTGGCCCGATAGAAGACACCCTGAACACGACCGGAAACCAGACAGCGACGCGTGATCGTTCGACTCATGCGGCATTCTCCTTCTGCTGTTCATGCCACCATTCTATGACCCATCGCCCCCTGCAGCCCAGTGGCGTAGCAGCGCTACGCCTCGAAGGAAGCGCAAGCGATTGCGTTCCCGATTCATCCCTGCCCCGGACTTCCACTCTGGTCAGTGGGCCCCAAAAAAGTTCTTCGCAGAGAAGCGGGGAGCAAATCGGGAGTGGTTGCCGGGGTGGGTCTTGGTGGCCCTGACCAGAACACGCCGTGAATACATCCTTGTAGGCTCGAGGGAAACGTCCCTGTTTCCCACGGTTCTGGTCAGGGCCACCAAGACCCTTTCCAGAGCGGTGATTCGGCGGGTTGGTGGGGATGTTCCCGGAAGCGTAATCAACAGGACGTTGATTACGCAGCCTACAGGGACGTACTTGCGGCGGTTCCGGGAACATCCCCACCAACCCGACGCCCCCTAACCGCTCGTACTTCCCCGCTTTTCTGCGAAGAACCAAAAAAAGGGGCCCCAGTGGGGCCCCTTCTTCCTGACGACTTGTCAGAGTCCGATTACCGGCTACCGGCTTCACGCAGGTAGCGACGGTCGGAGTCTTCCACCCGGCCAATCTGCCAGGCACCGCGGTTGCGGGCATGGTCAACGGCCTTGTCTTTCTCGGCCTGGGTCGGGTGCTTGTAGACCTTGAACTCCTGATCCGGGTAGATCAGGTCGGCGTCTTCGATCTTGTCGCGGTTGGCGCGGAAGATCAGCGGCCACTGGTAGGGGTCGCCGTAGACGTCGGACTTGCCGGAAATGCGCCACAGGCTGTCACCGCGCTCCACACGATAGTTCATGGTGGCGGCTTTCAGCTCGGACACCAGGGCACGTGCGGTTTCGTAGGCATCACGGTAGTTGCCGGCATCGTAGGCACTCTCAGCCCGGCGCAGACGATCACGCTGATCAGCCGTCATGTTGGTGAAGGTCTTGGCCTTCTCGATGTACTCAGCGGCCTTCTCAGCGTAGCACTCGTCCTGGGCTTCCTGGGCAACCCGGGCGGCACGCTCGGCCAGTTCCTGTGCCTCCTCGAAGTTACCCTCGGCTTCGGCGGCTTCGGCCTGGGACAGATAGTCCCCGGCGTTACCCACGTCGGTGCAGGGCTCTTCGGCGGATGCAATGATGGCCTGTGCATCATCAATGGCCTGACGGGCCATGTCACGGGCCTGCTCGTCAACCTCCGGCTCATCCGGAGCAGTCTGGCAGCCCACCGCCATGGCGGCGGCGATCGCCAGAATCGCGGCATGCTTGCGGGAAAGCTTGATCATGGGAAGCAACTCCTGAGTAGCTTGTTATTCTGGTGAGTCGAAAGTAACGAATACTACAGCCTTTCACATACGGAAAACTAGCACTGTACAATTTTTTCAGTCAAGAAACGCGGCCCAAAGTTCAGGCGCGTTTTCAACCACTCTTCTGCTACCATCCTGACTTCCGGGAAAGCATTCAGCAGCAGAATTTTTCTGACTGCAATCAAAAAGCTAGCAGTGCGCGTAAGTAGGGTCAAGCACTCATTTTTTCAAGCCATCGGATGGAGATTCTGGAATGCCGGTAACCATTTACCATAACCCGCGTTGCTCAAAATCAAGGCAGACGCTGGAGCTTATTCGTGACGCCGGATTTCAACCGCAGATCATCGAGTACATGAACTCACCACCCTCGGTGGACACCTTGCGGGATCTGCTCACGAAACTGGGGCTCGGAGCCGCCGATCTGGTCCGTCGCAACGAGGCCGCCTTCCGGGAAATGGGCCTGTCCTCCGCCAGCGAGGAAACGTTACTTGAAGCCATGAGTCGGGAGCCGAAACTGATCCAGCGTCCCATCGTGGTAAGAGGTCGCCAGGCCAGGCTGGGGCGCCCCCCGGAAGACGTGCTGGAAATTCTGGAGTAAGGCGTTCCTCTGATGACGAAAATCCTGATCCTCTACTACAGTCGCCACGGCAGCGTGGCCGGACTGGCCCGCCAGATCGCCCGAGGGGTCTCCGCGGTGCAGGGTGCCGAAGCCGTCCTGCGCACGGTGCCGCCGGTGTCAGCCACGACCGAAGCCACCACCCCACCGGTGCCCGAATCGGGTCCGCCCTACGCCGAGCATGAGGATCTTCGCAACTGTGATGGCCTCATTCTGGGTTCCCCGACCCGCTTCGGAAACATGGCCGCCCCCCTGAAGTATTTCCTGGACGGTACGGCCGGCCTCTGGCTCAAGGGCACTCTGGTCGACAAGCCCGCCGCGGTATTCACCTCCACGGGAAGCCTGCACGGCGGGCAGGAGACCACTCTGACCAGCATGATGCTGCCCCTGCTCCATCATGGCATGCTGATTACCGGCATCCCCTATACGGAGACCGCGCTGAACACCACGCGCAGCGGTGGCAGCCCCTACGGGGCCAGTCACTTTGCCGGCAGTGATGGCGACCAGGCACAGACGGACGAGGAAGAGACCCTGGCCAGGGCGCTGGGAGAACGGGTGGCGCGCCTGGCCCGGACATTGAAGGAAGGACGATCATGAATGCACTCAAACGCGCCCGTGCCATCTGCGCCGGCTGCGCCCTGCTGCTGGCGCTCAACTGGGGCCTCTGGTACGGGGTGGTCGCCCCGTCGGACGATCTGGGCATCGGCCTGGCCATCGTGGGCATGGCACCGCTGATCCTGCTGATTCCGGGCATGCTGCAAGGCAAGGTTCTGCCCACGGCCGTGCTGGGTTTTCTTTCCCTGTTCTACCTGGCACACGGCTTCACGGAACTGGTGGCAAATCCGGCCGTACGGGTGCTGGCCAGCGCTTCCACCCTGCTCGCCCTGCTGCTCTTCCTGTCAGCCAGTCACAGCCTGAGAATCCAGAGCCTGCATCGGCCGGAATAAGCCGCTGGCAGAACCAACCCGCCCCTAGTCCGATGCCTCGGGCAGCACTTCGCGCAGGAAGGGGATGGTCAGGCGACGCTGGGCGCTGAGGGACAGGCGATCAAGGCGATCGGCCAGATCCATCAGGGTATGCATGTCGCGGCGGGCCCGACGCATCAACCAGCGCGCGCTGTCGTCCGGCAGCGCCAGTCCGCGCTGTGCCAGGCGCTTTTTCAGCGCCCGGACACGGTCTTCGTCGTCCAGGGAAGCCAACTGATAGACCGGGCCGGAGGCCAGGCGAGAGGCCAGATCCGGCAGGGCGAGCCCAAGCCCGCCAGGCAGAGCGGCGGCCGTCACCAGAAGCCCGCCACCCTGCTCCTTGAGTCCTTCAAAGAGACGGAACAGGGCCCGTTCCCAGTCTCGCAGCCCGGCCACGGTTTCCAGATCATCGATGCAGACCAGTTCGAAGGATTCCCATCCCGCCAGCAGATCTGGCGATCGCAGGGCAGGCTGACGAAGAGGAAGGTAGGCGGCCTGCCGCTTCAGGGCATGAGCATGGTGACAGCTGCCCTGCAAAAGATGCGTCTTGCCACTGGCCGGTGGCCCGGCCAGAAAGAGACAACCCGTCATTTCACCGGCCGCCATGGCGCGGCTGGCCGACACGGCGGCCACGTTGTCACCCTGGAAAAAATCTTCCAGGCGACTTTCCACGGACAGCTCGATACCGAGTGGCAGCTGCTCTCCCCCTGCGGGTAGCTCGTCCTGACTCACGCCTCCCCCTGACGCGCCTTCTTCATCTGCCGCATCCAGTCCTGCAGATAATCCAGACCGCTGACCACCACTGACAGGGCGGCAACGGCCACCGCTCCGGATTTCAGAGCCGGCGTCAGGAAAGGCCAGGCGGCATCGGCAATCACCAGCAGCACGAAGCAGACCTGGACGGCGGTATTGATCTTGCTGGTGAGAAAGGGACGGACTTCAAAGTCAGCCAGGTGATGGCGGTTGTACCAGGCACCCAGCACGATCCAGAGATCGCGCACGAAAATCAGTACCACCAGCCAAACGGGCACCAGCCCCTTCCAACCAAGGGCGATGAAAACCGCGGCGATCATGAGCTTGTCGGCGGCGGCATCCAGGACAGCGCCAAGCCGGGTCTGCCAGCCGAATCGCTTGGCCAGCCAGCCATCCACGCCGTCGGAGATGCCCGCGATGGCAAACAGGATCAGTGTCAGAAGGTACTGCTCGGCAAACAGCAGCAGCAGCATGGGCACGATCAGGATCAATCGGGCCACACTCAGGGCGTTGGGCAGCCAGCGCAGGGACATCATCGCTCTCCTTAGCGCAGGCGGTAGGTGGGCAAGGCCTCGACAGGGCTGAGCTCGATCATGGCTCCCTGCTCGCGGTTCCGCTGATCGGACGGATCCACCCGTACGAGGCGATCACCGAGCTCGATGGCCTGTTCCAGGCTACGCAAACCACCGCGTGCCTCGACGATGAATATGGCGGTATCCCGCTCAAGGGATTCCAGGCGGATCCGCTCCACCGGCGTCAGCCCCTGAAGGTAACGTTCCACCGCGACGTAATCTTCCAGTTCATCAAGGCCGCGAATGCGCAGGCGCAGGCCATCGCCGCCCCCGGTGGCGGCCGCCACGGCGAAACGCATGGCAAGCCTGTCGGCCGTCTCATGGATACCGTCGCCGAGGGCGAGATGGCGCGCCTGGGGCGAACTCCGCCAGCGCACCACACCATCCGGCTGATACAGCGTCCAGCGGGCACTCCAGCCGTCACCACCCAGACGATCCACGCGCCCGATCAGGATGGCATTGGGGCCATACCGCCCCGACGCTTCCAGCACCTGCTCATCGAACCCGGCCCAGATATCCGCGAAATCCACCTGACCGCGGTCGCTCAGATCCATCAGGGGAAACAAAAGGGGCAGACCACGCTCGCGCGCCGCTTCCAGCAGCACGGGGGCGCGTTCACGGGCTTCATCCTCGGTCAGTACGCTGCGATTACCGCCGTCACGCAGCGCCAACCAGACCAGAGTACGCGGGCGTTCCCGACCCCACAGGGGGTGGCCGCTTTCGCGCACCTGACGATCCATGGCATCCGGATCGAAACGCACCCACAAGGCCAGTTCCCCATCGTCTCCGGATTCAAAGCGGAATCGCTCCACCAGCCCTTCCAGGCGATCCACGATGGGGCCGAGTTCACCGTGCAGCTCCGGATAGCGTTCACCGGTGATGCGGGTGAGCACCGTGATGCCGGCCGAGCGGATGCCCTCGGACCGAGCCTCGCGGCTGCGATCATCCACCACCACGCGCGCCTCATACAGCGCCGCACCGCTCACCTCAGCCGCCGGAGCCGGGGGAACGAGGAGAACGCACAGGGCCAGAAGGCCAATCCATTGACGAAGGTCAGTTAGCAGATTCATCTAGCTGGAAGTCCATCAGAAACGTTGGGAACAGCAAGGCTGGTGTACAATACCACAGCTCCGGGCGGGAGCCGCAGCCGACCATCGGCCCCCGGGCCTGTCCGCACCCCGAACCCCAAGGAAACAGAGTCAAGCATGAGCAGCAAGCGTCCCCTCAGTTACCGCGACGCCGGCGTGGATATTGATGCCGGCAACGAACTCGTCCGCCGCATCGGCAGTGCCGTGGCCGCCACTCGCCGTGAAGGCGTGGTCACCGGCCTGGGCGGCTTCGGTGGCCTGTTCGAGCTGCCCGCAGGCTACCGCAAGCCGGTGCTCGTCTCGGGGACGGACGGTGTCGGCACCAAATTGCGCCTGGCCCTGGACCTGAACCGCCACGACACGGTGGGCATCGATCTCGTGGCCATGTGTGTCAACGACATCGTGGTGACCGGAGCCGAGCCATTGTTCTTCCTCGACTATTATGCCACCGGCCATCTGGACGTGGATGTGGCCGAGGCGGTAGTTCGGGGCATTGCCCGTGGTTGTGAGCAGGCCGGCGCCGCGCTGATCGGCGGCGAGACGGCGGAAATGCCGGGCATGTACGGAGACGGTGATTATGATCTGGCCGGCTTCTCCGTCGGTATCGTGGAAAAGGACGACATCATCGACGGCAGCCGCATCCGTGAGGGCGATGCGGTGCTGGGCCTGGCCTCCTCCGGCGTGCATTCCAATGGATTCTCCCTGGTGCGCAAGATTCTGGAGCGGGAGGGCGACGTGAGCGATGTACACGTGGATGGCGTGCCACTCGCCGAGGCGCTGCTGGCCCCCACCCGCATCTACGTCCGTCCCCTGCTCACCCTGTTCAAGGCCCAGACCGTGGGCGGCGTGGCACACATCACCGGCGGCGGCCTGACGGAGAACATCCCCCGGGTTCTGCCCGAAGGCCTGGGCGTGGATCTTGATCCCGCCGCCTGGGAGCTGCCCCCACTGTTCCAGTGGTTGCAGGAAAAGGGCGGTGTGGAAACCCCCGAAATGCGCCGGACCTTCAACTGCGGCATCGGCATGGTGGTGATCGTGCCCGAGGCCGAAGCCGATTCGGCCGCCGAGACCCTGCGGCAGGCCGGTGAAACCGTGCACCGCATCGGCCGGGTAGTGGCTGAACGGGAAGGCGTGCACTACCTCTGATGGGCAGCCGCAGTGCCAAACCCCGCCTGGCGGTGCTCCTCTCCGGCCAGGGCAGTACCTATGCCGCCATTCAGGCCGCCTGTGACTCGGGTGCCTGCGCGGCCGAGGTGGTGCTGGTACTGAGCGACCGACCCGCCGCCGGTGGCCTGGCCACTGCCCGGGATCATGGCACCCCGGCCCGGGCCATTCCCAGCCGCGACTTCCCCGACCGGCCCGCCCACGAAACCGCGCTCATGGAAGCCATTGACGCCAGCGGTGCCGACTGGGTGGTGCTGGCCGGCTACATGCGGATACTGGGCGCGGATTTCGTCCGCCATTACGCCGGTCGCATGCTCAACACCCACCCTTCTCTGCTGCCGAAATACCGGGGCCTGAATACCTATCAACGGGCCCTGGACGCCGGCGACCCGCTGCACGGCTGCAGCATTCACTTCGTTACCGAGGATCTGGATGGCGGCCCGGTGATTGCCCAGGCAGAGGTTCCCATCGAAAGCGGGGACAGCCCCGGGGAACTTGAGGCGCGCACCAAAGCCAGAGAAAGAAAGCTCTATCCCCGAATCGTTCACCTGGCGGCCAGTGGCCGGCTGGACACCCGGGATGGTGATGTCCTGCTGGATGGCCGTAAACTGCAACGACCACTGCGCCTGGCCACGGATGGAGAGACCCTGGAATGATCAGCCGACGCCTTGCCGTATTCCTGCTGCCCCTGCTGCTGAGCACCGCCCTCTGGCCCATGGCCGGCAGTGCCAGTGAGCGGGCCTTTGAAGCCGAGTATCGGGCCTTCTATGGATCCATGCGGGGGGCGACCACCCGTTTCTGGCTGGAATCGGCCGGTGACGATGAATGGTTGTGGCAGTCTCGCAGCGAGCCGGCCGGCATGGTGTCCATGTTCCGGGACGACATCGTCACCGAGCGCTCCCGCTTCCGGGTCAGCAATGAAGGGCTGCAGCCGCTGAGCTACCGCTACCACCATCAGTACCGTGGTGACACCCGGCGGGAACGGACACTGAACTTCAACTGGAATCGTCAGGAAGTGCGTTTCGATGATGACGGCGACACGGGCACGCTGCCGCTGAAGAATGGCAGCCTGGATCGCTTCCTGGCCCAGTACGCCCTGATGCGGGATCTGGCTCGCGGTGAACGGCCGGAACGCTATCTCATCGTCTATCGGGACGAGGCCTTCGAGCAGGACCTGCGCTACCAGGGCGAGGAACGGGTACGCACCCGCGCCGGGCGCTTCAGCACCGTCAAGGTGGCCATGGAAGACGAGGATTCCGACCGCAAGCTGGTGGTCTGGATGGCCCCGGAGCTGGGCTATCTGCCGGTGCGCCTGGAACAGCGCGAACCCGGCGAAACCACCGTCCGCATGGAACTGGAAAGCACCAACCGGCAAATGCGGTAAAACATCTGGCCGCGAAATGAACGCAAAATAAACGCGAAATACATTCGACGGATGGCACGACCCTAATCTATGCCCCTACGCCTTAGGTAGCGTCACCCCGCGCTGGCCCTGGTATTTCCCGCCGCGATCCTTGTAGGACACCTCGCAGACCTCGTCGGATTCCAGGAACAGCATCTGGGCCACGCCCTCGTTGGCATAGATCTTGGCCGGCAGGGGCGTGGTGTTGGAGAACTCCAGGGTCACATGCCCTTCCCATTCGGGCTCAAGGGGCGTGACATTGACGATGATGCCGCAGCGGGCGTAGGTGGACTTGCCCAGGCAGATGGTCAGCACACTGCGGGGAATGCGGAAGTATTCCACCGTGCTGGCCAGGGCAAAGGAGTTGGGCGGAATGATGCAGACGTCCGACTCCACGTCCACGAAACTCTTGTCATCGAATTCCTTGGGGTCAACGATGGCCGAGTTGATGTTGGTGAAGATCTTGAAATGCCGTGAGCAGCGGACATCGTAGCCATAGCTGGAGGTGCCGTAGGAAATCAGGCGATCGCTGCCATTGGTCTTGACCTGCCCGGGCTCGAAGGGCTCGATCATGCCTTCCTGTTCTGCCATGCGCTTGATCCAGCGATCCGACTTGATACTCACGACGTTCTCTCCCTCGGGGTTGTTTGCTGCGATCCGGCACTGGGCCGATCGATGGGATGATACCGGGCAAACGGGTTGAGTGAACAGTGAACAGTTCCCAGTGAACAGTGGGGCCGTGCCAAAACGGGGTGCCTACTGTTTTCTGATGGGTCGTTGCCACAAGGAAGCATGAGGTTGCCAAGGTTTCGCCGAAGCGGCACGACACCTTCATGGGCACGGCCCGCTGTTCACTGGGAACTGTTCACTGTTCACTCCCACTACCTCAGTCGTCCACGACTGAGATAGTGGGAAAAGCCGCTTCCGCTTCCCCACCCTGGGTGGCCAGTTCACGGGCCATGCGCCGGGCCATGTCCCGATAACGCTGAGCGACCGCACCCGCCGGCTCCACGGCCACGGTGGGCCGTCCGCTGTCCACTTCCTCGCGAATGCGCGGGTCCAGCGGCAGGCTGCCAAGCAGGGGGGTGTCGAACTGGGCCGCCAGGCGCTGGCCGCCTCCTTCACCGAAGACGTGCTCTTCATGACCGCACTGGCTGCAGACATGGGTGCTCATGTTCTCCACGATGCCCAGCACCCTGACGTCCACCTTCTGGAACATCTTCAGGCCCTTGCGGGCATCCAGCAGGGAAATCTCCTGGGGCGTGGTGACGATCACGGCGCCGCTGACCGGCACCCGCTGGGCCAGGGTCAGCTGGATGTCACCGGTGCCAGGCGGCATGTCCACCAGCAGGTAATCCACCTCGCCCCAGTCGGTATCACTGATCAGCTGATTCAGGGCCTGAGTGACCATGGGGCCGCGCCAGACCATGGGCTGCTCGGGATCCATCAGAAAGCCCACCGACATGATCTTCAGGCCATGGGCCTCCAGCGGCTGCATGGTCTTGCCATCGCGGGTGGTGGGCCGGCCGCTGGCGCCCAGCATCTGGGGCTGGCTCGGCCCGTAGATATCCGCATCCAGCACGGCCACGGAGGCACCCTCGGCGGCCAGGGCCAGGGCCAGATTGGCGGTGGTGGTGGACTTGCCCACCCCGCCCTTGCCGGAGGCCACGGCAATGATGTTCTTCACCCCGGCCATGGGCCGCAGGCTGCCTTGCACGGCATGACTGGCAATATCCCAATCGATCTCGACAGCGGCGGGCTCACCCAGCCGATTTCCCAGCCAGTCGGCGACCGCCTCGGCCAGGGGCTCACGGATTCCGGCGGCCGGGTAACCCAGGGTCAGGCGCAGGGCGAGCGGGGATTCAGTCTCCACCGTCACCCGCGCGCCGGTCAGGGCCCGGCCCAGGATGGGGTCGTCGAAATCGGCCAGCAGGGGCTCCAAGCGATCAAGAATCTCGCGGCTCATGGTCCTTCCGGGGTGTCGTTGGGAGGTGGCGGCATTCTAGCAAATACCGGGGCGGGAATTCGCCACGGCTACGGCGAACTCCCCCTGGTAGGCGCGGATTCATCCGCGCAATGGTTGGAATCCGACGTTGGCCTGTTCCATAAGGTGGGTTTCGGATTGCCACGTCGCCCAATAGAGAATCAAACGGCAGCTGCGATCATTGCGCGGATGAATCCGCGCCTACAGGGGGCCAGTTCCAGCGTGTCGCCAGCACAGCAAGGTTTCCCAGACCCATCTCAGCCTATGGCATAATAAGGGGCTTGATTTTCCGCCATTTTCCCCAATTCAACCGGAGCCCGTCCGCCCATGAGCGACCAGCGACGCCGGATACTCGTGACCAGCGCCCTGCCCTATGCCAATGGCCCCCTGCACCTGGGCCATATGCTGGAGTACATCCAGACCGATATCTGGGTGCGCTTCCAGAAGATGCGCGGGCACGAGTGTCACTATGTCTGCGCCGAGGATGCCCACGGCACGCCCATCATGCTCAAGGCCCGCCAGGAGGGAATCGCGCCGGAAGAGCTGATCGCGCGCTTCGCCAAGAGCCACAAGGCGGATTTCGACGCCTTCCGGGTGGATTTCGACAACTACCACACCACCCACTCCGACGAGAACCGGACGCTGGCGGAGACCATCTACAAGCGCCTGCGCGAAGGGGGCCACATCGAGGCCCGCACCATCCGCCAGGCCTATGACGAGCAGGAAGGCATGTTCCTGCCGGACCGCTTCATCCGCGGCGAATGCCCGAAGTGCGGGGCCGAGGACCAGTACGGAGATTCCTGCGAGGTGTGCGGGGCCACCTACTCCCCCGCCGAGCTCAAGAACCCGGTGTCGGTGGTCTCCGGCACCACCCCGGTGGAGCGCGAATCCGAGCACTACTTCTTCCGCCTGGGCAACTTCGAGGCCATGCTGCGGGAGTGGACCGGGGCCGATGGCAAGGTGCAGAACAACCTGCAGGAGGCGGTCTCGGCCAAGCTGCGGGAATGGTTCGACGCCGGCCTGCAGGACTGGGACATCTCCCGGGATGCCCCCTACTTCGGCTTCGAGATCCCCGATGCCCCCGGCAAGTATTTCTATGTCTGGCTGGATGCGCCCATGGGCTACATGGCCAGCTTCCGCCAGCTCTGCGATCGCCGGGAAGACCTGAACTTCGACGACTTCTGGGCCGCCGGGCAGGAAGACAGGACCGAGGTCTATCACTTCATCGGCAAGGACATCATCTACTTCCACGCCCTGTTCTGGCCGGCCATCCTGCACGGGGCGGGCTTTCGCCGGCCCACCGCCGTCTGGGCCCACGGCTTTCTCACCGTGGACGGGCAAAAGATGTCCAAGTCCCGGGGTACCTTCATCCAGGCCCGCAGCTGGCTGGATCACCTGGACGGGGAATACCTGCGCTATTACTTCGCCGCCAAGCTCTCCGACCGGGTGGAGGACATTGATCTCAGCCTGGCCGATTTCACCAGCCGGGTGAACTCGGACCTGGTGGGCAAGCTGGTCAACATCGCCAGCCGCACCGCCAGCTTCGTGCGCAAGAAATTCGACAACCGCCTGGGCGGGGAAATGGATCCCGAGGGGCAGGCCCTGTACCAGGAAGTGGTGGCCGCGGCCGAGGAAATCGCCGCGGACTACGAGCGTCGTGCCTTCTCCCAGGCCATGCGCAAGATCATGGCCCTGGCCGACCGGGTGAACCAGTACGTGAGCGAGAAGGCGCCCTGGACCCTGGCCAAGGATGATTCGAAGCTGGCCGAGGTTCAGGCCATCTGCACCGCCGCGCTCAACCTGTTCCGGGTGCTGACCGGCTACCTGCGTCCGGTGGTGCCCGCCCTGGCCGAGCGCGCCGAGCACTTTCTCAATATCGAGGCCCCACAGTGGCGGGACCTGGGCGAGCCCCTGCTCAATCACGAGATTCGCAAGTTCAAGCCCCTGCTCACCCGCGTGGAGCCGGAACAGATCGACCGTTTGCTGGAGGCCTCGAAGGAAAACCTCGAGGCCCAGACCGCCGCCGATGCCGGCAAGCAAAAGAACAAGCCAGAGGAGAAGAAGGCCGTGGATGATCTCGCCCCGGAATGCACCATTGATGATTTCATGAAGGTGGACCTGCGCGTGGCCAGAATCGTCAAGGCCGATCACGTGGAAGGCGCCGACAAGCTGCTCTGCCTGCAGCTCGACATCGGCGGCGAGACCCGCCAGGTCTTCGCCGGCATCAAGTCCGCCTACAGCCCGGAAGAGCTGGAAGGCAAGCTGACCGTCATGGTGGCCAACCTCAAGCCGCGCAAGATGCGCTTCGGAATGTCCGAAGGCATGGTGCTGGCGGCCGGTGACGGCAACAGCCTGCATATTCTGGAACCGGATTCGGGGGCGAAACCGGGGATGCGCGTTAAATGAAGTTCCCAGTGAGCAGTTCCCAGTGAACAGTGGGGCCGTGCCCGCGAAGAGACCGTACCGCTTCGACGAGGCCCGCGTAATATCAAGTCTTAATGCGGAAGCGGCCTCTCAGGAAACTGTAGGCCGTCCGGTTGGCACGGCCCCACTGTTCACTGGGAACTGTTCACTGGGAACTCCCCTCGGGAACTGTTCACTTCACCTGAAAGGTGACACATGACCGAACTGGCGTTAATTCTCCTGGCGACCGTGCTGGTGAACAATTTCGTGCTGGTTCAGTTCCTGGGCCTCTGCCCCTTCATGGGGGTGTCGCGCAAGCTGGAGACGGCCGCCGGCATGGCCCTGGCCACGGCCTTCGTGCTGACCATTGCCTCGGTGGCGGGTTATCTGGTGAACACCTACCTGCTGGCCCCGCTGGGGCTGGAGTACCTGCGCACCATCGCCTTCATTCTGATCATTGCCGGGGTGGTGCAGTTCACGGAACTGGTGGTCCGCAAGACCAGTCCATTGCTCTACCAGGTGCTGGGCATCTTTCTGCCCCTGATTACCTCCAATTGCGCGGTACTGGGCGTCGCGCTGCTGAATGTGCAGGAAGCCCATGGCTTTTTCGAATCGGTGATCTTCGGCTTTGGCGCCGCGGCCGGTTTCTGTCTTGTGCTAATCCTGTTTGCCGGCCTGCGTGAGCGCCTCGCCGCTGCCGACGTGCCCACCCCCTTCCGGGGCGCGGCCATCGGTCTGATCACGGCGGGGATGATGTCACTGGCGTTCATGGGCTTTTCGGGGCTGGTTGCGGGGTGAAGATAGTGAACAGTTCCCAGTGAACAGCAGGCCGTACCCGCGAGTTTGCCGTGCCGCTTCGGCAAGGCTCCGGCAACCCCAAGTTGAAATAAGGCAGCAGCCTACCAGGAAACAGTAGGCAGCTGAGCGAGCACAGCCTGCTGTTCACTGGGAACTGGGGACTGTTCACTATTTACCCCCTGATTGGCACCCCATCAGCAACACACACTGGAGCCAACTAGAAGCACCATGATCGAAGCCGTACTCACATTGTCGGGTCTTGCCGCCGCCTTCGGGCTGGTGCTGGGGTTTGCCTCGGTGTGTTTTCGCACCGAGGGCAATCCCGTGGCCGATCAGGTGGATGCGCTGCTGCCCCAGACCCAGTGCGGGCAATGCGGCTTTCCCGGCTGCCGGCCCTATGCCGAGGCGATTGCCAGTGGCGAGGCGGACATCAATCAGTGCCCGCCCGGTGGCGAGACCACCATTGCCGCCCTGGCCGACTTGCTGGATCGGGAAGCCAAGCCACTGAATCCCGAGAACGGAGAAGAAGCGGCCCCCACCGTGGCGGTGATCGACGAGGATGTCTGCATCGGCTGCACAAAATGCATCCAGGCCTGCCCGGTGGACGCCATCCTGGGCGCGGCCAAACAGATGCACACAGTCATCGAAGAGGAATGCACCGGCTGTGACCTGTGCATCGAACCCTGCCCGGTGGACTGCATTGACATGGTTCCCCGCCGCAAGGGCATCAGTGACTGGAAACCGCCATTCCCGGATGAAACCCGGGAATGGCGGAGTGAACAGTGAACAGTTTCCAGTGAACAGCAGGCCGTGCCCACTGAGTTGCCTACTGTTTCCTGGTAGGCTGCTGCCTGATTGAGGCTTGGCGTTGCCGGGGCCTTGCCGAAGCGGCACAGCAGAATTTTTGGGCTCGGCCTGCTGTTCACTGGGAACTGGGAACTGTTCACTTCCCCACACAGGGACGGCAGACTAGGCCTTCCCCCACAGCAGACAAACGGCAAGCGAATGGACAGCCCCCACTCACTACACGGATTCCCCGGCGGTCTTTCGCTGGATCCGCGCAAGGATCAGTCCACCGCGCAGCCGCTGGTGCGGTTGCCGCTGGGCTTCGAGTACGTACTGCCCCTGCTGCAGCATGAGGGGGATCCGGCCGAGCCGGTGGTGGCCGTCGGTGAGCGCGTTCTGCGGGGGCAGGTCATTGCCCGCGCCGAGGGCTATCTCAGCCTGCCCATCCATGCCCCCACATCGGGCACGGTGACGGCCATTCTGCCCCGTCCCATCCCGCACCCTTCCGGGCTGCTGGCGGATTGCATCGTGATCGAGGCCGATGGTATGGACGAACCGGCCCCGGAGCGGGAACCCATCCGGGATCCGGCTAGTGTTCATCCCTCGCGCCTGCGCAACCGCCTGCGGGAATGCGGTGTGGCCGGCCTGGGTGGGGCCGCCTTTCCCGCCCATGTGAAACTCAATCCCACCGGCGGTCGCAAGGCCGAGGTCCTGATCATCAACGGTGCCCAGTGCGAACCCTATATCAGCTGTGACGACATGCTGCTGCGTGAGCGCTCGGAAGAAGTCGTTGCCGGTGTTCAGTTGATGCTGACCGCCCTGGACTGCCCGCAGGCTCTGGTGGCCATTGAGTCGGACACGCCCGAAGCGATGGCCGCCGTGGACGCGGCCATCGACAACGCCGGTGACGAACGCATCCGGCGAGTGGCCGTGCCCACGGTGTACCCGGAAGGAGGCGAACGACAGTTGATACAGACACTGCTGGGCCGGGAAGTGCCCAGTGGCGGCCTGCCCATCGACGTAGGCGCCATCTGCCACAACGTGGCCACGGCGCTGGCGGCCTGGCGTGCTGTCTTTCATGGTGAGGCACTCACCGAGCGGGTGGTCACGGTCAGCGGGGAAGGCGTGGCACAACCGCGCAACGTGATTGCCCGTCTTGGCACGCCGGTATCCGAGCTGATCGCCTTCTGCGGCGGCTACACCGACCGGGTCAGCCGCCTGATCATGGGCGGGCCCATGATGGGTTTCGCCCTGGCCAGCGACGAGGTACCAGTCGTCAAGGGCAGCACCTGCATCCTGGCGGCCAGTGACGATGAAGTGGTCGGCGAAAAAGACGCCATGCCCTGCATTCGATGCGGGGAATGTGCCGAAGTCTGCCCGGCGGGCTTGCTGCCACAGCAGATCTACTGGCACGCCCGTGACCGTGACCTGGAAGAAGCCGCCAACCATCACCTCTTCGATTGCATCGAATGTGGCTGCTGCGATGTGGTCTGCCCCAGTCACATTCCTCTGGTGCAGTATTTCCGGGCCGCCAAGACCGAGACCTGGGCTCGGGAGCAGGAACGACGCAAGTCCGATCTCGCGCGCCGACGCTACGAAGAACGTCAGGCTCGTCTGGCCCGGGAAGCCGAAGCGAAGAGGCGCCGCCTGGAAGAGAAAAAGGCGGCGCTGGCGGAGAAGAAGAAAGGGGACGAGTCGGTAAAATCCGAGATTGATGCCATCATGTCCCGGGTCAAGGCCCGCAAGCGGCGGGATGGGGAGCAGAAGGACAACTGATGCGATTTGCCACCGGCCCGGCGCCCCATCTGGCGCCGCAGAATTCAGTCACTACCGTGATGCTGCGGGTGCTGCTGGCACTGGTACCGGCCCTGCTCGCCTGGGTCTGGTTCTTCGGCTGGGGCATCGTTTTCAATATCCTCATCGCTTCGGCCGTGGCCGTGGCGGCCGAAGTGCTGATGCTCCATCTGCGCGGCAAACCCATCCAGCGCCACCTGCTGGATCTCAGCGCCATCGTCACCGCGGTACTGCTGGCCTTCTGCCTGCCGCCCACCACGCCCTGGTGGATCACGGCGACGGGCGCGGGCTTCGCCATCATCTTCGCCAAGCATCTATACGGGGGCCTCGGGCACAACCCCTTCAACCCGGCCATGGCCGGCTATGTGGTGCTGCTGATTTCCTTTCCGGTGGAAATGACCCAGTGGCTGCCACCCCGGCAACTGGTGGACGATGGACAGTTCCCCGGCGCCTGGGCACAGCTCGTGGCCATCCTGACCGGAGATCTTCCGGCCGCGGCCACCGTGGACGCCATCAGCCGGGCCACTCCCCTGGATGTGATGAAGACGGAACTGGGCATGGCGCGCACCGTCGCCGAAATCACCATGGATCCGCGTTTTGGCGACCTGGGCGGCTATGGCTGGGAATGGATCGGCAACGGGGTCATCATAGGCGGTCTGTGGCTGATCTACATGCGGGTGATCCGCTGGCAGATTCCGGTGGCGGTGCTGGCCGGCCTGCTGGCACCGGCGACGTTTTTCTATCTGCTGGACCCGGGCAGTCATGCCTCGCCCGCCTTTCACCTCTTCAGCGGCGCCGCCCTGCTGTGCGCCTTCTTCATCGCGACGGATCCGGTTTCCGCGGCCACCACCCGGCTGGGCCGCCTGATCTACGGTGCCGGCATCGGTGTGCTGATCTACGTCATTCGCACCTGGGGCGGGTACCCGGACGCGGTGGCCTTCGCGGTCTTGCTGATGAACCTGGCCGTGCCGTTGATCGACCGCTATACCAAGCCCAGGGTTTATGGAACGAAGTGAACAGTTCCCAGTGAACAGCCGGCCGCGCCCAAAGCAATCTGCCGTGCCGCTTCGGCAAGACCCCGGCAGCACCAAACCTCAATCGGGCAGGGGACTATCAGGAAACAGCAGATAGCTGACTGGGCACGGCCTGCTGGGAACTGGGAACTGGGAACTGGGAACTGGGAACTGGGAACTGGGAACCCACAATATACCCGCTACCACCAAAACGGGAACTCGGTCATGGACACACAGAAATCCAAACTGCTCCGCTCCATGGCCATCAGCGCCGGGCTGCTGGCGGCGTTTGCCGTGGTGGGCGGGGGTCTGGTGGCCCTGACCGAACAGCTGACCCGGGAGCGTATCGTGGAGAACGAACGCCGGGCGCGGCTGGCGAGCCTGCAGGAAATCCTGCCGGCGGATGCCTATGACAATGACCTGGTGGCCGATACCGTCGAGCTGGAGAAGGTGAGTGGGCTCAATGTGGCCGCTCCCGTCGTCATCCATCGGGCCTACCTGGACGGTCAAGCCGTTGCTGCAATATTTCCGCTTGTCGCTCCGGACGGTTATGGCGGGCCCATCCATCTTCTGATGGGCGTGCATGTGGATGGTCGGCTGGCCGGCGTACGCGTCACCCGACACGCGGAAACCCCGGGCCTGGGCGATCCCATTGAAACCCGTCGCTCGGACTGGATTCACGGCTTTGAAGGCCGAAGGCTGGGTGAGGATCCGGACCGAAAATGGCAGGTCAGAGCCGATGGCGGCCAGTTCGACCAGTTCACCGGTGCGACCATCACGCCGCGCGCGGTGGTCCGGGCCGTGCATCGGGGTTTGGTATACTTCGACGAGAATCGGAGCCTGATTTTCCCTGAAGATCCCGAGGAAGGAGGACAGTTCCCAGTGAACAGTTCCCAGTGAACAGCGGGCCGTGCCAACGAGCCGTCTTCTGTTTCCAGATAGGCTTTTACCGTATCCTGCCATAAAGTGGTCGAGGCTTCGCCGAAGCTGCATGGCAGATCCCCGGGCACGGTCCCACTGTTCACTGGGAACTGTTCACTGTTCACTTGTTTATGTCGAATTATCGCGACATCGCCCGTGAGGGTCTGTGGACGAACAACCCCGGCCTGGTGCAGTTGCTGGGCCTGTGCCCGTTGCTGGCGGTGACCGGTACGGCGGTGAACGGTCTCGGCCTGGGCATTGCCACCACCATCGTACTGGTCGGCTCCAACCTGGCGGTGTCCTTCATTCGCCACGCCGTGCACCCCGAAGTGCGAATTCCGGTCTTCGTCCTGATCATTGCCTCCCTGGTGACCGCCGTGGAACTGGTCATGAACGCCTTTTTCCACGACCTCTACCGGGTGCTGGGTATCTTCATTCCGCTGATCGTCACCAACTGCACCATCATCGGCCGCGCCGAAGCCTTCGCTTCACGCAACCCGGTGCCAAGGGCCTTTGCGGATGGCCTGTCCATGGGCATGGGCTTCACCGCCGTGCTGGTCGTACTGGGGGCGATGCGTGAGCTCATTGGCCAGGGCACCCTGCTCCAGGGTGCGGAGATGATGTTCGGTACCGCCGTGGATCTGACTCTGCGCCCCATACCGGCCTATGACGGCCTGCTGCTGGCCGTGCTGCCGCCGGGGGCCTTCATCGGCCTGGGCCTGCTGGTGGCGGCAAAGAACTGGCTGGACAGCCGTCAACGGAAATCTCGCGTGAGGCAAAGCCGGGAGGCGCGAGCATGAACCGGGACAAGCGCGTGGCGATATTCGAACGCCTGCGAGCCGCCAACCCAGCCCCGACCACCGAACTCAACTACAGCAGCCCCTTTGAACTGCTGGTTGCAGTGCTGCTTTCGGCCCAGGCGACGGATGTGGGTGTCAACAAGGCCACGGCCCGGCTGTTTCCGGTGGCCAACAGGCCGGAGACCATTCTGGCGCTGGGCGAGGACGGGCTGAAGGAGTACATCAAGACCATTGGCCTGTTCAACAGCAAGGCGGCCAATCTGATCAAGACCTGCCGCATCCTGCTGGAAGAGCACGGCGGCGAGGTCCCACGGGACCGCGCCTCGCTCGAGGCCCTGCCCGGCGTGGGCCGAAAAACAGCCAACGTGATACTCAACACGGCCTTCGGCCAGCCCACCATCGCCGTGGACACTCACATCTTCCGCGTCTCCAACCGCACGCGCCTGGCACCAGGCAAGACGGTTCTGGCCGTGGAAGAGAAGCTGCTGAAGGTGACGCCCGATGAATTCAAGCAGGACGCCCACCATTGGCTGATCCTGCACGGCCGCTATGTCTGCAAGGCACGCAAGCCCGACTGCTTTCATTGCCCGATTGCAGACCTGTGTGAATGGCCGGAGAAACCCACCATGAGAAGTGAACAGTGAGCAGTTCCCAGTGAACAGCGGGCCGTACCCGCCGAACTGCCTACTGCTCCCTGATAGAGCGCTGCCCAATTGAGGCTTGGCGTTATCGGGTCCTTGCCTGAGCGGCACGGCAATTTCGTGGGCACAGCCCCACTGGGAACTGGGAACTGAATTTATGTTCGACGCCAACCGAGATCAGATTCGTCAGATGTTCCTGCGCACCTGGGCCCGGGCCCGAAGCGGTGAGGCTTTACAGGACCTGGAGCGCATCATCGCCGACGTGATCGAGGAACACCCGGAGTACCATGCGCTGCTCGAACAGGGGCCGGACAGCGTTGCCCGGGAATGGACACCTGACAGCGGGGAAGAAAACCCGTTTCTGCACATGGGCATGCACATCACCATCCGCGAGCAGATTGCGGCGGATCGTCCGCCCGGCCTGCGTGAAGCCCACCGCACACTCGTGCAGCGCCGCGGCAGCGTCATGGGGGCGGAACACGAAATCATGGAGATACTGGGTCGGATCCTCTGGGATGCCCAGCGGCAGGGCCTGCCACCGGATGAGCAGGCCTATGTCCGGGAAGTTCGCCATCTTGCCGGGCTTCCGCCGGCACCCGGAATATGAACGCTGGTCGGATACCGCCGCACTGTGAATGAATTACGTGGTCAAAAAGCCGGGAGTCAGCTACGGCTTGTGGGAACATGGCGGCGGCAGCCACTTCCTGATAGCCTGCAGAGCGCAACATTATTTGGGAGCAATGCACCGTGATCAGATTGTCGAAATTCCTCGTCCTGTTCAGCTGCCTGTTGGCTGGGGCAGCCCATGCCGGAAACCCGGATACGCGGGAACGGATCATCAACGGACTGAATGAACATCTCCCGGACCTTCAGGTCGTGCCGGACCAGCTTGAACCCACCCCCATCGACGGGCTCTGGGTCCTTCGCATCGGCCCGGAAGTGGTCTACCTGGATGAAAATGGCCAATACCTGATCCAGGGTGATCTGATCGAGCTGGAATCCCGCCGTAACCTGACCGAAGCCACCCGCGCCGAGGCCAGGGCCGCTGCCCTGGAAACGGTGCCGGATTCACGCAAGATCACCTTCACCGCTGACGATGAGCAATTTCGTCTGACGGTTTTCACGGACATCGATTGCGGCTACTGCCGTCAATTGCACCGGGACATGGAAGCGCTCAATGAAGCCGGGATCACGGTGGACTATCTTTTCTACCCGCGGGGTGGCCCCGAGAGTGCGGCCTGGGACAAATCCGATCGTGTCTGGTGCTCCGATGACCGTCATGAGGCCATGGATCATGCCAAGAGTGGCGGCACACCGGAAGCGGAGCGCTGTGAAGATACCCCGACCGAAGAACACTTTGCACTGGGCCGTCAGATGCAGGTAACCGGCACGCCGGCGCTGGTGACGGAATCCGGTCACATGATTCGTGGCTACATGCCCGTGGCTCGGCTCGTGAACGAGCTCCAGTCCCGGGAAAATCGCCAATAGGGTGATCGGCGGGCCACCACCCTCACCCCCGTGGGTGGTGGGCCTGGTGCAGGGATTTCAGACGTTCCCGGGCAATGTGGGTATAGATCTGTGTAGTGGACACATCGCTGTGTCCAAGCAACATCTGGACCACGCGCAGATCCGCCCCATTGTTCAGCAGATGGGTGGCGAAGGCATGACGCAGGGTATGGGGTGACAGCCCGCGCGAGATGCCGGCTTTCTGCGCGTACCGCTTGATGATGTGCCAAAAGGCCTGCCGTGTCATGCAATCACTGCGCCGTGTGGGAAACATATGGGGGCTCTGACGGCCACCCAGAAGCTCTGCCCGGGCCTGCTCAACGAAACGCTGCAACCAGGCCTGGGCTTCCTCACCGATCGGTACCAGTCGTTCCCGATCCCCCTTGCCGAGGATCCGGATCACACCCTGGCGAAGATTGACCTGATCAACACGCAGGCCAACCAGTTCGGAAACCCGAAGGCCGGTGGCGTAGAGCATCTCCAGCATGGCACGATCCCTGAGCCCCAGCGGCTGTCGCGTATCCGGTGCCGCCAGCAATGCCTCGACTTCTTCCTGGCCCAGTGATTTGGGCAAGGGGCGCCCGAGGCGCGGCATTTCGATCTCGGCAGAGGGATCGTCGCCGCGAACATTCTCGCGCACCAGATAGCGGTAAAAACGGCGAATGCTGGAAAGCTGGCGTGCCGTCGAGCGAGGGCGGGCACCACCCTGGACTCGCCAGGCCAGAAACTCCAGAATGTCTTCTCGGTCCAGTGATTCAACCGTCCGGCCAAGGTCTGTCGCCCAACGTGACAGATTCTGCAAGTCAGCGCGATAGGCCGCCAGAGTGTTATCGGAAAGTCCCTTCTCGACCCACATGGCATCGAGAAAGCGTTCAATCGACTGCTGATCACGGTGAGGGCGAAAATCCGGTTTCTGGGTCATTCCAATTCCTTAATTCGAGCGACTCAGTCTGATTATCCAGATATTATGTCAAAATTAAACCCCTCCGTGCCACTGAGCGACATTCGCAGCGCCAGGGAAAAATTCATCGCTGCTCTGCTGGCACCCTGGTGCTGGTCAGTCACGCTTCTGTGGAGCCTTCCTCTGGCGGCCCTGATCATCGTGACACCGGGCCTGGCGCGGCGTCGAAACCTGGCCCGCTGGTCAGCGCGCGTACTGCTGCGGCTGCTGGGCCTGCGAGCGCAGGTTCACGGCGCACAGCGGCAGCCAGCCGGTGCCTGCGTGGTCGTCGCCAACCACGCCTCCTATCTGGACGGAATCATCCTCACGGCCCTGCTACCTCCCCGCTTCGCCTTCGTCATCAAGAAGGAGATGGCCGCGGTCCCCATCGCCGGCCTGTTGCTGCGCCGACTGGACTCCCTGTTCGTGGAAAACCGAAAACGGGCCGACCGCGGCGATACCCGCCGCCTGCTGGAACACACGGCGGCGGGCGATGCGCTGGGCATCTTTCCGGAAGGGACCTTCAAGCGCAAGACGGGCCTGCTTCCGTTCCGGAGCGGTGCCTTCGTCACGGCGGCCCGGGCACAGGTTCCGGTTCTGCCCATCACGATCAGGGGCAGCCGACGGGCCCTGCCGGCCAAATCACTGGCCCCACTGCCCGGAACACTCTTCGTTCAGATTCATCCAGCCATTTACCCGCGTGGCGGGGGGCGTGAGGAGCGAGCGTCACTTCAGGCCGAAGCCAGGGCTGCCATCCTGCGTGATCTCGATGAACCGGATCTGATGGATGGGAGTGGCCGCCCTCAAACCTGAATCCCGCGTTCACGGCTTTCCGTGTTAGGAAGTTCGCACAGCCTGAGGATCCACTGATTCAGAAAGGGAAGGCACTCGCCGCGATACCGACTGAAGGCATCGACGGTTCTTGTGTCAGTGTGAAGAGTGGAATCGGCTGCGGCTGTGAATGGGTCAATCGGAAGCTCCATACAGCCTTCCCGGATGCACAGGTGGAAGCAAAAAAAAAACACCCCGCCTGGGCGGGGTGTTTCCTGGCCGTGCCATGATCGTTGGCTCGACGAATGACGCCGGCTCAGCGATTGCTCATGATCGCACGTTCTTCCTCGATGTAGCTGAGCCACTGTCGGGCCTGATTGCGGGCATCTTCATAATTGGTTGCCGCTTCAAAGGCCGCCAGAGCCTCGTCGTAGTCCTTCATTTCGGCAGCCGCCCGGCCGGCGAGCAACAGCGCCCGACCCGGCTCATCCAGGCCGCCTTTCTCATAGGCCCGCATGGCGGCGGAATAGGCATCTTCCCAGTGCGCCCGTTCCTGGGCAATCTGCGCGATGGTCAGCTCCGGATCACCGGTATCCTTCATTTCTGCCAGCACATTCAGAACCTCTACCGCCCGATCATGCTCTTGCGCCTGAATCCAGGCGCGGGACAGCATTTCGATATGCTGGACCTTGTGCTCAACGGTACCGTTGTCGAGGCCTTCCTGGAGCACCTGCCCTGCCTCAAAGGGTGACTCCTGAAGCATGTACATGCGGTACAGGTTGACGTAATGAGTCTCCCGCTCGAACAGGCCCTTACGATGAGCCAGCTTGAGTACGCTCAAGCCTCGCTCTTCCTCCTCCAGTTCCACGTTAAGACTGAACAGCTGGAACCAGTATTCCATATTATCCGGCCAGTAGCCGATCATCGATTCCAGCGTGCCCCGTGCTGCGCGATAATCCTCCAGCTCAAACTCGATACCACGCTTGACCCGATAATAGGATTCCCGCGGTTCATCCTCCAGCTCGATGGCTCGGGTGATGAAGGGCAACGCAGCGCGCATGTTGTCCAGCGACATATTCGCCTGAGCACCGATCACATAGATTCGCGAAGGCGCATCCTCTTTCTCGTCAGAGTTCTCGACGATACGCAGATAGCGATTCACATAATCCAGTGTTTTCTCATAATTCTCGAACTGAATATGGAGCTGGGCGATATTGGAAATGGTGTTGAGCAGCGGATCCTCCGGCAGACCATTCTCAAACTCCACCGAACGCTCAAACTCCTCAAGCGCCTCCCGGTAGTTTTCAAGCATGATGTGCAGGTGACCTGCCAATTGGGCAATAATCGCCCGCTCATGATCATTCTGGGCCCGTTCCCGCGCTGTCCCAAGGCGATTGAGCGCTTCCTCGAACTCGTCTTCGTCCATGAGGTCATGAATGCGCTCAAGTCGATTATAGGTCTGCTGCGTCATCAGCCCCTGAGCCAGAACCGGCCCCGCGAGGAACAACAGCAGCAAGCCCGTTACCAGGGCGCCAACAAAGAGACTGGGTCGACGCTTCTCAGAGACGTTAAAACGATCCGCCTTCATTGTGCGTCCTCCAGGTTGAATTCGATGGTCTGTGTGGCCTGCCGCTCGACAGGGCGCCCGTCGACGATTCGGGGACGGAAGCGCCAGCGCTGGATGGCCCGCAGCGCGGCCCGGTCAAAGACCCGCCTCGGCTCGGATTCGATCACCCGTGGATTAGCCACGGAACCATCTTCACGAATGGTGAACTCGATCCGTACCCAACCCTCGATACCCTGAACCAGGGCTTCCCGGGGCCACTGGGGCTCCACCCGGACAATGGGAATGACATCTCCGTCCCCCGAGCCCTGGGCCTGTCCACCACGCCCAATGAAGGCGCCACCTTCCATACCCATGGGGATATCCAGGCGGGGCATGTCGAAATCCAGCTGGGTCTGGGGCGGCTGATCCTGCTGGATCTGCATTTCCGGCGGCGGCGGTGGCTGATCCGGCTCCTGAGGCTCTTCCGGCGGCCGGCGCTCACGCTCACGCACTCGTTCATCGCGTTCGACGCGTATGAAATCAATCCGCTCGCCTCGGTCCAGGCTGGGTGCACCGTCCTCGTCGGTCATGATCATGCGCTGCATGGCAAAGAAGAGCAGCACCGCAACCACGGCACCCCCCAACAGCGCGACAATGAAACGAATCATAGCTGACCTCCCTGCCCTTCAGTGGCGATGGCGATATCCATCACTCCCGCTCGCCGGACCTCATCCATCACCTCGATGACGCGGCCGGTTCGGGCAGTCTCATCAGATACGACAACAACACTGCTTTCAGGGTTCTGGGAAAGCATGTCTTCCACCATGGGACGAACCTGCCCGAGCTCGATCTGTTCCTGGTTCATCCAGATATCGCCATTGGGCGCAATCCCGATCAGAATGTTGCCCCGGGCCTGCTCCACGGCGGTTTCCGCATCCGGCCGCAGGGGATCAATCCCCGTTTCCCGGATGAAGGAGCTGGTCACGATGAAGAAGATCAGCATGATGAACACGATGTCGAGCATCGGGGTCATGTTGATCTCTTCTTCGGTCTCGGCCTCTGCTTGTACCTGTCTTCTGGCCATGTTCAATCCATCTGTCAGACGCCCTGACGGGGCGGATTGCCCCGTCAGTTAGTGGCGATTGAAACATTCTCCGCGCCGGCACGACGTGCCTGGTCGATCACCCGCACGAGCAGGCCGGACTCGGCATCCGCGTGGGAAGAAACGACCACGGGAGCATCCGGGTTGGCGGACAGCAGGTTCTGGACGTTGGCCTGAACCGCACGGATGTCCACCGTGCGTCCATCCACCTGGATCTGACCCGTCGCGGTAATTTCGACGAAGATCACGTCCACTTCCTGCTGAACCTCGGCCGGCTCGTCAGAGGGCCGGTCAACGTCAATCCCGAATTCACGTGCAAATGATGCTGTCACGATGAAGAAGATCAGCATGATGAACACGATGTCCAGGAGTGGCGTGACATTGACCTCCGCGCTTTCCTCTTGTCTTCGGTGTTTACGCCGCATTGATCACTAACCCTTAATGGTAACGGAGCAGGTCGGCGGCTCTCTCCACCTCCACCTTGGCGCGCTTGTCCAGACTGGCGCCAAAATAGAGGCCGGAGAGGGCGGCAACCATGCCCGACATGGTCGGGATGGTGGCGGCCGATACGCCACCGGCCATCGCACGGGGGTTGCCGGTTCCGAGTACCGTCATGACATCGAAGACCTGGATCATACCGGTCACGGTGCCGAGCAGCCCCAGAAGGGGCAGCACGGCCACCATGGTCTTGATGTAGAAGATGAACTGACCGGAGTCCACCCGGATCTCGGATAACAGCTGCTCGCGGATCTGGCGTGCATACCAGCTGTCATGGTCCGACATGTTGTTCCAGGCTTCCAGCGCCTTCCGGGTCTTGGCGGGCTGGATCATCCGGAAGTACCACAGGCGCTCCAGGATCAGCGTCCAGAGCATGATGGTGACAACCAGGATGGCCCAGAGCACATCCCCGCCGGCTTCAAAGAAGTCCCGGAGAGCCGCGAATGACTCAGCAATCCAGATCATTTCTTCTTGTCCGCATGTGTCGCAATGATACCGGTGCTCTGCTCTTCAAGGATCTGCACCAGACGCTTGCTCTGGGCAGCCACAACGGCGTGAAGCAGAACCAGCGGAATGGCAACGGTCAGGCCCATGGCCGTGGTCATGAGGGCCTGGGAGATACCATCCGCCATCAGCTGCGGGTCACCGGCGCCGAACAGGGTGATCATCTGGAAGGTACGGATCATACCCACCACGGTACCCAGCAGACCCAGCAACGGAGCCACGGCGGAGATGATCTTGATCGCACCCAGACGCGCTTCAAGCGCCGGGGTTTCCTTCAGGATCGCCTCGTCGATCTTGAGCTCCAGGGTCTCGATGTCGTCATCCTTGTTTTCGGCATAGGCACCCATCACGCGGCCAAGGGCGTTGTTCGGGTTGGGCTTGCCGGTACCGACCTGGGCCTTGATGCGCTGACCGGCCATGGTCAGGAAGATCAGGCGCTCGATCACGAGCAGCAGACCGATGATACCCAGGGCGATGATGACGTAACCGGGCGCACCACCCTGCTGGATGCGCTCACCCAGGGAGGGTGTCTGGATCAGCAGTGCGAGCAGGCTGCCGCGGGACGGGTCCACCGCCATGGCGACAATGTCGCCGGAATCGGCATTGTAGAGATTCTGCGCCATGCTGCGGTAGCGACCGGCCGGCTGGCGACCCAGCTCCACGAGCTGGCCGGTTTCCGGAAGGTAGCGCAGGAAGCGGTCATTGTAGATGGTGTTGTGCACACCCACGCGAACCACGTCTACGTCCTCACGGGTACCGTCAGCACGCACGATTGTGCTGGGATACTTGACCACCTTGCCGGACTCGGTCATTTCCTCCTGGAAAAGGAACCAGAGGCTTTCCAGCTGGGCAATGGAGGGCAGCGCACGCCCTTCCGCAAGGCGGGCCACCTGGTCACCCCGTGCCGGCAACTGCGCCGAGACAATGGAGTTGCGAACGATGCCCTGAGCGTCACCGGACATCTGGCGCACCACGCCCGAGAGCTCGCCCAGCGTGCCCATGCGGGTCTGCAGGCGGTCGTTGAGCTCCGTCAGGATGCCTTCGTTTTCCTCGAAGGTTCGTGACAGTCGATCACGCCGGGCTTCCTCGCGCTCGTGTTCGCGACGAGCCTCTTCCAGCATCTGCTGTTGCTCGTTACGGGCCTCGATGAAACGACGCTCACGCTCACGGTTCTTCTGCGCTGCTTCCGTCCGGGCCTCCCGAACCTGCTGCAGCAGCTCGTCCAGCGTGGTCGGCTGGTTGTCGGCCATCACCGGAGCGGCAACGGCCATCAGGCTGAAGAGAATAAGGCTACGTTTGAAGAAATTCATTGCACACGCTCCGGAGCCGGGACAGGAAGTTGCAGGATGTCACTGGCGGCCTGCTGGCGCGCGATACGGATACCCTCGTTGATGGAGCTGCGATAGCGATCCGGCAGGCGCTCCCAGTCACGAGTGACGGGGTTCCAGAACCCGGTTTCTTCACGATCCAGGGTCTGGTAGGCCAGCAGCAGGCGGCCTACGCGCAGGAAATCCACATTACGCTCGGAGCCATTCATCTCCAGCATGCCGCGGTAGGCTTCCATGTCGCGTCCGAACTCGGCCTCGATCTGATAGGCCTCCATGACATTCCGATATTTCTCGGAAATGGTCACGTCGGAACGGTCCATGGTTTCCCACAGGCGCTCGATTCGATTGCGGCGCTCGTCCGGCTGGAAGGGCACGTCCAGCTCCACGAAGCGCTCAAGGCTCTCAATCATCCGGATCATCAGCGGGATGATCTCGGTTTCGACCACTTCCACTTCCTCGATCTGTTCTTCCAGGGAACGTTTTTCTTCTTCCTGGGAACGGATCAGACGCTCCACCTGGTCGTTGTAGACCCGGAGCCGGTCGATACGCTGACGGACAGCGAGATAATCATTCAGCATCGAGCGAGTCTCGTCCGCAAGCTGATCAACACGTTGTTGAGATGCTGCGGCGGACTGGCTGATCTGCCGTTCGACATCAATGGATGTCCTCAGTGGTTCAGGGGTTCCGGCCACGGAGAGACCCGCAATCGCGAAGCCAAGCGCGGCTACCCCTGCGATTTTCATACTGGTGCGATTGAGCATGCCAATACCTTCTTTACCTATGCGTATGGAAGGTTGATGGGAACGGATGAGCCACTTCTGATGCGTGCTCATCCCAGAGCAAACCGACTGTAGCAAAAGACAAAAAAAAAGGAAAGCCAAGGGAAAAGCAACCCTTTTTCTTGCAATACAGACACTTACGCAACATTCAAACAACCGTTTTGCGACCAGTGGTCGGCTTTCTGCAACAAGTTTGACACTCAGGAGGAAGCACCTCGATCAGGACGGTGATTACGACCGATGAGCCGGCAAAGCGGTCTGCGCACGTTCGCCGGGCCGATCTAGCCGGCGGCCGCATCGCCGGCAGCGGGTGACTGAAGCGAATTTTCGGCTTCGCCAGCCAGGGTCACCGACCGCGCCCTGGACACCGGCGAGAAAAGTTCCCAGAAATACTGATGGGTATCGTACTGCTCGCCGGCCACACCCCACAGGGAAAGATGCTCCGGATCCTCAAAAGTGATCCGGCCCGGCCCCAGGTCGGTCAGCGCTTCGGCGTGCACGGGCTGTTGCTGATTACGGGCCTTGAACCAGCGCACGAAATCATGCTCCAGCGCCACTTCAGCGGGATACCGCCTGCCTGGCTCCGGCATGGCAAGCTCATTGACCGTCAACGCGGTCTCCAGGCCGCTGTCCCGGCCGATGCCGTAGTGCTCACGAATGAAGTCGGCGATCTCATCATAGAAACGCCGCCAGCCGCCCGGCATGCGCTTATTGGCATTGAAGAACATCAGTACCCAGGTGATCGCCGGAAAGTCATCGGGTGACTGCCTCACGCGGTTCCATACCGCATGCAGAAAATCAATACCCCGAATACCATGCTCCCATTGCAGATAGCGACGCACATAACGCAGGGTGCCGTAGCCCTCGCAGGCAACATAGACTTCGAAGATATCCTTCATTGCCCGCAGTTCTTCCGGAGTGTAGCTGTAACAGGCGATAAGGAAATCGTTCTCGTCCGTCTCGATTTGGTAGCGGGCGCGATAACCGGGGTCCGCCATGGGACTGTTGGGGAGAAGCTGGGTGGGATAAGCCTTGACCGCCACATCAGCGTCCATGTAACGCTGCAGGTCGCGATCGAAGGCCTCCACGGTGATTCCGGGCAGCCCGATCATCAGGTCCGTGGACAGGGGAAGACCCTGCTCGGCAAAGACCTGGATCAGCTCATCGTATTTCTCGGTCTTGATGTTCTGGCGGTTGATAACCTCCAGGGTCTGCTCATCCGAGGTCTGGATGGAAATGATCCCTTGGCTGATGATGCCGCCCTCACCCAGGATGCGGATGATGTCGGCAAGGCGGCGGGTGGCGTTCTTGGTGTAGTTCACCACCACCTCCCGGGGGTAACCGTAGCGACGCTTCGTCTCGGCAATCCAGCCGGCTATCTCCACATCCCTCGGCAGCATGCCGAAATTGGCGTCCGCCACCCAGAGTACCGGGACTCGATGCTGACCCGTCCACTCGATTTCCTGCCGGACGCGGTCCATGTCCAGCTTGCTGACCTTGCCGTTCGTGGCCGAACCCCAGTCACAGAAGGTACAGGCGAAGGGGCAACCCCGATTGGTTTCGACAATCGCCGCATCAATGCGGCCATCGTAGACATCGAAGATGCCTTCCGCGTAGGGAGAGGGAATCCGATCCGGCTGCTTCATGCGGATCCGGCGCGGGGCATGCAGGATGGTCGACCCGTTCTGGCGTGAACGCAGGCTGACCCCGGCCACCTCACGCATGCCGTCCTCATGGAACTGTGGTCCGCCCCCCTCCTGGCGACGGATCTGATCCAGCACCTCGCAAATGGTGACCTCGCCCTCCCCGTGCACCGCCAGATCCACGGATTCGTGCCGGGCAAAGAAGGCCTCACAGGCGTCGCGGTAGCCGGGCGTGCTCGGCCCGCCATGGATGGTGAGGTTGGCGCCATGATGCCGTTTTACCAGGGCGGAAACCTCCAGATTGATGTCCACCGACCACATGTAGTTCGAAAACAGCCACACCCCGGGGCCAAACTTGCGGTACGGGCCTTCAAGAAACGCCCGCGGCTCCATGTAGGTAATGGGTATCAGCTGGAAGCGCTCCAGCAGTCTTCCGCCATCGAAGGCCTCGATGGCGCTGAACAGCATCCCAAGGGCCAGCGGATAGTGATTTTCCATGTGGGGAAAAAAATAGACGGGAATCCGCTCCGGATCCGCCGGCAGATCCTGCCATCGCGCCTTGCGCCGGCGGGGTGCATCGTGATCCGGGCGCGGGGCATCTGCCGCATGGCGCACACTGTCCCGGTCCGGACGTTCCATGGCCGGCAACAGCAGGCCGGCCTCATGGAAGCAGGTGATCGCCTGCCGGCGCTCATCTTCGCCGCCCAGAGACGCCGTTTCCGCCAGCACATCGCGAACGGCCCGGCCTTCTCGAAAAGACAGCAGCAACATCGCCAATGCGGGCCGCAACTGACACCAGCGCCGCTCGCGGGGCAAATAGATCCGGTATCCCTGTGCCCCGGGCTCCAGCATGAAGTTCGCACCCAGCTTGAAGCGCTGCCCGGCCTCGACCGGCGCACTGTCATCGGCGACGGATAAATCACAGGCCGGCTCGCTTGGCGGCGTGGCCCAGAGCGAGGGTTCCGCAGTCAGCAGACCGGCCTGAGCATACTGTCCGAGGCGCTCCAGGAGGGCCGAGGCCGGGGGCATCGCCGGCAACTGGCGCGCCGCCTCGCCTTCCTGCAGAGCACGAACGGCAGCTTCCGGCCGCGCGGGCTCGAACAGGGTGGACAGGAGCAGCAGATCAGGCAGCTCCAGCGGAAAGGGCCGGGATGTCCCCGACAGCCGGGCGGCCACGATTCGCCCACCATTCTGGAGAATGACAGTCCCCCGGGTGATTGCGAGGGTCGGACTCGATGACATAAGAAACTCCGGAGCCTCCGGCCCCACACTGACGGATCGGCCGTGTCGGCCGGTCTCACCTTGAAATCATGGTAACCAGCCAGCCCGGCCCGGACAAGACAGGCTCAGGGCGCCGCCGGACCCATTTAATCGTCCTTCTGAAAGCGATAAAAGCGCCCTGCGTGATGGCGCCCGCGATAGAGGATGTCGCCACTGTCCCGCAGGCGGAGCCCGGCCTCCAGGAAGGGCCGGTACCACTGCCTATCGGCGGCAATGGCACGATTGACACGCAAAAAGTCGCGCAAGCGGGCCCGTCCCAGGCGGAGCTGCTGGTGAAAGCCCCGGAAATCCTGTTCGCGCCGCTGCATCGCCGCCTCATCCATGCGAGCGGTCGCCACGGCCATATTCAGGGCATTGGCCAGCAAGGGGGAACGACGTTTCTTGGCCTCCCGCTCAAGCACAGGCTGCAGTGCCGCCATGGACTGCCTGAAGACAGTTGCGTCGATCTCTGCGGCAAGCCATTGCGCCAGTGCCGGCATCAGCCCCTGCTGCTCGAGCCAGTCATATTCGGCCTCTTCCCGGCCCATGCGCTCGATCATGGCGGAGTCCGCCGCGTGGGCCACCAGGCTGAAACAGCCCCCCGACGACAGCCACCTGGCGACTCGCTCGGCAGCCCTGGGCCAGTCACAGTACTCGATTCCGTACTGGCTCATGATGAAGTCGAACTGGCCGGCCGGAAAGCTCGCCGACTCCAGCGGGGTCTGGTCGATGAAACGAATGGGCTCGAGAAAGGCGGCCGCTTCGGGGTGGGATTCGGCCATGCGCCGGGGTTGCAGGCGGGCGGCATCCAGGCCGGTAATATGAAATGAACGGGCCTGACGGGCGCTGTACTCGGCCGCCAGCACCGCCAGCGCCCCATTGCCGGTGCACACGTCCAGGAGACGGGCAGAGGGCGGCAAGGCCTCGAATTCACGCTGCCAGAAGGCCGCCAGCTCCCCATCGTAGTTGCCGGAAAAATCCTGTGGCAGGGACGTCAGGGCACCACTGGCCCAGAAGTCACTCCAGTGCTCACTGCGGCCACTTGCCATTGACTCCACTCTCCTTTTCCTCACTCGCCGGCCCTCTTCCATCCCTTCGCCATGGCACCGATTCATCATCGTCCGATGACAAGGGGATGGAACAAGGCCTCGACCTTAAGCGGATCACTGACCCGGATCACCATGCTGCCCCACAAAAAGAAAAGGCGGACCCGAAGGCCCGCCTTTCCCGACTTGCGTCAACTCAGCCCGATCAGAAGGACTGGGTGTAACGGGCATACACGATACGACCATAACCGTTGTACAGGTTGAAGTCGTAGTCGCGGCTGCCGATGTTACCCAGGCCAACCGGGGGCATCTTGTTGCCGACGTTCTGGGCACCCAGGGTCACCCGGCCATCGAACGGCGTGAAGTAGTTGAACTGCACGTCGTTGGTGGCCCAGGAGGGCACATTGCCACGGCACTCACGCACCGTGCCCAGCTCCGGCGCCGTCACGTATTCCACATTGGCAACCTGGTCACACTGGTTACCGATGTAGTTGACGTTCCAGGCGAAGCTGAAATCACCGATGGAGTACTGGTTGGACCAGGTGGCACGCATCCGCGGCAGACCGGGGTCACCGGACAGATCCGGACCATCATCGATGCTGAAGCCCAGCACGTAGGAGGCCTGCAGGTTGGTCTGGAAGCGACCACCGCCAAACTCGGTGTTGGCACGCAGGTTGATATCCACACCGTCAGTCTTCAGCTCACCTTCGTTACCGTAACCCGTGAGGATCTCGGTGATCGCACCGGAGGGAGCGCGAGTGATGCCGAGGCCCGGAGGAATCGGATCGCCGCGCTGTTCACGGTTGATCAGGTTCTGGGACGAGAAGAAGGCGATCCGCTCATCGATCTCGATGCGGTAGTAGTCCAGGGTACCGTTGAACCAGTCAACCGGGGCCCAGGCAGCGCCGATGGAGAACTGCTCGGACTTCTCGGACTCCAGATCCGGGTTGGCAATGCGGTAGGCATTGATCTGGGTGGTACAGTCTGCCGGCTGGCCCTGGGCCTCACAGGTCTGCGGGTCACGCACCGAGTCGGCGGAGAAGGCGGTCTGCTGGGACAGGATATCCAGCGACGGAGCGCGGAAACCCTGGCCGTAGGAACCACGGATCACCAGGTCATCGGTGGCGTCCCAGCGCAGTGACAGCTTGGGCGAGAAGTCATCACCGTAGTCGCTGTAGCTGTCGAAACGACCGGCCACGTTGAGCTCGAGGCGATCGGTCAGGGGCACCAGACCCTCACCGAAGACGGAGGTCACGTCGCGATCCAGACCGGCACTGTTACCGGCGGAACCACCGATCTGACCGGCTTCGGACAGGGAGTCGTAGCGGTCTTCGTAGTCTTCGGTGCGGTACTCGGCACCGACGAACCACTGCATGGGACCGGCACCGGTCGCGCCCGCGTCGAAGGCGATGGAACCGAAGATCTCCTGCTGGTCGTAACGGGCGATGCGGGAGATGGTGGCCTTCATGGCGTTCAGGACGTCGTCCGGGTTGCCATAGGGATCGGAAAGGTCGTAGATGCCGTCTTCGATGTAGTTGAAGGCGGTGGTACGAACCAGGTAGTTCTCACCGATGTCGTAGACCTTGTTGTAGGTCTGACGGCCACCGAACTCGACTTCCATGCCACCCACGTAACCGGTGGTGCCCACCATCAGGTCGGCCACTTCGGTGTTGATGAAGTTGTCACGGTTGCCCAGGGCGTCAAAGCGGTGCCAGATGTTGACTTCCTGCTGGGGCAGGCCGGTCTGGTCGCCGAAGTAGCCGTCCGGGTTGGTCGGGTTGTTGAGGCTGTCTGCGCTCAGCGGGCTGCCGAAGAAGGTGGAATCCGGCACCGGCGCGTAACGGCCGAAGGACTCACCCTTGTTCACGTTGATGTTCATCCAGACGGACCAGTCATCATTGATGTAGTGGTCGGCCTTGACGAAGGCGGACTTGTTGCCGGAAGAGGCTTCGTCCGCGGACACCAGGGCGAAGTTGTAGGCACAAATGCTGCCCAGGGTATAGAAGGCATCACTGCCCATCTCTTCACAGGCACCCGGCAGGGCGGTCCAGTCGAAGTTGTCGAAACCGCCCGTGAGGGTGGTGTAGTTGTTGCCGTAGATGGAACCACCCGGGGTGTACCAGGGGAAGTCGCGGGCAAAGATGATGTCGCGGCTGTTCCAGGAAGCACCGGCAATGATGCGGCCGGAGGGGCCGGAGGTGCCGAACACGGCATGACCTTCACGACGGTCACCACCTTCCGGATCCACATCGGCGGCACCGATCATCAGCTCGGCACCTTCGAAGTCGGTGCGCAGGATGACGTTGATCACACCACCGATGGCGTCGGAACCGTAGACGGCGGAAGCACCGTCGGACAGGATCTCGATGCGCTCAATGGCGCCCAGCGGGATGGTGCTGAGGTCATTGGTGGAACCGGTCAGCGGGGACTTGGGCTGACGACGGCCGTCGATCAGCACCAGGGTGCGGTCGGCACCGATACCACGCAGACTCACCAGGGCGGCACCACCGAAGGAGGAGCCGGACTGGGGACGATAGGAACCGGACGAGTTGAACGGCATGTTCCGGATCAGGTCGGCGGCGTTGGACTCACCGCTGAGCTCGATCTGCTCGCGGTCAATCGTGGTCACCGGGAGAGAACCTTCCAGGTCGGTACGCTGAATGCGCGAACCGGTAACCTGGACGCGGTCCAGCTCACGTGCTTCTTCGTCGTTGTCCTGGGCCATGGCGGCCGGAGCGACGAAAGCAGTGGCCATGCCCGAAGCCAGGGCCATGCGCACTGCGTTACGCAGCATGCTATTGGATTTCATCGATCAATCCTCCTAAGCGAACGAGGTTGTATTCGTGTCAGTGGCCGCTGCGGGCACATCCCGTCAGCGGTTACTGCTGTGTCGCCTGAACGGTCACACAATCCCTGTGCAACGTGTAGCGAACAGGCAACATGCTCCTTCAGCTGCCGATACTAGCAGACTGAAGCCAGAAGAAAAGGGGTTTGTTGCAAAAAAATGGGCGGGGGCCTTCCGGTCCGGAAGGCCTGTCATTGCTGGCCGGAGAGGAGCGCGGAGCCAAAACCGGATCATCCGCTGTGAAAAAAACAACAATCGGGCCGAGATGCGCGGACCAACTGTCTGTTGTATCGCCGCATCAGCCGGAAGAGCGGGGCCCGCCCCCCCCGGAAAAGGGGGGCCGGGCCTGAGCTCCGGCTCAGTCGCCGATATGGCGGGCAAAGAAGTCGAGCAGATCCTGGTAGTAGGTCTTGCGGTTCTCGACCTTGTAGTAGCCATGCCCCTCGTTTTCGAACAGGCGGCTTTCGTAATCCACCCCGGCCTCGTCAAGCTGCTCCATGAAGAAGTGGAAATGGGCGATATGGGCGCGAATGTCCTCTTCCCCATGCGCCAGATAGAGGGGCGCGGTGATTTCGTCTGCCCGCCGGGCCGGCGAACGTTCCTGCAACTCCGCCTCGTCGGTGCCCAGCACACGCCGCAGATAGGCCACGCCCTGCGGTCGTTGTGGGATATCCCCCTCTTCGAACATCAGCGGCAGATCATAAACGCCCACATTGGCCGCACCGCAGGCGTAGAGATCCGGTTCCCGCACCAGGCCCATGGCCGTGGCGTAGCCACCGTAACTGCCCCCGTAGATGCAGATGCGCTCCGGGTCGGCGATTCCCTGCTCGATGGCCCACAGGGTGGCATCGGTCACGTCATCCTGCATGGCCGCGCCCCACTCCCGGTAACCGGCCTCCTCGAAGGCCTTGCCATAGCCGCCGGAGCCGCGGAAATTCACCTGCAGCACTGCGTAGCCATGATGGGCGAGCAGCTGCACTTCGGGGTCATAACGCCAGAAGTCACGCGGGCCGTGGGGGCCACCATGCACCACTACCACCATGGGCTGTGCTTCGTCCTCTTCGGCACCACGCGGCCGGGTCAGATAGCCATGCAGCTCCAGACCGTCACGGGCCTCCAGGCGGATGGGCTCCATGGGCTGCATCAGCTCGGGATTGACCCAGGGACGGGCGTCCAGGAGGAAACGGGCGGCCATGGATTCCAGGTCAAACAGATACCAGCCGGCCGGCAGGATATCGGCGTCCACCTGGACAATAGCCCGGTCGGCCTCCCGCGCAAAACTCACGACACGGGCGAACTGCCCCGGAAAGGCCCGGGCAATGGCCCGCTGAATGCGGCTGGTTTCCTCCTCCGGGTCAACAAAATGCATTTGGGGCCGGCCATCCTCAATGACCGCACCGATCACCGCCTGGCCGCTCCGATCCCACAGCACATCACTGCCGATCAGGGAGGCGAAACCGCCGATCTCCACATTATCGTGGGCAATCAGCAGTTCGGCTTCACCCGACTTGGTGTCGAGACGGTACAAGCCCATGCGATCGGCTTCACGGGTACTCAGATAGATGCCCCGACCTTCCGGACCGAAACCGAAGACGGACAGGCTGTTGGCCTCGAAATCGCTTTCGAACTCGCGCCAGAGGCTGTCCTTGCTCTCGCGATAGGCATACTGGGCATTGCCCTCTTCGTCGCTGCCATGAGCAAAGCGAACCACGCCCTCCTGATCCGCAATGACACCGCCATTATCCAGCGGACTCTCATCCTGAACCGTGGTTCGCCCCCGCAGAACATCCAGTTTCATGACGCGGGGCTTGAGCTCCGCCCCCGAGGCACCGAAGGCCTGACTCTGCAGCAGGATGTGACGAGGCTCATCCGGCAGCAGGGAAACCACGTTGGCGCGCCGCATGACATAGTCGCCATCGTAATTACCGAACAACAGTCTCTGGTTGCCGCCATCCACATCGATACCGAAGATGCGCCCCGTGGGCATGGGCTGGTAGAGCGTACCCGCCTCGCGATTGGTGGTGAACAGCACCCGCTCGTTATTCACCCAGAATACCTGGGCGACGTGCTCATTCCGGCGCATGCGCATGGAGGCTGTGGCCTGCATGCGCTCGGGGTCGGAAATGTCGAGAATGGCCAGGCCGGTCTGGTCGCCGGCCGGGGCGGCCACGGCCAGATGCCGACCGTCGGGTGACAGGGCCACGCTGCGAAATTCATTGTGCTTGACGAAATCTTCCAGCGGGATGGTGTCCGCATGGACGGAGAGGCTCAGACCCAGCACCAGGGCCAGGCAATGGAAAAAACGCATAAATCCCCCCAAGGATCAGCTGTGGTTGTCCGGCCCGGGGGCCGGTGTTGCGACGGCAGCCGGGGCGGGCCGCCAACAGGCGGCCGTCCCGCTGCCAATGACATTATTGATTACATGTTGCGGCGATACTGCCCGCCCACTTCATACAAGGCATGGGTAATCTGACCCAGTGAGCAGTACTTGACCGCCTCCATCAGCTCGGCGAAGAGATTGCCATTCTCGGAGGCGACCTGCTTGAGGCGCTCCAGGCGCTCGGCGGCCTTCTCCTCGTTGTGGCGCCAGAAGCTCTGGATGTTGCGCAGCTGGCTCTGCTTCTCTTCTTCGGTGGAGCGGATCAGCTCGATTTCTTCCTCTTCCTCGGCGTCTTCCCGCGGCTGGAAGGTGTTCACGCCGACGATGGGCAGGGAGCCGTCGTGCTTCTGCTGCTCGTAGTAATGGCTCTCGTCCTGAATCTTGCCGCGCTGGTACATGGTTTCCATGGCGCCCAGTACGCCGCCCCGCTCGGCGATGCGCTCAAACTCCTGGTACACGGCCTCTTCCACCAGGTCGGTCAGTTCCTCGATGATGAAGGAGCCCTGGATGGGGTTCTGGTTCTTGTTCAGCCCCAGCTCCTTGTTGATGATCATCTGGATGGCCATGGCCCGGCGCACCGATTCCTCGGTGGGGGTGGTGATGGCCTCGTCGTAGGCGTTGGTGTGCAGGCTGTTGCAGTTGTCGTACAGGGCATACAGGGCCTGCAGGGTGGTGCGGATGTCGTTGAACTGGATTTCCTGGGCGTGCAGTGAGCGCCCGGAGGTCTGGATGTGGTACTTGAGCTTCTGGGAGCGTTCGCTGCCCTTGTAGATGTCCCGCATGGCGCGGGCCCAGATGCGGCGGGCCACCCGGCCGATCACGGCGTACTCCGGGTCCATGCCGTTGGAGAAGAAAAAGCTCAGGTTGGGCGCGAAGTCATCAATGTCCATGCCCCGGGCCAGGTAGTACTCCACGATGGTGAAGCCATTGGACAGGGTCAGGGCCAGCTGGGTGATGGGGTTAGCCCCGGCCTCGGCGATGTGGTAGCCGCTGATGGAGACACTGTAGAAATTGCGGACATTGTTGTCCGAGAAATACTGCTGAACATCGCCCATCATCTTCAGGGCGAACTCGGTGGAGAAGATGCAGGTGTTCTGGGCCTGGTCTTCCTTGAGAATGTCCGCCTGCACCGTGCCGCGCACGGTCTGGATGGCCTCGGCCTTGAGCTTTTCATAGACCGCCGGCTCCACCAGCTGATCCCCCGGCACGCCCAGCAGATTCAGGCCACGGCTGCCGTGTCCTGCCGGCAGATCGCCTACGTATTCCGGGGCCTCGCCGTCGCTGAACAGGGTCTTTATCTTTTTCTTCGCCTCATCCCAGCGACCTTCATCGCTCAGGTACTTCTCCACCCGCTGATCAATGGCCGCGTTCATGAACATGGCCAGGATGATGGGGGCCGGGCCATTGATGGTCATGGACACGGACGTGGTGGGCGCCAGCAGATCGAAGCCGGAATACAGCTTCTTCATGTCGTCCACCGTGGCAATCGACACCCCGGAGTTGCCGATTCGGCCGTAGATGTCCGGGCGCTCGTCCGGGTCTTCGCCGTAGAGGGTCACCGAATCAAAGGCGGTGGACAGGCGGGTGAAGGGCTGGCCGCCGGCCACATAGTGGAAACGGCGGTTGGTGCGCTCGGGCGTGCCCTCCCCGGCGAACATGCGGGTGGGGTCCTCGCCCTCGCGGCGGTAGGGATAGACACCGGCGGTGAAGGGGTATTCACCGGGCAGGTTCTCTTCCATCCGCCACTTGAGAATGTCGCCCCAGTCGCGGTAGCGCGGCACGCCGATCTTGGCGATCTTCAGCCCCGACAGGGACTCGCTGTAGTTCTCGCCCGTGATTTCCTTGCCGCGAACCTTGTAAGAGAAGGTCTCGCTGCGGGCCGCATCACGGCGCTCGGGCCAGGCCTTGAGCAGCTTGCGGCCCTCCTCGCCGATGTCATCCAGTGCGGCGTTATAGCGCTGGCGCAGGGTGCGCAAGCTGTTGTCGTCGCCCTCGGTCAGGGCCTCGCCGGCGTAAGGATCGAGCGGCTCGGGCAGCTTTTCGTCTTCCAGGGTCTTCAGGGCCTCGTAGCAGGCATGGGCGCGAGACGCCGCCTCGGCGGCGTGATCCGCGGCCTCGTGGGCCCGGCGGCCGGTCTGGGCGATCTCGGCCAGATAGCGCTCACGGGAGGGCGGGATCAGGGCCTGGCGCTCCACGTCCACTTCCGGGAACTCGGCGTCCACCTTCCAGCGGTCGGCGGCCAGGTCCAGCTTCTCGGTAAAACCGTTCACCAGGGCCTTGAACAGGCGGTTCATGCCCGGGTCGTTGAACTGGCTGGCGATGGTGGGATAGACGGGGATTTCGTCCTCGCCCTTGTCAAAGGCCAGGTGATTGCGCTTCCACTGCTTGCGCACGTCCCGCAGGGCGTCCTTGGAGCCGCGCTTCTCGAACTTGTTGATGGCGATCATGTCGGCGAAATCCAGCATCTCGATCTTCTCGAGCTGGCTGGCGGCGCCGAATTCGCTGGTCATCACATAGAGAGAATAATCCACCAGATCGACCACCTCGGAGTCGCTCTGGCCGATGCCGGCGGTCTCCAGGATGATCAGGCCGAAGCCGCAGGAGCGCAGGTACTGGATGGACTCCTTGATGGCCGCGCTGGTGGCGAAATGGGCCCGGCGGGTGGCCATGGAGCGCATGAAGATGCGCTCGTCCATCAGGGAATTCATGCGGATGCGGTCGCCCAGCAGGGCGCCCCCGGTGCGCCGGCGGGTGGGATCCACCGCCAGCACGGCAATGTCCAGATCCGGGAAGAAGCGGCGGAAGCGGTTGAGCAGCTCGTCGGTCAGGGAGCTCTTGCCGGCCCCGCCGGTGCCGGTGATGCCGACCACCGGAGGCCGGTTGGCGGTGGCCTGCCATTCCTTGGCCATCTCCTGCAGGGCCGCCTCGTCATCCGAGGCCTGCTCGATCAGTGAAAGGGTGCGGCCGACGCTGATGTGGTCGGACTTGTCGCCCCGGGCCGGCTCGAAATCCGGTTTCTTCCAGGCGCGCACGCGCTCGAAGACATCCTCGATCATGCCCTTGAGGCCCATGGACATGCCGTCATGGGGGGTATAGACCTTCTCGACCCCGTATTCTTCCAGCTCGGCGATCTCGTGCGGCACGATGGTGCCGCCGCCGCCCACCACCACGCGGATGTGCTCGCAACCCTGCTCGCGCAGCATGTCCACCATGTATTTGAAGTACTCCATGTGCCCGCCCTGGTAGGAGGACACGGCGATGCCGTCGGCATCTTCCTGGATGGCGGCGCGCACGATGTCGGCCACCGCGCGGTTGTGACCGAGATGGATCACCTCGGCCCCGTTGGACTGCAGGATGCGCCGGATCATGTTGATGGCGGCATCATGGCCGTCAAACAGGGAAGCGGCGGTGACAAAGCGCAGCGGCACCGTGTCTTCAGCGGTGCTTCGGCCCTCGATCTGAGAGGCGGCAGTACCCATCGGGATCCTCCGGTTTGATCGCAAGACACTGACTGAAAAGGCTTTTCAGCCAGTGAGGATTTTTTTCGAGCCCCCAATTATAGCCGCCCTGCCCCTTCATAAGCGAATCGCCCTTCTCCGGGCAGCAACGGCAAATTCAAACGAATACGTGGCAAGGGCGTTCGTCCTGCTATAATTCGCGCTCCCGAAACCAGGCGGTCGACCCCGATGGGGCCGGCCACACGCAAAAACAGCGGCCCCCGGGCCGCGTCCGACAGGCCTTTCCGCCCCCCGCAATGACGCGGTGGTGCGGCGCAACCCCAGCCGCCGGAATGACCAGTCCGCCAGCGTCGCGCGCGACCCTGGCCGCTGGTCACGAACAGTGGCCGGGCAGGCCGAACCGGTTTATTTCCGTCTCAGGAGGACAATATGGAGCTTTTCGCCACCGCAGAACAGATGGGTCATGAGCAGGTCGTGTTCTTCCATCACAAGGAGAGCGGCCTCAAAGCCATCGTGGCGATCCACAACACCGTACTCGGCCCCGCCCTCGGCGGCCTGCGGATGTGGCCCTATGAGAGCGAAGACGAGGCACTGACCGACGTGTTGCGCCTGTCCCGCGGCATGACCTACAAGGCGGCCGTGTCCGGCCTGAACCTGGGTGGCGGCAAATCCGTCATCATCGGCGACCCCAAGAAGGACAAGAGCGAGGCCTTCTTCCGCGCGCTGGGCAAGTTCATCGACTCCCTGGGCGGGCGCTACATCACCGCCGAGGATGTGAACACCACCGTCAACGACATGGAATACATCTTTGCCGAGACCGACAACGTGGTGGGCGTGCCCGAAGTGCATGGCGGTGGCGGTGACCCCTCCCCGCTCACGGCCTACGGCACCATTCGCGGCATCCAGGCCTGCCTGAACCGCAAGTACGGCCACACGGACCTGTCCAAGGCCAGCTACGCTGTTCAGGGCGCCGGCAATGTGGGCATCCACATCATCCGCACCCTGCGTGAGGCCGGTGCCAAGGTCACCGTCTGCGACATGAACGAAAAGCGCCTCGAGGAATGCCGCGAGATGGGCTGCGAGATCGTGGATCTGGACGCCATCTATGACGTGGACTGCGATGTCTACGTGCCCTGTGCCCTGGGCGCCACGGTCAACGACGACACCATTCCGCGCCTCAAGTGCGACATCGTGGCCGGTTCCGCCAACAACCAGCTGGCCGAGGAACGCCACGGTACCGAACTGGAAAAGCGCGGCATGATCTACGCCCCGGACTACGCCATCAACGCCGGTGGCCTGATGAACGTGGCCATTGAGCTGCAGGGCTATAACAAGGATCGGGCCTACCGCCAGGTCAAGGGCATCTACGACATCATCGAGAAGATCTTCGAGATTGCCGACCGGGACAGCATCCCCAGCTGGCAGGCCGCGGATCGCCTGGCCGAAGAACGCATTGAAGCCATGAGCCACGTCAAGCTGCCGCACGTGGAGCAGCGCTCCAAGCGCGCCTCCGGCCGTCGGCCGAAGGCCTGAGGGCCACACCGGAGACTTCGGCAGGCAGATCGACAGGGATGTGGTCTGCCGGTTTCGATATTGCTTGAGTGAACAGTGAACAGCTGGCCGCGCCAGCCGAGAAGCCTACTGTTTCCGGATAGACAGTACGCGTGCTGAATGGTCACTGCGGGAGCGACGGACGCCGCTGCCACGGAAGAACCGCTACACGCTCACTGTTCACTGGGAACTGGGAACTGTTCACTTCCCTTCTAGGGAACTGTTCACTGAATTCATGGGGAGACCCCAATGACCGTCATCAACACCCACATCAACGAAGAACTGGACATGCTGCGCGAGTCGGTGGAGCGCTTTGCCCAGAGTGAGATTGCGCCTATCGCCGCCGAGGTGGACGAGAAGAACGAATTTCCCCAGGCAATGTGGCAGAAGCTGGGGGAGATGGGCCTGCTGGGCATGACCGTATCGGAAGAATACGGCGGCTCGGACATGGGCTATCTGGCGCACCTGGTCTGCATGGAAGAGATTTCCCGGGCCTCCGGTTCCATCGGCCTGTCCTACGGCGCCCACTCCAACCTCTGCGTCAACAACATTTTCCTCAACGGCACGGAAGCACAGAAGCAGAAATACCTGCCCAAGCTTTGCTCCGGCGAGTGGGTGGGTGCCCTGGCCATGTCCGAGCCGGGTGCCGGTTCCGACGTGGTCGGCTCCATGAGCTGCCGGGCCGAGAAGAAGGGTGATGTCTGGGTCGCCAACGGCAACAAGATGTGGATCACCAACGGCCCCGAGGCCGATGTGCTGATCGTCTACATGCGCACCGCCAACAAGGACCTGGGCTCCAAGACCGTCACCGCCTTTCTGATCGAGAAAGGCATGAAGGGATTCCGCACCGCCCAGAAGCTGGACAAGCTCGGCATGCGTGGCTCCAACACCTGCGAACTGGTGTTCGAAGACTGCGAGATTCCCGAAGAGAACATTCTGGGTACGGTCAACGAGGGGGTTTACATCCTCATGCGCGGCCTGGACTCGGAGCGCCTGGTGCTGTCCGGCGGCCCCATTGGCCTGATGCAGGCCGGCATGGATGTTGTGCTGCCCTACATGCACGAGCGCAAGCAGTTCGGCAAGTCCATCGGCGCCTTCGGCATCATGCAGGCCAAGGTCGCCGACATGTACACCGCCCTGCAATCCTCCCGCGCCTTCGCCTACCGGGTGGCCGAGGCCTTCGACCGGGGCGAGCAGGTGCGCTGGGATGCCGCCGCCTGTCTGATGTACTGCTCCGAATCCGCCGTCAAGGTGGCACTGGAAAGCATCCAGGCCCTGGGCGGCAATGGCTACATCAATGAATACCCCACCGGCCGCATCCTGCGGGATGCCAAGCTGTACGACATCGGCGCCGGAACCAATGAGATTCGGCGGATGCTTATCGGCCGCGAGCTGTTCAATGCGATGAGTCCTTGAATTTAGGCGCCGATGCGAGTGAACAGTGAACAGTTCCCAGTGAACAGCTGGCCGTGCTAACTCATAGGCCGAGCTGCTTCGGATAGCTTGAGAAGGACAGGCAGAGAAGAGGATGCAAGGATGCGGTTTGAGGATCTGGAGGTCTGGAAACGATCAGCTCGACTGAGTGCTGAATTATATAAGGCACTGCGGGAGCTGAAGGATTTTGCATTCCGCGACCAGATCACCCGCTCTGCCTTGTCGATATCGAGCAACATCGCTGAAGGCTGGGAAAGAAACAGCAAACGGGAGTTTTCACAGTATTTGAAGTATGCGCTGGGTTCATGCGGCGAGCTTCGAACCCAGTTATACATCGGCATTGAAGCTGAATACCTGAATAGAGAACAGGGTCAGGTCTGGATCAGGGAAACACGCGAGTTGAGCGCAATGCTGCGATCGCTCCAAACCTCCACGATTGCCGAAGAGCCTGGCAGCACGTACGAAGCCTGACGGTTTTCTGTTCACTGGGAACTGGGAACTGGGAACTGTTCACTAAAAGTTTTCTAGAGAAACCGAATTCCAGAATCACCTGAGGAGGCCAAACATGCCCACCACCGATCCCATCGTCATCGTCGCGGCGCGCCGCACCCCCATCGGCTCTTTCCAGGGCAGCCTTTCCGGCGCCCAGGCCCCGCAGTTGGGTTCGGCCGCCATCAAGGCCGCCATGGAAGACGCCAAGCTGGGTAGCACGGACGTCAGCGAAGTCATCTTCGGCTGTGTGCTGCCGGCCGGTCTCGGCCAGGCGCCGGCCCGTCAGGCCTCCCTGGGTGCCGGAATCGACAAGGGCGCCGGCTGCACCACCATCAACAAGGTCTGCGGCTCAGGCATGAAGGCCGTGATGATGGGCCATGACCTGATCGCCGCCGGCTCCGCCGAGGTGATCGTGGCCGGTGGCATGGAATCCATGACCAACGCCCCCTATCTGCTGCCCAAGGCCCGCGGCGGCATGCGCATGGGTCATCAGGAAGTCATCGATCACATGTTCTTCGATGGCCTGCAGAACCCCTATGACGGGCAGATGATGGGCGGCTTCGGCGAGACCTGCGCCGACAAATACGGTTTCAGTCGCGAAGCCCAGGACGAGTTCGCCATCGAATCCGTGAAGCTGGCCCAGACCGCGGTCGAAAAGGGTTACTTCAAGGACGAAATCACCCCGGTCACCATCAAGGGCCGCAAGGGCGAAACCGTGGTGGACACCGACGAAGAGCCCGGCAAGTGCAATGTGGACAAGATCCCCACCATGCGCGCGGCCTTCAAGAAAGACGGCACGGTTACCGCCGCCACCTCCTCCTCCATTTCCGATGGCGCCTCGGCGCTGGTGATGATGCGGGCCTCGGAAGCCGAGAAGCGCGGCCTTGAGCCGCTCGGCCGCATTGTCGGTCACGCCGGCCACGCCCAGGAGCCGGAATGGTTCACCACCGCGCCGGTGGGTGCCATCCAGTCCCTGCAGAAACAACTCGGCTGGTCAGTGGATGATGTGGACCTGTATGAGGTCAACGAGGCCTTTGCCGTGGTCGCCATGGCCGCCATGCACGATGTGGGCATCCCGCGGGAGAAGCTGAACATCAATGGCGGTGCCTGTGCCCTGGGTCACCCCATTGGTGCCACCGGTGCCCGCATCATCACTACCCTGCTGCACAGTCTCAAGCGCAACGGCGGCAAGCGCGGCATCGCCTCCCTGTGCATTGGTGGCGGTGAAGCGACGGCCATCGCTGTAGAGCGGCTGTAAGCCGCTCTACAGCGAAGTGAACAGTGAACAGATGAAAGTGAACAGCTGGCCCTGCCAAGCGAGAGGCCTACTGTTTCCTGACAGGCAGTCGCCATGCTGAATGGCAACTGCGGGGTGCTAGTTGTGGGAGCGGCATTCGCGCTTGAGCGGCTGTAAGCTTCTCAAGCGCGAGTGAACAGTGAACAGATGAAAGTGAACAGCTGCTCCGGGGAAGACTACAGGCTCACCATTTTCAGAGCTTCAGTACAGTCCGAAATCCTGAATTGAGGCTAAAGCCTCTCCCGCAGGCACCAAGCTCAAAGGGTTTGCTGTTCACTGGGAACTGGGAACTGTTCACTTAATCCGTGGACCTGCTTAATCTGCACGAAACAAGAGGATTAGGGATGCCCGTCCTAAAGACGACAATAGACCGCTCTGACGCAACCTTCCAGGCCAACGCCGAACACATGGAAGGGCTGGTGGCGGATCTCAAGGATCAGCTGAGCCGGGCCGCCCAGGGCGGCGGTGAGCGTGCGCGCAAGAAGCACACCGACCGGGGCAAGCTGCTGCCACGGGAACGCATCGAAGCCCTGCTGGACAGTGGCAGCGCCTTCCTCGAGTTCTCGCCCCTGGCCGCCCACGGCATGTACGACGATGCCGCGCCCGCCGCCGGCATGATCACCGGCATTGGCCGGGTGCGTGGCCGGGAGGTGGTGATCGTGGCCAATGACGCCACGGTCAAGGGCGGCACCTACTACCCCATGACGGTGAAGAAGCACCTGCGGGCCCAGGAAATCGCCCGCGAGAACCGCCTGCCCTGCATCTATCTGGTGGATTCCGGCGGGGCCTTCCTGCCCCTGCAGGACGAGGTCTTCCCCGACAAGGAACACTTCGGGCGCATCTTCTACAACCAGGCCCAGATGTCCGCCGAGGGCATTCCCCAGATCGCCGTGGTGATGGGCTCCTGCACCGCCGGCGGCGCTTATGTGCCGGCCATGTCGGATGAAGCCATCATCGTCAGGGAACAGGGCACCATCTTCCTCGGTGGCCCGCCCCTGGTGAAGGCCGCCACCGGCGAGGAAGTGGACGCCGAGTCCCTTGGCGGCGGCGAGGTACATACCCGCATTTCCGGGGTGGCCGACCACCTGGCGGAAGACGACGCCCATGCCCTGTCCATCTGCCGTGACATCGTTGCCAGCCTCAATAGTCGCAAGTATGTGGACCTGGATCTGGCCGAACCGGTGGAGCCGATCTACCCGGCCGAGGACCTCTACGGCATCACCCCGAAGGAAACCCGTCACCCGGTGGATGTTCGCGAGATCATTGCCCGCATCGTCGACGGTTCCGAAATGCACGAATTCAAGGCCCTGTTCGGCAAGACCCTGGTGACCGGCTTTGCCCGCATCCACGGCTATCCGGTGGGCATCATTGCCAACAACGGCATCCTGTTTTCCGAATCGGCCCAGAAGGGCGCGCACTTCATTCAGCTCTGTGAGCAGCGTGGCATTCCACTGGTGTTCCTGCAGAACATCACCGGCTTCATGGTGGGCAAGAAGTACGAGAACGCCGGTATCGCCAAGGACGGGTCCAAGATGGTCAACGCCGTGGCCACCGCCAGCGTGCCCAAGTTCACCGTGGTCATCGGCGGCTCCTTCGGGGCCGGCAACTACGCCATGTGCGGCCGCGCCTATGGTGCCCGCATGATGTGGATGTGGCCCAATTCGCGGATTTCGGTCATGGGCGGCGAACAGGCCGCCTCGGTGCTGGCCACCGTCCGACGCGACGGCCTGGAAGCTCGCGGCAAGGAATGGCCCGAAGCCGAGGAAGAGCAATTCAAGAATGCCATCCGCGAACAGTACGAAGACCAGGGCCATCCCTACTACGCCACCGCGCGTCTGTGGGATGACGGCATCATCGACCCCATGGATACACGACGCGTTCTCGGCATGGCGATCTCGGCGGCCCTGAATGCGCCGATTGATGAACCGAACGGGTTTGGTGTGTTCCGGATGTAAGACAGGAAGTGAACAGTGAACAGTTCCCAGTGAACAGTTGGCCGTGCCAAGCGAGAGGCCTACTGTTTCCTGATGGGCAGTCGTCATGCTGAATGGCAACTGCGGGGGCGCTAGTTGTGGGAGCGGCATTCCTGCCGCGACAGGAGACATATCGAAGCCCCAGTCGCGGCAGGAATGCCGCTCCCACCAGAAAAGGCACGGCCCCACTGTTCACTGGGAACTGGGAACTGTTCACTCAACAACCCCCGGGGGAAGAACAATGTCTGATCAAGTTCAAGTCAAGATCGACGCCCTTGGCGTTGCAACAGTGGCCTTGAACCGTCCCGAGAAGCACAACGCCTTCAACCAGGATGTGATCAAGGAACTGACGGCCACCTTCTCGAAGCTGAACAACGATGACTCGGTTCGCGTGGTGGTGCTGACCGGCGAGGGCAAGTCCTTTTCCGCCGGGGCGGATCTCAACTGGATGCGCTCCATGGCGGAGTACAGCGAAGACGAGAACCTGGAAGACTCCCTGCGCCTGGCCGAGCTGATGTGGACCCTGGACGGCCTGCAGAAGCCCACCGTGGCCCGCATCAATGGCTCGGTCTTTGGCGGTGGCGTGGGACTGGTGGCCTGCTGTGACATCGCGGTGTCCGTGGCCGAGGCGAAATTTGCCCTGACCGAGGTGCGCCTGGGCCTGGTGCCCGCCGTCATCTCCCCCTTCGTGATCCGCGCCATCGGCACCCGCCAGGCACGGCGCTTCTTCATGACCGGCGAGGCCATGGACGCCGAGCTGGCCGAGCGCATCGGTCTGGTGCATGAGTGCGTGGCCGCCGACCAGCTGGACGTAGCCGTGGACAAGCATGTCAAGCGTCTGCTCAAGGGCGGCCCCAATGCCCTGCGCGCCAGCAAGGAGCTGATCGACAGCATCCACGGCCAGGGCATCTCCGCGCGGGAAGCCGCCAAGATGAAAACCTCGCGCCTGATTGCCCAGCTGCGGGTGTCGCGGGAAGGCCAGGAAGGCCTGTCGGCGTTTCTGGAGAAGCGGGCACCGAATTGGGTTGAGAAGTGAACAGTGAACAGTGAACAGTTCCCAGTGAACAGTCGGCCGTGCCTGCCGAAAGGCCTACTGTTGCCTGATAGGCAGTTGCCATGCTGCTCGCAATCTTAAGCAAATAACAGTGGGAGCGGCATTCCTGCCGCGACAGGAGGCATATCGAAGCCCTGATCGCGGCAGAAATGCCGCTCCCACAGAAGAACAGCGCCCCACCCACTGTTCACTGGGAACTGTTCACTTAATATCTTTACAAAGCCGGGGCAGCGAATACCGGCCCAATGACCTGAGGAAGGAAAACCATGTTCCGGAAAGTCCTCATAGCCAACCGCGGTGAAATCGCCTGCCGTGTCATGGATACCTGCCATGCCCTGGGCATCCGCACCGTGGCGGTCTACTCCGACGCCGATGCCGGCGCCCGTCATGTGCGCCTGGCGGACGAGGCCGTGCACATCGGCCCGGCGGCCGCGGCCGAATCCTACCTCAATGCCGAACGCATTCTTGAGGTGGCGAAGGAAACGGGCGCCGAGGCGGTACACCCCGGTTATGGCTTCCTGTCCGAGAACACCGACTTTGCCCGGGCCTGTGACAAGGCCGGCATTGTGTTCATTGGCCCCAAGCCGGACAGCATCGACAAGATGGGCTCCAAGTCGGCCTCCAAGCGCATCATGGAAGCGGCCGGTGTGCCGGTGGTGCCGGGCTACCACGGCGATGACCAGAGTAACGAGACCCTGATCAGCGAGGCGAAGAAGATCGGCTTTCCGCTCATGATCAAGGCCGTCTCCGGTGGCGGCGGCAAGGGCATGCGCGTGGTGCATGAGGAAAAGGAACTGCAGGCCGCATTGGATGGCGCCCGCCGCGAGGGCAAATCCAGCTTCGGCGATGACCGGGTCTTGCTGGAGAAATTCATCGAGCAGCCACGGCATATCGAGTTCCAGGTCTTCGGCGACAGCCACGGCAATGTCATCCACCTCTTCGAGCGGGAATGTTCCCTGCAGCGCCGCTACCAGAAGATCGTGGAAGAGACCCCCTCCCCGGCTCTCGACGATAGTCTGCGGGCGAAGATGGGCGAAGCGGCCGTTAACGCCGCGAAGGCCGTGGACTACATCAATGCCGGCACGGTGGAGTTCATCATGGGGGCCGACGGCGGCTTCTATTTCATGGAAATGAACACCCGCCTGCAGGTGGAGCATCCGGTCACCGAAATGACCACTGGCCTGGACCTGGTGGAATGGCAGCTGCGGGTGGCCGCCGGCAAGCCACTGCCCATGGAACAGGATGAGGTGGAACAGTTCGGTCACTCCTTCGAGGTGCGCCTTTATGCCGAGAAGGTCGCCGATGGCTTCCTCCCTGCCACCGGTGTGATTCGGGGTTTCGACTGCCCCGAGGACGAGGACGGTGTGCGCCTGGACTCCGGCGTGGAGGCCGGTGATGAGATCAGCATTCACTACGATCCCATGGTGGCCAAGCTGATCGTCTTCGATGAGGACCGGGAACAGTCCCTGCGCCGTCTGCGTGAAACCCTGGCACGCACCGCTGTGTTCGGTCTGGAAACCAATCTTTCCCTGCTGCGGGCCATCGCCGCCGACGAGCGCTTCGCCGCCGGCGACATGGACACCGGCATGGTGGATGAGCGCCTGGCCGACTGGACCACGATCCCCTCTCCCTCCACTGGCGTCCTGGCCGCGGCTGCAGTGTATCGCCAGATGGAGCTTGAGCTCGACAACGAAGACGAAGAAGACCCCACCTCCCCCTGGGCCCAGCCGGATGGCTGGCGTGTCTCGGGCGACGGCGGCCTGCGGGTGCGCGTTGCCACCGCCGGCGAGGAACAGGATGTCTGGCTGCAGAGTGTGGGCCCCGAGCAGTGGGCCCTGAGCCTTGGCGAGGACTCCCTGGCGGTGGAGCTGGTGGAAGTGGAACCGGAGGCCTTGGTGCTGGCCATCGACGGTCATGTGAAGCGCTTCGAGGTGCTGGCCGACGAGCAGGATCTGCAGATCACCGAGGCCGGCCTGACCCATGTCCTGAAACGAATCGACCCCTACGCCGCCGCCGGTGGTGCTGCTGCCGATGAAGCCCACCCCGGCAGCCCCATGCCCGGCCGCATTGTCGCCGTGCACGTGAAGGAAGGCGACCGGGTGGAAGCCGGCGACCCCATCCTGGTGCTGGAAGGCATGAAGATGGAATTCACCGTCAAGGCCGGCGTATCCGGCACGGTGGAAAAGTTGAAATACGGCGAAGGCGACATGGTCGAAGCCGAAGTCCCGCTGGTGGACATTCAGCCGGAGGGCTGAATGTCCACCAGCGGGAGTGAACAGTGAACAGTTCCCAGTGAACAGATGAAAGTGAACAGCGGGCCCTGCCCTAAGAGACACTGTGCCGCTTCGGCGAGATACATGTGCACTCAAGATTCCATTTGGCAACGGCCTGGCAGAAAACAGTTGGCCGTTCCATTGGCACGGCCCACTGTTCACTGGGAACTGGGAACTGTTCACTCAGAAAGCTTCCCGTAAGGCACCTGAACACAACGCGAGCACCCAAATGGCAGACTACCCCCAATCCGTGAAGCTGGTCGAGGTGGGCCCTCGCGATGGCCTGCAGAACGAGGCCGAACCGATCCCGACCGCAACCAAGCGCGAGCTGATCCATCGTCTGGCCGATGCCGGTCTGCCGGTGGTGGAGGCGACCAGCTTTGTCAGCCCGAAGTGGATTCCGCAGCTGGGGGATGCCGCCGAGCTGTTTCCGAGCATCAAGCGCAAGACCGGTGTTCACTATCCCGTGCTGGTGCCCAACATGAAGGGCATGGAAGGAGCAGTGAAAGCCGGGGTGGAGGAAATCGCCGTGTTCACCGCCGCCTCGGAAAGCTTCAACAGGAAGAACATCAACGCCTCCATTGCCGAATCCCTGGAACGCTTCATGCCGGTCATGGCGCTGGCGCAGGACAAGGGCATCCGGGTGCGGGGCTATGTCTCCTGTGTGCTGGGCTGCCCCTACGAGGGGCATATCGAGGCCACGGCCGTGGCCGAGGTCAGTGAGAAACTGATCAAGATGGGTTGTTACGAGGTGTCCCTGGGCGACACCATCGGCTCCGGCACGCCACTCAAGGCACAGACCATGCTGGCCACCGTGGCCGAACGCGTGGCCATGGACAGGCTGGCCATTCATTTCCACGACACCCGCGGCCAGGCTCTGGCCAACATACAGGCCTGCCTGGAACTGGGGGTGGCCACGGTGGATGCCTCGGTGGCCGGCTTGGGCGGCTGCCCCTATGCCGATGGCGCCTCCGGCAATGTGGCCACTGAAGACGTGGTCTTCATGCTGGAAGGCATGGGCATCAAGACCGGCGTGGATCTGGAAAAGCTCCACGCCACCGCCGTCTGGATCAGCCGCGAACTGGGCTGCGAACCGGCCAGCAAGCTGGGCCGGATCCCGGTGGAGAAGGCGCTTGCGCCTTTGAACTGGCGCTAAAAACATGGGAACCGACGAACACACCGAATACATGCAATAAAAATGATCTCGCGCAGAGACGCAAAGACGCAGAGAAGGCAATGCATTTTGGGCGACTGAAGCGGCCGTTGTGGGAGAGGCATTAGCCTCGATATCTGCTATCTGATAACACAGTCGGGGCTAAAGCCTCTCCCGCAGCAGGTTTGCGCTGGCCCGTAATCCATCTTTCTCTGCGTCTTTGCGTCTCTGCGCGAGGCTGGTTTTTCATTTCACCCAAGGAGTCAGCAATGAAATTCGAAAACCTCAACGCCGTCATCAGTGGTGGTGCCTCCGGGCTGGGTTTTGCCACGGCCAAACGCTTTGTGGAAGCCGGTGGCTCGGTCGCCCTGCTGGACGTGAACGAGGAACAGGGTCAGGCCGCGGCGAAGGAGCTGGGCGACAAGGCCATCTTCGTGCAGACGGATGTGACCTCGGAAGCGGCCGTGAACGGAGCCGTGGCGCAGGCGGTGGAGAAGTTCGGTCGAATCGATGTGGCCGTGGCCTGTGCCGGCATCATCGGCGCCGGGCGGGTGCTGGGTCGCAAGGGCCCCATGCCGAGTGACTTCTTCGCCAAGGTCATTTCCGTCAACCTCGTCGGCACCTTCAACCTGTTCAAGGCCGCCGCCGAGAAGATGGCCGAGAATGAGCCGCGTGAAGACGGCGAGCGTGGCCTGCTGGTGAGCACCGCCTCCGTGGCCGCCTTCGAGGGCCAGATCGGCCAGGCCGCCTATTCCGCTTCCAAGGGTGGCGTGTCGTCCATGATGCTGCCCCTGGCACGCGAGTTCTCCCGCATCGGCGTGCGCGCCGTATCCATCGCCCCGGGCATCTTCTACACCCCCATGATGGATGGCCTGCCGGAAGAGGTTCAGGAGTCGCTCAACAGCCAGATCCCCTTCCCCTCTCGCATGGGCAAGCCGGAAGAATTCGGCCAGATGGTCGAGGCCGTGTGCGAGAACATCAACCTTAATGGCACCACCATCCGCCTGGATGGCGGCATTCGCATGCAAGCAAAATAAACCGGCCGGAGGCCGGCTTATTTCGAGCTGCAAGCAGGCCCCGACAGCGTCAGCGGTCGGGGCCTTTCTCTACCCGCCTCCACTCCTCCCCCCGACAACGCTTTTTCAAGACCCATCGACCAACGATCTTCCAGAGTCGGCTTGCAGCTTGTAGCTTGCAGCTTGCAGCTGAATTACCATGCCCCCATGGACAAACCCCTCGCACTGATTGTCGATGACGAGCCGGACATCCGGGATCTGCTGGCCATGACCCTGGATCGGATGGCCGTGGATACCGTCACCGTCGAGAACGTGGCCGAGGCCATTGCCAGGCTGGAAGCGGCTCACCAGGCACAACGCCCCTTTGATCTCTGTCTGACCGACATGCGCCTGCCGGACGGCCAGGGCATGGAGGTGGTGCGCTGGCTGCAGGAAAACGAGACACGCACGCCAGTGGCGGTGATCACCGCCCATGGCAATGTGGAAGCGGCAGTCTCGGCCCTCAAGGCCGGGGCCTTTGATTTCGTTTCAAAACCCGTTGACCTGCAGGATCTGCGAGCCCTGGTGACGACGGCCCTGCGCCTGCGTGAGCGACCCGACTACCTGAGCGGGGAGTCAGTGGAGGCCGGCGAGGGCAAGAGCCGCCTGGTGGGTGGCAGCAAAGAGATGCAGACCCTGCGCCATATGATCGACCGGGTGGCGCGCAGCCAGGCCCCGGTGCTGATCAGTGGTGAGTCCGGCACCGGCAAGGAACTGGTGGCCCGCCTGATCCACGACAGCGGACCCCGGGCTGACGGCCCCTTCGTGCCGGTCAACTGTGGCGCCATTCCCGCCGAACTCATGGAAAGCGAGCTGTTCGGGCACCGCAAGGGCAGCTTCACCGGCGCCACCAGCGACCGGGAAGGCCTGTTTCAGTCCGCCCAGGGGGGAACCCTCTTTCTGGACGAAGTGGCCGAACTGCCGCTTGCCCTTCAGGTCAAGCTGCTGCGGGTGATCCAGGAACGGGCCGTGCGCCCGGTGGGCGGTCGCGAGGAGATTCCGGTGGACGTGCGCATCCTCAGCGCCACTCACCGCAATCTGGCCGAACGGGTTCAGTCCGGGGAGTTTCGCGAGGACATCTTCTATCGCCTCAATGTGATCGAGCTGCGGGTGCCCGCCCTGCGGGAACGGCTGTCGGATCTGGATGCCCTGGTCAACGATATCCTGGGCCGCCTGGCCGAGCGCATGAGCCTGCCCCGACCGGCCCTGAGTGAGGCAGCCCTGGCGAGGCTGCGGGGCCATCACTTTCCGGGCAATATCCGCGAGCTGGAAAACATTCTCGAGCGGGCAATCACCCTCAGTGACGGGGGGCGCATCGAGGCCGAAGAGATCTTCATCAAGACGCCGGCACTCCCCGAAGCGACCAGCGCCTCCGTGGGGCCCCTGCCTCCTGACAACGGCCACTCCCTCCCCGAGTACCTGGAAAGCGTGGAACGGGCCGCCATCCAGCGGGCACTGGAGCAGTGCCGCTACAACAAGACCGAGGCGGCGGCCCGCCTGGGCATGAGCTTCCGCCAACTCCGCTACCGGATCAGCAAGCTGGGCCTGGATTGACTGAGCCTGGATTGAATTGATCCGCCCTCGGTCTTGTTACATAAACCGCCTTTTGCTTCACCCCGCTGACAAAATTTGTCAGTGTCTCCCCACTCGCGTCAGGAAATGCCCATGTGATGACGAAAATCACCGAAATACGGGGCTTCCATTCTGGCATGGGCATTGCTTAGTATTGGACGAGGGTGGAAACCACACCTTGAACCCGAGTCTCTGAAGCCTGTCCTGAGGAGGTCAGACATGAAACAGCAAAAGGGCTTTACCCTGATCGAACTGATGATCGTGGTCGCGATCATCGGCATTCTCGCGGCGATTGCCATCCCGCAGTACAACAACTACATCGCCCGCTCCCAGTTCGCCGAGTGCAACAACCTGCTGGGCGGTGCCCGTACCCCCATTGAAGAGCGCGTGGTGCGTCGTGGCGTAGACGCTTTCCAGACCGACTTCACCAACGTTGCGGCCCTGAACGAGCGCCTCGGCATCCAGGTTCGCGGCCGGCACTCCAGCCTGGACAGCCTGGAGGTCACCTCCGAGACGGATGCAGACACGGGCGATGTCACCGCTCAGGTCGATCTGTCCTGCCAGTGGGGCACGGGAGGTGAAGGTGCGTCTGTAGGCGGTGATGCCGACCAGACCGTCTCCGATGCACTGAACGGCCAGAGCATCACCTACCGTTACAATGGCAACACCGGCCAGTGGACCTGTGCCGCCACCAGCCTGGACGCGACTCAGCTTGACCGCTGGGCCACCGGTCTCTGTGAAGACGGTGTCTAAAGCCAGGCCGGTGACGCCCGGCGGCTGAAAGGCCACCAAAAGCGGGCGAAGCCGACCACGAAAACCCCCACCCCGGTGGGGGTTTTCTTTTTCCCGTCGACAAACTGCCACCGCCCGATCCTGATACCGTGTTCGCGAATGGCACAGGCCTTGCATATTACATAAAACGTCCATCATGAATCCGGGAGCCGCATCATGACACAGCCCAGACTGACGGCCGGTTTCACCCTGATCGAACTGATGATCGTGGTGGCCATCATCGGTATTCTGGCCAGCATTGCCATTCCCCAATATCAGCTCTATATCGCACGGGCCCAGTTCGCCGAATGCAATAATCTGCTGGGTGGCGCCCGGGTGCCGGTGGAAGAACGCCTGACCCGTTTTGGCACCCTGCGCTTCGCCCAGGATTTTGAAGACGTTTTCGCCCTGCGCGCAGCGCTGGGCGTCGGGATTGTCGGCAAGCATTCAGGCCTGCATGAAGTCAATGTGGCGGAGCAGTCGGTGGAGATCAGCTGCATGTTCGGAGCCGGCGCCAATGGCCTGCAGGGCGAGGATGCCCACGTCACCTCAATGCTGGCCGGCAACACCATCAGCTATCGCCTCGATTTCGATCCGGACTCGGGTGCCTGGCAATGGAGCTGCAGCGGCGTGACCGGCTTTACCGCCGATGAACTCGACCGCGTGAGCAGCGGCCTGTGTGAAGATTATGAGCTGTGAGTCGGCTTTCCCGCCGCCCCCGGTGGTGACCCGCGGGCTGGGCACAATGCCCGCCAGCACCGCCATCACGCCGAGATGGGAGCGCTATTCTGTAGGCATGCCCCTCGCCATGATGTAAGCTTTCCGAATATTCCACAATTCGGGTGGCAAGCATGTCGGCAACCCAGAACAAAGTTCGGCTCACAGGTCTGGCGCGGCGCCTGGTCAATGACGGCCTGCTGAGCGAGGACACGGCCGTGCAAGCCAACCAGGGCGCGGCCAAGGCCGGCCAGTCCCTGGTGAGTTTTCTGGTCGAGAACAAGAAGGTGGACGCCCGAACGCTGGCGCACCTTGCCGCCGAGGAATTCGGCGCCCCCTTGCTGGATCTGGCTGTCTTCGACCTGAGTCAGGCCCCGGTCAAGGACGTTGAGGAAAAGCTCCTCCGCCGTCATCACGCCCTGCCCCTGTTCAAGCGTGGAAAGCGCCTGTTTCTCGGCCTGTCCGATCCCACCAATTTGCAGGCCCAGGATGAAATCAAATTCCACACCGGTTGCATCGTCGAGCCGGTGGTGGTGGAAGACGACAAGCTGCTGACGGCCCTGGACAAGGCCTTCGAGAGCATGGACGACGCCCTGGGCGACCTGGGCGACGATGATCTCGACCTCGAGGTGGGCGAGGAAGATGAACAGAAAGACAGCAGTGGCGCAGTCTCGGCCACCAGCGATGCCGATGATGCACCGGTGGTGCGCTTCGTCAACAAGGTGCTGCTGGATGCCATCAAGCAGGGTGCCTCGGACATCCACTTCGAGCCCTACGAGAAGTTCTACCGGGTCCGCTTCCGCCAGGACGGCATGCTGCGGGAGGTGGCCAAGCCGCCCATCAACCTGTCCAACAAGCTGGCGGCCCGCCTGAAGGTCATGTCCCGCCTGGACATCTCCGAGCGACGCATCCCCCAGGACGGCCGCATCAAGATGAAGCTGTCCAAGAACCGGGCCATCGACTTCCGTGTGAGTACCTGCCCGACCCTGTTCGGCGAGAAGATCGTGATGCGTATTCTCGACCCGGGCAGCGCCATGCTGGGCATTGACGCCCTGGGTTACGAAGAACATCAGAAAAAGCTCTACCTGGACGCCCTGGAAAAGCCCTACGGCATGATTCTCGTCACCGGCCCAACCGGTAGTGGTAAGACGGTGTCGCTCTACACCGGGGTGAACATCCTGAACACGCCCGACCGCAATATCTCCACCGCCGAGGATCCGGCGGAAATCCAGCTGCCCGGGGTGAACCAGGTCAATGTGCAGCCCAAGGTGGGCCTGACCTTTGCCGCCGCCCTGCGCGCCTTCCTGCGTCAGGACCCGGACGTCATTCTGGTGGGTGAGATTCGTGACCTGGAGACGGCGGAGATCGCCATCAAGGCCTCCCAGACCGGCCACCTGGTGCTTTCAACCCTGCACACCAATGATGCGCCCAAGACCCTTTCGCGACTTGTCGACATGGGCGTGCAACCCTACGCCATCGCCAGCTCGGTGACCCTGATCATTGCCCAGCGTCTCGGCCGACGCCTGTGCAACAACTGCAAGAAACCCATGGAAATCCCCCGGGAGGCCCTGCTCAAGGCCGGCTTCAGCGAAGAGGAAGTGGATGGCGGCCTCAAGCCCTATGGAGCTGTTGGCTGCGACCAGTGCAATGAAGGCTACAAGGGCCGGGTGGGCATCTACCAGGTCATGCCGGTCACCGAGGGCATTGGCCGCATCATCATGGAGGGCGGGAACTCCATGGACATTGCCGCCGCGGCGAACAAGGACGGCATCCAGGATCTTCGCCGCTCCGGCCTTAACCGGGTGGCCGATGGCACCACCAGTCTGGAAGAAATCCTGCGAGTGACCACGGACTGATGCGCAGGGCCGAATCAATTGGGCACCGTGGGAAATCCGCCTCATGAAAGTGCTATGCTGACAGCAGACGATCGGCGTGGACCGCTGGCGAGACTTGCCTAACGAGGAAGACCATGGCCAAGGCAGCTGCAAAGACCAAGCCCAAGAAGGAATACAAGTTCAAGTGGGAAGGGACTGACCAGAAGGGCAACAAGGTCACGGGCACCACCATGGGCCCGTCCGAGGCCACCGTGAAACAGGAAATTCGGCGCAAGGGCGTAATCCCGGTGAAGGTCAACCGAGAGAGCGCCCTGGCCGGCCTGGGCAAGGGAAAGAAGATCACTGCCGGCGACATCGCCATCTTCTCCCGCCAGATGGCGACCATGATGAGCTCGGGTGTGCCCCTGGTTCAGTCCTTCGAGATCATCGGCCGAGGCAGCGACAACCCCAAGTTCCGCGAGTTGCTGCAGGAAATCCGTGAGGACATCGAATCCGGTACCAACCTGGCCGACGCCCTGGCCGCGCATCCGCAGTACTTCGATAAGCTCTACATCAACCTGGTGCGCTCCGGTGAGCAATCCGGTGCCCTGGAAGCCCTGCTGGACAAGATTGCCACCTACAAGGAAAAGACCGAAGCCCTGAAGGCCAAGATCAAGAAGGCCCTGTTCTATCCCACGGCGGTGATGATCGTCGCTTTCATCGTCACGGCCATCCTGCTGATCTACGTGGTGCCCCAGTTCGAGGAACTCTTCGCCGGCTTTGGCGCCGACCTGCCTGCCTTTACCCGCTTCGTGATTGATTTATCGGAATTTGCCCAGACCCGGGGCTGGCTGGTGGTCATCGGCATGGTTGCCGTCGGCAGCGGATTCGTTTACCTGAAAAAACGCAGCCCCGGCTTCCAGCGAGCCATTGACCGCATGGTACTCAAGATCCCCCAGCTTGGCCCTATCATGCAGGACGCCGCCGTGGCGCGCTTCTCGCGCACTCTGGCGACCATGTTCAGCGCGGGTGTGCCATTGGTGGAAGCGCTGGAATCGGTTGCGGGTGCGACCGGCAACGTGATTTACGAGGAAGCCATCCTCAAGATGCGAGATCAGGTAGCAACCGGCCAGCAACTGAATGTGGCCATGAACGAAGCCGGACTCTTCCCAAGCATGGTGACTCAGATGATCGCGATTGGCGAAGAAGCCGGCTCCATTGACACGATGGCCGGCAAAGTGGCGGACTTCTACGAAGAACGCGTGGACAACGCCGTGGATTCCCTCTCCAGCCTGCTGGAACCGCTGATCATGGCCATTCTCGGCGTCCTTGTGGGTGGCCTGGTGATCGCAATGTATCTGCCCATCTTCCAGCTGGGTTCGGTTGTTTAAAGAAGTTCCCAGTGAGCAGTTCCCAGTGAACAGTGGTGCCGTGCGGACGGAGATGCCGTGCCGCTTTGGCGAAGCCGAAGTAGGCACCAGATGCTCTGTGGCAACGGGACATCAGGAAACTGTAGGCTAGGCGATCGGCACTGCCCCGCTGTTCACTGGGAACTGTTCACTGGGAACTTATCAATGATCGACTACCTCAACCTCCTCCAGACCGATCTGCCCTGGCTGTTCTGGTCCGGGCTGGCCGCCTTTGGCCTGATTGTCGGCAGCTTCATCAATGTAGTCATTCATCGTCTTCCCATCATGATGATGCGGGGCTGGAAGGCGGAATGCGCGGAACTGCTGGAGACACCGGATAAGGCACCGGATGGTGAGCAAACCTATGACCTGGTGCGGCCCCGTTCGGCCTGCCCCGGCTGCGGGCGGGCCATCCGCGCCTGGGAGAACATCCCGATCATCAGTTACCTGATCCTTCGTGGCCGCTGCCCGGGCTGCGGTATGCGGATCTCCCTGCGTTATCCCCTGGTGGAACTGCTGGTGGGCCTGTTGACCGTGGGGGTTATCGCGGCCTTCGGTGTAAGCATCTTCAGCCTGGCCCTGCTGCCCCTGGTCTGGGCCCTGGTGGCCATGAGCTTCATCGACCTGGAACATCAGCTGCTGCCCGACCAGCTCACCCTCCCCCTGCTGTGGCTGGGGCTGCTGGTCGCCCTTCATCCATCCGCGCCGCTGGATCCCGCCGATGCCATCATCGGAGCCACCGTCGGCTACCTTTCCCTGTGGTCGGTCTATCAGCTCTTCCGTCTGCTGACCGGCAAGGAAGGCATGGGTTTTGGTGATTTCAAGCTCATGGGGCTGCTGGGGGCCTGGATGGGCTGGACGGTGGTGCCTCTGGTGGTTCTGCTGGGTTCGGGACTGGGCGTGCTGGCGGCCATCGGCATGGCACTGGCAGGTCGCAAGGTCAGCGGGCAGCCCATGCCCTTCGGGCCCTTCCTCGCCGGTGCCGGGCTGGTGGCCCTGTTCTGGGGCGATCACATCATTGAAGGCTATCTGCGTCTCTCCGGTCTTTGACGGCACCCGGTTCACCATGCGTGAGAAGCCGCGAAAAGCCCCATTCAAGGTTGCCCTGACCGGAGGTGCCGGCAGCGGCAAGTCCGCCGTGGCAGCCCGCCTGCGGGAAAAAGGGGTGACCGTGATCGACACGGATCAGCTGGCGCGGACGGTGGTGGCACCCGGCAGTGAGGGCCTGGAAGCGGTGGTTGGCGCTTTTGGCAGCGATGTACTGGATGACGACGGCCAGCTGGATCGCCGACGCCTGCGGGAACGGATTCTGGGGGATGCCAGCAGCCGGCGGCAGCTCGAAGCCATCCTTCACCCCCGTATCATGGCGGCCCTGGCCTCGGCCATGGAAGCGGCTGATGGGGCCTATGTGGTCGCTGAGATTCCGCTGCTGGTGGAATCCGGACACGCCGGAAGCTTCGACCACGTAGTCACCGTTGAAGCGCCCATGGCGACGCGGCTGAAACGCATGATGGCCCGGGACGGTGTCACTGAACCGGCTGCCCGTGCCCTGATCGACGCCCAGGCCAGCACGGAGCAACGGTGCGCCATTGCTGACAGCGTGATCGAGAACGACGGCACTCTTGCAGCACTGAACGAGCAGGTGGATGCCCTCCACCACCGGCTCGTGCAGCTCGGCGCCCCAACCGCCTGATCCGTTCCCAGGCGGGCCTTGGACAAACCCGCTTTCCTGGTTGAGAATACCCGCCCATGACAGGCCGCACCTCTTCCAGCCGTGTAATCTATGAACAGCCGCTCACCGAGCAGGTGCGCAGTTTTCTGCGCCTGGAGCATCTGTTTCGCCGTGCCCGGCACGCCGTGTCACGACAGTCGTCCTGGGACAGCCTCTGTGGCGCCGAAACCGTGCTTGAACTCCTGGCCCTGCTGAGCCGGGGTGACATTCGCCGCGAGGTGCTCAAGGAAGCCGATCGAATCGCCCGTGCACTCAAGGATTACAGCAACCACGAAGGTGTGGATGAAAATCGCCTCAGTGGTGTTCTCGACCGCTTGCGCAGCATGCGCGAACACTTGGGTGCCGGTACCGTTTCTCCCGACCGCCCCCTGCGGGAAAACGATTTTCTCGCAATGATCCAGCAACGACGTTCCATCCCGGGTGGCAGCTGCGGCTTCGACCTGCCGCGACTGCATGCCTGGCTGGAACAACCCGCCGATGTACGCAAACCGGATCTGGAGGCCTGGCTGGAGCAACTGGCACCATTGGAGAACGGCATCAATGAACTGCTGAAGCTGATTCGTGGCAGCGCCTCGGAGAACAGCCACGTTGCCGTACGCGGCTTTTTTCGCCACACCCCGCCGAGCGAGCCGCCCTGCCGCCTGATTCGCGTCACCGTGGCCGACTACGGCATCTTTCCAGAGATCAGCGGCAACCGGCACCGTTTCACCATTCGCTTTCTGGCCATCGGCGACCTGGCCGGTCAGGCCCGTCCCCTGAGCGAAGACGTCTCGTTCGGTCTTTCCCTCTGTCAACTGTAAACCGGATCCCGTATTGCCATGCCTGAACGCCCCGCTCCCGAAGTCAATTGCCCCCATTGCGGGAAGAAGACCCCTTTCAGTCCCGACAATCGCTGGCGCCCCTTCTGCAGCGAACGCTGCCGCATGGTGGACCTGGGGGAATGGTTCAACGAGGAAAAGCGGATTCCGGAAGATTCGCCGGATTGGCCGGGGGACGAGTCTTAATCAACCCCCACCCCGTCGAACCCTTTCGTAGTCGTAATCGTAATCGTAGTCGTAATCGGCTTTGGAAAGGAGCAAGGAGCAAAACCCTGAAAGGCGAAAAGCTGGCGGTGCCGGTGTTGGGGTTTTTCGCTCGTCGCTTGGAAATTCCGATTACGATTCCGATTACGATTACGACTACGAAAACGATTAATCGGGGGTTGGCCAGAGGCTGCGGATGGCAGCGATTCCCTGAATACTGTGTCGATGCAGTTCGGGGAGGTCGTGGATCGTCATGCCGCCGATGGCGTAGACGGGTAATCGGGTGGCGGCGGCCAGTGCCAGGAAGCGATCCTGGCCGAGTGGCGCGGTGTCCGGGTGGCTGGGCGTGGCGCGGACATGACCGAGGGTCACGAAATCGGCCCCCAGCGCCTCTGCATGGCGCAATTCCTCCCCATTGTGGCAGGACACCCCAAACAAGCTGGGACGCGGCACAGGGCGCCCCTGAAGGCCGCTGGCACGCCGCCAGGGTAGGTGAACGCCGTCCGCGGCGATTTCCCGAGCCAGATCGGCGTCACCATTGACCAGAACCCGGGCACCGGCGGCCTGCAGGCGGGGAAGCATTTCCCGGAGCAATGAGCGATGCCGCGGGTCCCGCACCACCGGGCCGCGCAACTGAATAAGGGTACTGCCCTGCCCGACCGCCCTCAGGAGCCGGTCAGTCCATTCGGGGCCGGGAGGCACATTGGGCGTCACCAGATAGCGGTCCGGCAGGCGGGCCGCGGCCACAATGGGGGTATTGGCATCCAGGAAATCCAGCCTTGTCAACGCTTCCGGCTGGAACCAGTCGAAGCGCTGCCCCTCGCGGGCCTCGAGCGTCCCGTCCCAGGCCGTCACTCGCCACACGTCCAGATCCACCCGGGGTCCCCGGTCGTAGTCATGCTGCAGGCGAATCAGGGGGCGGCCGTCGCGCACGGTCACGGCCAGTTCTTCCTGGAGTTCACGGCACAATCCGGCCCAGCGGGATTCGCCCGGTTCCAGCTTGCCGCCCGGGAACTCCCAGCGACCGGCCATGCTGCGGCCCGGTGGGCGGGTGGCGGCAAGAATGCGGCCATCCTGACGGGTCAGGACGGCCGCGACGATATGCAGGCGACGGGGGTCAGACATTCAGGCACTGTGTGACGGGAATGTCACATCCATGGCAGTCGGCGTCATGACGCTGCGCCGGTGACATCGCCAGGATCAGGCGAGCTTCCCGCAGCAGTGCTTGTATTTCTTGCCGGAGCCACAGGGACAGGCCTCATTGCGACCCACCTTGGGCTGATCGCGAACCACCTGCTGGGGCTTGCCCGGCTGCCCTCCGGCCGCGGCAGCCACGCCACCGGCGCCACCGCCGGCGGCGGCCGCCGAACCCAGACCACCGGCCTGGGCGTGCTGGAACTTCATCCGGCTGCTGTCCTGGCGACGCTGTTCTTCCACCGCCTGGACATCCTCGCGGTCGCGCACCTGAACCTTGGACAGAATGCTGATGACTTCGGCCTTGTAGCGCTCCAACATGTCCGCAAACATGGCGAAGGCTTCCTTCTTGTATTCATGCTTGGGGTTGCGCTGGGCAAAACCACGCAGATTGATCCCCTGGCGCAAATGGTCCATGGCGGCCAGGTGTTCCTTCCAGTGGTTGTCCAGCACCCGCAGCATGACCGCCTTCTCGAAATGGCGCAGGACGGAGGTGCCCACCAGATTTTCCTTCTCGGCATAGGCCTTGTCCGCTGCCTCCAGGATGCGGCGTCGCATGCCCGCCTCATCCAGCTGATCATCCTCATCCAGCCACTGCTGGATTGGCAGCTTGAGATTGAACTCACGATCCAGGGCCTCCTCCAGGCCCTGAATGTCCCACATCTCATCAATGCTTTCCGGCGGGACATAGGTATCGACGGTCTGGCTGATGACATCCTCGCGAATGCCTTCCACAGCATCCGACACATCATCCGTGGCCATCAGTTCATTGCGCTGCTCGTAGATGACCTTGCGCTGATCATTGGCCACATTGTCGTATTCAAGCAGGTTCTTACGGATGTCGAAGTTGTGCTGCTCGACCTTGCGCTGGGCATTCTCGATGGTTCGCGTCACCCAGGGATGTTCAATGGCCTCGCCCTTCTGCATGCCCAGCTTCTGGAGGATGCCCTTGACCCGGTCCTTGGCAAAGATTCGCATGAGCGAATCTTCCAGTGACAGGTAGAAACGGCTGGAGCCCGGATCGCCCTGACGGCCGGAACGGCCACGCAACTGGTTATCGATGCGACGGGACTCGTGACGCTCGGTGCCGATGATGTGAAGGCCACCGGCATCCAGCACCTGCTGATGGCGCTCTTCCCATTGCCTGCGGATCTTTTCCTTTTCCGCATCGCTCTTGGCTTCTTCCAGTGCCTTGTCCGGATTGCCACCCAGCACGATGTCGGTGCCGCGGCCGGCCATGTTGGTGGCAATGGTCACGGCGCCGGGCAGGCCGGCATCGGCCACCACTTCCGCTTCCTTGGCGTGCATCTTGGCATTGAGCACGTTGTGCTTGATGCCGGATTTCTTCAGCAGCCCGGAGAGATACTCCGACACCTCGATGGACGTGGTACCCACCAGCGCCGGCTGGCCACGTTCATGGCAGTCCTTGATGTCCTCGATGATGGCATCGTATTTCTCGTTCTTGGACAGATAGACCAGATCCGACAGGTCCTTGCGGACCATGGGCTTGTGAGTCGGAATCTGCACCACTTCAAGCCCGTAGATCTGCTCGAATTCCACCGCTTCCGTATCGGCGGTGCCGGTCATGCCCGAGAGCTTCTCGTACTGGCGGAAATAGTTCTGGAAGGTGATGGATGCCAGTGTCTGGTTCTCGGCCTGGATCTTGACGCCTTCCTTGGCTTCCACCGCCTGATGCAGACCGTCGGACCAGCGACGCCCCGGCATGGTGCGGCCGGTGAATTCATCCACGATGATCACCCGGTCATCCTGCACCAGATAATGGACATCCTTCTCGAACAGGGCATGCGCACGCAGGGCCGCATTGAGGTGATGAACCAGGTTCATGTTCGCCGCATCGTAAAGGCTCTGCTCTTCGCTCAGCAGCCCCATGCGCACCAGCTCTTCCTCGACCCGCTCATGCCCCTGCTCGGTCAGATGCACCTGACGGGCCTTCTCGTCCACGGTGTAATCACCGGGATCGGTTTCGTCCTCTTCCTTCTTGAGGCGGGGTACGAGCTTGTCCATCTTGATATAGAGATCAGTGGAATCGTCCACCGGCCCCGAGATGATCAGGGGTGTGCGGGCCTCGTCGATCAGGATGGAATCCACCTCGTCGACAATGGCGAAACCCAGGTTTCCCTGTACCCGATCTTCGGCACGGAAGGCCATGTTGTCGCGCAGGTAGTCAAAGCCGTATTCATTGTTGGTGCCGTAGGTGATGTCGGCACCATAGGCGGCCCGCTTTTCTTCCGTGGGCTGGCCACCGCTGAGGATGATGCCCACGGTCATGTCCAGGGCATTGAAGATGGGTTCCATCCATTTTGCGTCACGTTCGGCCAGATAGTCGTTCACGGTGACCACATGAACGCCGGTTTCGGGGATGGCATTGAGGTAGGCCGGCAGTGTGGCCACCAGCGTCTTGCCTTCACCGGTCTTCATCTCGGAGATCTTGCCCAGATGCAGCACCATGCCGCCCAGCAGCTGAACATCGAAATGGCGCATTCCCAGGGTACGTCGGGAGGCCTCCCGCACTGCCGCGAAAGCCTCCGGCAACAGATCGTCGAGGCTTTCACCGTCACGATGTCGCTGGCGAAATTCCGCGGTCTTTCCCTTGAGGGCGTCGTCATCCAGCGCTTCGAACTGCGATTCCAGCTCATTGATGCGATCGACGTTGCGGCGAAGTTTTTTCAGCAGTCGCTCGTTTCGGCTGCCGATGATGCTCTTGACCAGTTTGCCTAGCATGGTTGTCCGTCTTTCCTCGTCAAAAAAGCGTGAGGCCGACCCCCAGCGGGAATCGGCCCCTTCCGAATATTTTCCCCGTGGCCACCACGTAGGGCGCCGGCCGGGAAACGTGGAGATGCTGTGCGACGCGCTCAGTTACTGGCGCGAATGTATTCCACCGGATTGACCGTGCGCCCATTGTAATGGACTTCGAAGTGAACATGGGGCCCGGTGGCACGACCGGTTTCCCCCAGCAGGGCAATGCGCTGGCCTTTCTGGACCATTTCGCCCACTTCCACCAGGTTTTCCTTGTTGTGGGCGTAACGCGTGACATAACCATTGCCGTGATTGATTTCCACCAGATTGCCGTAGCCGTAACGCTTGCCGGACCAGGTCACCACGCCGGCCGCCACCGCCGAGATGTCGGTTCCCGGGCGGGCGGCAAAATCGATGCCGCCATGCCAGGCGCGGCGCCCGCTGAAGGGATCCGTACGGGAGCCATATCCGGAAGAGACCCAGCCACCCCGGATGGGACGCCCCTGTGGACGTACCCGATCCTGAACATTGCGGTTCATGAGCATTTTTTCAAGGACGGCCAGCTGACGATCCCGGTCCCGAATCTGGTTGGACAGGTCCTCAACACGATCCGGCACGCCAAGAGCGGCGGCATCATCGAGAATGGAATCACTGAGGGGTTCCTCCGGACCACCCTGGGCCGGGACGAGACCGAAATTGAACTCCCCTTCTTCCAGGCCGGCCATGCGCGTCAGGCGCTCCCCCAGGGCATTGAGGCGGGTCACCTGGGCCTGCATTTCCGCCAGTTGCGCATTGAGCGCCGCCAGCTTCATCTCCGAATCCCGGGTCACCTGCTCAAGGCGAACCCGCTCGGCAGCCAGTTCCGCCTTCCAGCGCTGGGCCTGCTCATCGGGTGTTTCCACCACGAATGTCTTGACCGAAAAGAAGGCCGCACCGAACAGCAGCCCCAGCAGCAGGACACCGCCACCGACGAAACTCGCCAGATGAGCGGGATGCCCGAGATTGAACTGCTGGGATCCGCCTCGTCTTGTCCAGATAATGATATTCATCTGCCCGGGCCGCTCCGGTTGGTGGTTGACTGGTGGCCTCCGCCACCGACAACACTCGGCTTTGGGAGCAAGGAAATTTCGCTCTTTTTATCTTTGCCGCCGTCCTGAAACACTGGCGAGCGGTTCACGTTCAATGTCACCATATTGCCATGCTTGGGCAAAAATGGCTTTATTCAGTTACATGTTGAACAATTTTCCCACATCACTGCAAGTCCGGATGCGTCATTCCAGGGGGCCGCTCGGCCGCCTTTTTGCCCGCATTGGTCGGAATACGCCTGAAAACGAACGCCTCCGGGCCCTGTTGCCCGATGATCTGGCCGACCACTGCGTCGGCTGGGAACGCGAAGGTGAGCTGCTTTGCCTGGTCATGGACAGTAATGCCTGGGCGAGCCGCGCCCGCTACGCTCTGGCCCGGCGTCAGCAAGGTCTGCTGGCGGCCTGTGACCCGCCGGCACGACAACTGCGTGTGCGCACGGCCAATGTCCGCGGCGGGCGGCAAAACCGGGAACGCGGCAAGTCACCGACCGCCAGGCCCCCTGAACGCATCAGCCAGCGCAGCCGTGAACACGTGCGTGAGGCGGCACGGCATATCCAGGATCCGGAACTGCGAGCGGCCCTGGAAAGGCTTGCCAGGGAGTAGCGTCGCCTCCCTGAATCCGTCCAATGCCGTCGGCCCCATACGAAAATGCCCCGCCAGGGCGGGGCATTTTTCCGTTCTCACTGCATGACGTGCGCTGACCCGGCTTCTCGCGCGGGGCTCAGAGCTGAACAGCCTGCACCGGCGTCATGTAGGAAATCGGCGCCTCGGCCACATCGTCGAAGGTGACCTCTTCCCAGGCCGACTCGTCCGCCACCAGGGCGCGCAGCAGCTTGTTGTTGGTGCTGTGCCCGGAGCGACAACCCGTGAAGGCGCCGATCAGGCTGTGGCCCAGCAGGTACAGATCGCCAATGGCATCCAGTACCTTGTGCTTGACGAATTCGTCCTCATAGCGGAGACCGTCCTCATTCAGGATGCGGAAGTCGTCCACCACGATGGCGTTGTCCAGGCTGCCGCCCAGCGCCAGATTGCGCTCGCGCAGCATTTCGATGTCCCGCATGAAGCCGAAGGTGCGCGCCCGGCTGACTTCCTTCACGAAAGAGGTGGTGGAGAAGTCGATCAGGGCGTTCTGGCTGTGCTTCTTGAACACCGGGTGCTGGAAATCGATTTCGAAATTCACCTTGAAGCCATTGAAAGGCTCGAAGGCGGCCCACTTGCCTTCCTCCTCGACCCGAATCGGCTTCTTGATGCGAATGAAACGCTTGGCGGCGTTCTGTTCCTCGATTCCCGCCGACTGCAGCAGGAAGACGAAGGGACCGGCGCTGCCATCCATGATCGGCACTTCAGGCGCACTCAGATCCACGTAGGCGTTGTCGATGCCGAGACCCGCGAAGGCCGACATCAGGTGTTCGATGGTCGCCACGCGAACATCGCCATCCACCAGGGTCGTGGAAAGCAACGTGTCGCCAACGTTCTCGGCCTTGGCCCGGATTTCCACCGGCTCATCCAGGTCCACGCGCCGGAACACGATGCCAGTGTTGGGGGCGGCCGGCCGAAGGGTCATGTAGACCTTTTCGCCGGTGTGCAGGCCCACGCCGGTGGCGCGGATCATGTTCTTCAGCGTACGCTGCTTCAGCATTCCTTACCTACTCTCTCTCGCGAATGCCGGCTCACGGCACCCGGTCAAACCAGACCCGTCGTCAGCTCGGGGAGGGAGCACGACGGTTGACATTTCCGTTGGGCACGGACAAGCCGCCCGCAACGAGCGGACCGGCGGACTCTAGCACAGGAACATTGGGAGCACAAGCACCTGAGCAGGCCCGACCGCTCTGTCGCCGATCCCTCGGCGTCTGATCACTGACCGGATACCGTGACACGAGTTCCATTCCCGGATACGCCGTGACTCAGTCCGCCTGGCGGCGCAGAAAGGCCGGAATGTCCAGGTATTCGGAGTCGCCACCCGCTTCCGGCGAGAAACTCTCGCCGCCGGCTGCCTTGCGCCGGACCACGGCCGGACGCTCCAGATCCTTGTAATCCACCTTGCCGTCCGGATCCCGCTTGACCACCTTCATGTCGGGCTTCTCCCGGTTCAGCTGCGGTGCACCAAGGCCGGTGGCCACCACGGTCACCCGAATCTCATTGCTCATTTCCGGGTCAATGACCGCGCCCACCACCACGGTGGCGTCGTCGGAGGCGAACTCCTTGACAGTCTGGCCGACTTCGTCGAATTCGCCGATGCCGATATCCATGCCGGCGGTGACGTTGACCAGGATCCCGCGAGCGCCGGAGAGATCGATGTCCTCCAGCAGCGGACTGGCCACAGCGGCCTCGGCGGCTTCCCGGCCCCGGTTTTCTCCGGTGGCCACACCCGAACCCATCATGGCCATGCCCATTTCCGACATGACGGTGCGCACGTCGGCGAAGTCCACGTTGATCAGACCCGGCCGGGTGATCAGCTCGGCAATGCCCTGGCAGGCCCCCAGCAGGATGTTGTTGGCGGATTTGAAGGCATCCAGCAGACTGGTCTGCTTACCCAGCACCGAAAGTAGCTTGTCGTTGGGGATGGTGATCAGGGAATCCACGTTGCGGGACAGTTCCTCGATCCCTGCCTGTGCGGCCTGCATGCGCCGACCACCCTCGAAGACGAAGGGCTTGGTGACCACCGCCACGGTCAGCACACCCAGCTCGCGGGCAATCTGGGCCACCACCGGTGCGGCCCCCGTGCCCGTGCCGCCACCCATGCCGGCGGTGATGAAAAGCATGTCGGTCCCTTCGATCACTTCGATCAGCCGGTCCCGATCCTCCATGGCTGCCTGCCGGCCCACCTCCGGGTTGGCGCCGGCGCCGAGCCCCTTGGTGATGTTGCAGCCGATCTGCAGCTGGGTCTTCACACTGGTGTTGTTGAGGGCCTGGGCATCGGTATTGGCGCAGATGAACTCAACGCCTTCGATGCCGTTGTTGACCATGTGGGCCACGGCATTGCCGCCCCCACCACCAACGCCGATCACCTTGATGACGGCGTTCTGACTGTAGCCATCCATCAGTTCAAACATAAGTCACTCTCCCCGATTGCTCCGTAAATCCGTTGGATGATTTGCTTGCCTTGCACTCAGAAGTTGCCCTGGAACCAGCTCTTCATGCGCTCCCATGTTTCCTTGAAGCCGCCTCCAAGACGCTCTTCCGATCCTCTTGAACTCAAGCCCCTGCTGCCGAACAGCAGCAGACCCACACCGGTGGCGTACACCGGATTCCTGACCACATCAGACAGCCCCTGCACATGCTGGGGCGTGCCCATGCGTACGGGCATATGGAACACTTCCTCGGCCAGTTCCACCACACCTTCCATCTTCGCGCTGCCGCCGGTCAGTACCAGGCCGGCGGCGATCATGTCCTCGAAGCCGGAGCGCCGCAGCTCGGCCTGCACCAGACTGAACAGTTCCTCGTAGCGGGGCTCGACCACCTCCGCCAGGGTCTGGCGGGCCAGTCGCCTTGCCGGGCGATCGCCCACGCTGGGCACCTCGATGGTCTCGTCCGGGCTGGCCAACTGCGGCAGGGCGCAGGCGTACTTGACCTTGATTTCCTCGGCATGATGGGTGGGCGTGCGCAGGGCCACGGCAATATCGTTGGTCACCTGGTCGCCGGCGATGGGAATCACTGCCGTGTGACGGATGGAACCGTCGGTGAACACCGCAATGTCCGTGGTGCCGCCGCCCACATCCACGATGCAGACACCCAAATCCTTTTCGTCGTCGGTCAGCACCGAGTAGCTGGACGCCAGCTGCTCGAGAATGATGTCGTCCACCTCCAGGCCACAGCGGCGCACGCACTTGATGATGTTCTGCGCGGCGCTGGCGGCACCGGTCACCATGTGGACCTTGGCCTCCAGACGCACCCCGGACATGCCCACCGGCTCGCGGATGCCGTCCTGGTCATCGATGATGAATTCCTGGGGCAGGATGTGGAGGATCTTCTGATCCGCCGGAATGGCCACCGCTCGTGCGGCGTCGATCACGCGCTCCACGTCCCCCGGCGTGACCTCCTTGTCACGGATGGCCACGATGCCGTGGGAGTTGAGGCTCTTGACGTGACTGCCCGCAATCCCGGCAAACACGGAATGGATCTCGCAGCCGGCCATCAGCTCGGCCTCTTCAATGGCACGCTGAATCGACTGCACGGTGGACTCGATGTTGACCACCACGCCCTTCTTCAGGCCGCGGGAGGGATGATGGCCAATGCCGATCACCTCCACGTGGTCCTCGCCCTTGATCTCGCCCACGATGGCGACCACCTTGGACGTGCCGATATCCAGTCCGACGATCAGGTTCTTTTCCGTCTTTCTAGCCATTTCCCCGGTCCTCTCTGTCGCTGGCCCGGCCCTCACTGGCCCGGGCCACCGAGAAACCATTGGTGTAACGCATGTCGATATATTCCAGTGCGGCAAAATCCAGTTGCCTTGCCTGCTGCAGTGCCGGCAAGGCGATCTGCACGAAGCGGCGGAAGCGCGCCTCATGATCGCTGCGGCCCAGATTGACCACCGGGCCGGCCTCCAGCGTCACCGTCCAGGCACGACGATCGCTCAGGGACAGTTCAGCGATTTCCAGTTCCTGGACCGCCAGCGTCCGGCGCATGTCCCGCCAGGCGGAAAGCACCTCTGCCTCACTGCCCTCGGGACCGCTCAGCTCGGGCAGGAAGCCCGGCTGACGGTGAATCTCGCGGGGCACAAAGAATTCACCTGCTTCGTTCAGAAAGCCGGATCGGTTCCAGACCGCTACCGGCACCTGCTCATGCACCGTGAGTTCCAGTGTCGAGGGCCATTGGCGCCGCACGCTGACCGAGGCCACCCACGGTTCGGCCTCCAGCGATTCGCGCAAGGCGCCCAGATCGGCGGCGAAGTAGCCGGGCAACAGCGCCGGGCGTACGCGATCACGCAGCGCTTCGGCGGTGAGCTGACGACGCTCGCCCTTGATCACCAGCGTCTCGAAGGCCGGGCCTTCCAGACGTGGCAACCAGTGCAGGGCCGACGCCGTGATGACCGCCACCAGCACCAGCCCGCCACTGACCGGCAGCAACCACGCGGGGGGCTGCCACTGGCGCTCGGACTGGCGTCGCCGGGCCTGACTCATGCCGCCCCCTCCCGTGTCTGCTCCAGACTGGTCTCGAGAATCCGCAATACCAGCTCGTCGAAAGGAATGCCGTCCGCGGCCGCCGCCATGGGCACCAGGCTGTGGTCGGTCATGCCGGGCACGGTATTCACTTCCAGCAACCAGGGCCGACCGTCGGCATCCAGCATGAAATCCACCCGCCCCCAGCCCGAGGCGGCAACGGCCTCAAAGGCAGACAGGCAAAGGGTGGCCAGTGCGGCCTCCCGCTCGGCGTCCAGACCACAAGGGCAGTGATAGAGCGTACTGTCGGATTCGTACTTGGCCTGATAGTCGTAAAAGGTATTCGGGGTCTCCAGGCGGATCATGGGCAGAACCCGATCACCCAGGATGGCCGCGGTGTATTCCGGACCGTCCACGAAACGCTCGATCAGAACCTGCTCGTCCAGGGCAGCGGCCTCGCGCCACGCGGCGTCCAGGGCGGCGCGATCATCCACTCGGCTCATGCCGATGCTGGAGCCTTCCCGGGACGGCTTGACGAACATGGGGAAACCCACCGTTTCCGCGGCCGAGGTCAGATCGGCCTCGCCACGCGCCACGGCATAGGGCGGCGTGGGCAGCTGCTGACCCTGCCAGATACGCTTGCTGCGCAGCTTGTCCATGGCCAGGGCCGATCCCAGCACACCGCTTCCGGTGTAGGGAATGCCCAGAGTCTCCAGGGCCCCCTGCATGCTGCCATCCTCGCCACCGCGACCATGCAGCACGATGAAGGCACGATCGAAATCACCGGCCAGAAGTGGCGCCAGACCGTCTTCGGCCGGATCCAGGGCATGGGCGTCCACTCCGCGGGAGCGAAGGGCATCCAGCACGGCGGCACCACTGCGCAGGGACACCGCCCGCTCGGCGGAATCCCCGCCCAGCAGAACGGCCACGCGACCCAGTCGGCTTATGCGCGCATCAGCCATTGGCTGCCCCTCCATGCCTGCCGGATGTCGCCATGGCCGCGGGCAACTCCGCGGACACGGCGCCGATATCCCCGGCCCCCATGGTCAGAACCAGGTCACCGGCCTGGAGAATGCCCGGCAAGGTTTCGGCCAGATCGCGGACGGAGGCGACGAACACCGGATCCACCTTGCCGCGGGCACGCACACTGCGAGCCAGGCTGCGCCCGTCCGCCCCCTGGATGGGCTCCTCGCCGGCGGCATAGACGTCGGTCAGGACCAGCACGTCGGCCTCGGACAGCACCTCGCTGAAATCCTCGAAGAGGTCGCGGGTGCGCGAATACCGATGGGGCTGGAAGACCAGCACGATGCGCCGTTCCGGCCAGCCCTCGCGGGCCGCCGCCAGGGTGGCCCGCAGTTCGCTGGGGTGATGGCCGTAATCGTCCACCAGCAGCGCCGTCCCCTCCCCGGCCGGCAGCTCACCCTGCATCTGGAAGCGTCGGCCAATGCCCTGAAACTCATCCAGGGCCTTCTGGATATGGGCGGCATCCACGTCCAGCTCCTGGGCCACCGCGATGGCGGCGAGGGCATTGAGGAAGTTGTGCCGCCCCGGCAGGTTCAGGCGCACGTCCAGGGTAGTGCCATCCCGGCAGGCCACACTGAAATGGCTGCCGTGGCCTTCCGGACGGTAGTCGTAACCGCGCACGTCTGCTTCTTCGGATTCGCCGTAACGGATCAGGGAGCGATTGACCTCGGGCAGAATCTCCCGCACCCCCGGGTCGTCGATGCAAACCGCCGCGACACCATAGAAGGGCAGGTTGTGCAGAAACTGGATGAAGGCCTCCCGCAGGCGCCGGTAATCACCTTCATAGGCTTCCAGGTGATCCGCATCGATGTTGGTCACCACGGCCATGGTGGGCTGCAGATGCAGGAAGGAGGCATCGCTCTCATCGGCCTCCGCCACCAGCCAGCGACCACTGCCCAGGCGGGCGTTGGCACCGGCACTGTTGAGACGACCGCCGATGACGAAGGTCGGGTCCAGCCCGCCTTCGCCCAGCAGGCTGGCCACCAGGCTGGTGGTGGTGGTCTTGCCATGGGTACCGGCAACGGCCACACCCCGCCGGAACCGCATCAGTTCGGCCAGCATCTCGGCCCGGGGCACCACCGGTACCCGCGCCGCCCGGGCGGCGGCCACCTCGGGGTTGTCATCGGCCACGGCCGAGGAAATCACCACCACGTCGGCATCCGACACATGCGCGGCATCGTGCCCGCGATACACCGTCACACCCAGCTGTTGCAGACGACGGGTAACGGCACTGCCCTTCAGATCGGAACCACTGACGCCATAACCGATGTTGTGCAGCACCTCGGCAATGCCACTCATGCCCGTGCCGCCCACACCGACCATGTGGATGCGATGGATACGATGCATGCGATCCGTCATGCGGCACCTCCCGGCCGAGCCACGGCCTCGCACACATCCGCCACGACCTGATCCGCATCCGGCCGGGCTTCGGCACGGGCGCGACGGGCCATGTGGATCAGGTGATCCCGGTTTTCGGTCAGGGCATCCAGCATCGGACCCAGTTCTCCCTTCTCCAGTCGTTCCTGTGGCAGCAATCGGGCGGCACCGGCTCGCTCCAGAAAGAGGGCGTTGGCGGTCTGGTGGTCATCCACCGCGGCCGGGAACGGCACCAGTACGGAGGCCACGCCCGCGGCTGCCAGCTCGGCCACGGTCAGGGCACCGGCGCGACAGATGGCCAGATCGGCCCACGCCCAGGCGTCCGCCATATCCTCAATGAAGGGCTCCACGTTCGCCGCCACACCCGACTCGTCCCAAGCTGCCCGGGTTTCCTCCAGCCAGCGCGGACCACATTGGTGGCGTACGGTCACGCGGCCCTGGGGCAAGCCGGCGACCGCCCGGGGCAATGATTCGTTGATTGCCTTCGCTCCCTGGGAGCCACCCACCACCAGCAGGCGAACAGGACCGTCCCGGCCCCGAAGCCGTTCTTCCGGCGCCGGCAGATCCACTACGGCCTGACGCACCGGATTACCCACGGTCTGTGCTCCCAGGGATTGAGGGAAACTACCCGGGAATCCACACAGCACCCGGCGTGCGCAGCGGGCCAGCACACGGTTGGTCAGGCCCGCAATGGCATTCTGCTCGTGAATCACCAGTGGCAGGCGCATCAAGCAGGCGGCCAGGCCGCCGGGGCCACTGGCGAATCCGCCCATGCCCAGCACCACGGCCGGCCTTCTCCGGCGCAGCACCCGCCGCGCCTGGGCAATGGCCCGCAGCAGTCGCCAGGGCATGGCCAGCCAGCCGACCAGGCCCTTGCCGCGCAGGGCGCCGACCTGGATGCAGTCGAGCTCGATGGCCCGCGCCGGTACCAGGCGTGACTCCAGGCCGGCCTGCGTTCCCAGCCAGCTAACGGTCCAGCCCCGTGCCCGCAGGACCTCGGCCACGGCCAGCCCCGGGAACACATGGCCACCAGTACCACCGGCCATGATGACGGCGTGACGGGCGCTCATGCCTTCACCTCCCGGCGCAGATTGCTGACCGGCGTGATTTCCCGGCTCACCCGCAATACCAGGGCCAGCGCGCCCAGGGTCACCAGCAGGCTGGAGCCGCCATAGCTGATCAGGGGTAGCGTCAAGCCCTTGGTCGGCAACAACCCCATGTTGACGCCCATGTTGATGGTGGCCTGGATACCCAGCCAGACACTGACCCCCCAGGCCACGTAGGCGCCGAAGGCGTGACCGCTCAACCAGGCTCGGGTGCCGATCAGAAAACAGCGCCACACCAGGAAGGCGAACAGTCCGATGAGAACCAGAACCCCCAGGAGGCCGAGCTCTTCGAACAGTACGGCGAAGATGAAATCCGTATGGGATTCGGGCAGGTAGAACAGCTTCTGCACACTGCTGCCAAGACCAACACCGAACCATTCACCACGGCCGATGGCAATCAACGACTGGGTCAGCTGAAAGCCGCTGTTGAAGGGGTCGGCCCAGGGATTGAGAAAGGTTGTCAGACGTTCCACCCGGTAGGGCGAGGAGAAAGCCAGACCGGCCATGGCCATGGCACCCACACCGCCCAGCAGGCTGAAGTCACGGATTCGCACACCGCCAAGGAAGAGCATGGCCAGGATGGTGATCAGAAGCACGATGGCGGCACCGAAATCCGGCTGCAGCAACAGCAGGAAGACCGCAAGGCCCGCCACCAGAACCGGCTTCAGGAAACCCGAGAAACGGGTGGCCAGTTCCTCCTGACGCCGCACCATGTAGGCGGCCACATAGAGGATGAGCAGCAGGCGGGCGGGTTCCGAGACCTGCAGGTGGAAGGGCCCGATGGCGATCCAGCGCACGGCGCCGTTGACTTCCTTGCCCACCCCGGGCACCAGCACCAGAAGCAGGAGAAAGAGCGCAAACAACAGCAGCAGGAAGCTGGTCTGCTGCCAGACCCGCAGGGGAATCTGGCAGGTCATGAAAGCGGCTACCAGCGCCAGCCCCAGGAACATGGCCTGACGGCGCAGGTAGTGAAAGGGATCACCCAGCGCCCGGTCGGCAATGGAAATGCTGGACGAGGCCACGGCCACCAGCCCCAGGGTCAGCAGGGCCAGGGTAACAATCAGCAGCGGCCAGTCGACACCATGGGCAAGCTGGCGCCACCAGCGGCTGTCGATCGGACGTTCAAGGGCCACCTGGCTCATGCGGCACCTCCCCGGGCCAGCACGGCCTGCTCGAAGGCACGTCCCCGCGCCTCAAAGCCATCGAAAAGGTCAAAGCTGGCGCAGGCGGGCGAGAGCAACACAGTGTCACCGGGTCGGGCCAGGCCAGCCGCCACGGTTACGGCCTGATCCATGTCCGTGGCACGCTCAAGCGCAACCGCCTCCGGTACCTGGGCCGCCAGCGCGTCGGCTGCCTCCCCCATCAGCACCACCGCCCGAACGGAATGGGCCAACGCCGGCCGCAGGGGCGTGAAATCCTGACCCTTGCCCTGACCACCAGCGATCAGCACCACCGGCTCGCTCAGACCCGCCAGCGCGGCCAGGGTCGCGCCAAGGTTGGTGGCCTTGGAATCATTGATCCAGCGCACACCGTCCCGCTCGGCGACCAGCGCCATGCGGTGAGGCAGACCGTGGAAGCTGCCCAGGCGCGCCAGTGCGGCAACCGGATCCAGGCCAAGCGCATGCACGGCAGCCAGTGCCGCGAGCACGTTCAGACGGTTGTGCCCGCCCGGCAGGCCGGGCAGATCGGCCGGGCCGAGGACGCGCTCACCATGGGCGAAGCAGCAGCGCTCCTCGACGCTGCGCAGGCCGAACTCATCCGCAGCGGGCTCACCCGCCCCGAACCAGATGATGCGGCGCGCGAGACCTGCCATGGCCGCCACGCGCTCGTCATCACGGTTGAGTACGGCAATCCGGCTTTGGGCGGCCAGGCGAGCCTTGGCCCCGGCATAGGCGGCCATGTCACCGTGGCGGTCCAGGTGATCGGGGCTGAGATTCAGAATCACCCCCACGGCGGCATCCAGGGACCGGGTGGTTTCCAGCTGGAAGCTCGATACCTCCAGCACATACAGGTCCGCGTCTTCCTCGAGCAGCTCCAGTGCCGGCCGGCCAAGATTGCCGCCGGGCACGACCCGGTAGCCGGGAGCATCCAGCAGATGCGCCAGCAGGCTGACCACGGTGCTCTTGCCGTTGGAACCGGTGACGGCCACCAGCGGCGCCCTGGCCAGGCGGGCAAACAGCTCAACGTCACCCAGAACGTCAACACCCTGACGCCGGGCGGCGGTCAGCAAGGGCTCATTGGACGCCACCCCGGGCGAAACAATGAGCCGGCCCACGTCCGCCGGCAGACTGGCGGGAAAGGCGCCCAGCCATTCCGCCTGGGGCAGTTCCTCCCGGAGGCGATCCAGCAGGGGTGGTGACGGACGGCTGTCCACGACGGCCACGGGCTCACCGCGCATCACCAGGTGACGCGCCACGGAAAATCCGGTGCGGCCGAGCCCGACCACCAGATTCACCGCCTGCCTGTTGTCCGCCAGTGCCGACATGCCGGTATTCATCTCCTCAACGCAGTTTCAGACTGGACAGGCCGATCAGCACCAGAATCACGGTGATGATCCAGAAGCGCACGATCACGCGCGGTTCCGGCCAGCCCTTGAGTTCGAAATGGTGATGCAGGGGCGCCATGCGAAAGACACGACGCCCGGTCAGCTTGTAGGACGCCACCTGGACGATGACCGACAGGGTCTCGATCACGAAGACGCCGCCCATGATGATGAGAATGATTTCCTGACGGGTGATGATGGCCAGGGTACCCAGGGCCGCCCCCAGGGAAAGCGCACCCACATCGCCCATGAATACCTGAGCCGGGTGCGTGTTGAACCACAGAAAGCCCAGCCCGGCCCCCACCATGGCCGCACAGAAGACCACCACCTCGCCGGCGCCCGGGATAAAGGGGATGCCCAGGTACTCGGCAAAATGTAGATGGCCGGAGGCATAACCGAAGATGCCCAGTCCGCCGGCCACCATGACCGCCGGCAGAATGGCCAGACCGTCCAGGCCATCGGTCAGGTTGACGGCATTGCTGGTACCGACGATGACGAAGTAGGCCAGCAGGATGTAGAGCGCGCCCAGAGGCAGCAGCACATCCTTGAGGAAGGGAATGAGCAGGGCCGTTTCCGCACCATTGCCCTCGGGTGCGGTGAAATACAGGAAGCAGGCCGTGGCCAGAGCAGCAACGGATTGCCAGAAGATCTTCGATTTCGCCGACAGGCCGGCGGAATTACCCAGGGCCAGCTTGCGCCAGTCATCCACCCATCCGATGGCACCGAAGGCCAGCGTCACTCCGATCAGCACCCAGGTGTAGCGATTTTCCAGATCCCCCCAGAGCAGGGTACTGACGGTGATGGCGAGAAGGATCAGGGCTCCCCCCATGGTGGGGGTGCCGGCCTTGACCAGATGCGTCTGGGGCCCGTCATCCCGCACCTGCTGACCAATCTGGTAGCGACTCAGGTGACGAATCATGGATGGCCCGGCAATGAAACAGAATACCAGCGCCGTCAGCACCCCGAGGATCGCCCGCATGGTGAGGTACTGGAAGACGTAGAACCCGGTATGGAACTGGGTCAGGTATTCAGTCAACCACAACAGCATTTCAGCCTCCTCTCCCGGCCATTCGCTCCGGCCGATCCCGGAGGCTGTCCACAACCCGTTCGAGCCCCATGGAACGGGAGCCCTTGATCAGAACGGTCACATTGGGACGCAATTCGTTGCGCAGTACTTCAATCAGGCGCTCGATGCGCCAGCAGTGAATCGCTCCCGGACCGAACGCTTCCGCCGCAGCGGCCGCCTGCTCGCCGATGGCATACAGGCGCTCCACGCCGGCCTCGCGCGCCAGGCGTCCCGCTTCGGCATGGGCTTCGCCTGCCGACTCGCCCAGCTCGCCCATGTCGCCGAGCACCAGCCAGCGCGGCTGCGGCTGTTCGCCGAGCCAATCCAGGGACGCGGCCAGTGAACCCGGATTGGCGTTGTAACAGTCATTGATCAGCGTGGCCCCACCCGGCCCGGCCACCGGCTCCAGGCGCCCGGGCTCGGGCCGCACCGAGGCGAGCCCGCGAGTGATGGTGGCGGGGCTGATGTCAACGGCGATGGCCGCGGCTGTCGCCGCCAGGGCATTGATCAGGTTGTGACGCCCGGGCAGGGCCAGGCGCAGGGCCACGTTGCCCACCGGTGTATCGACCAGGGCCCGGGTGCCGTCCGCGGCATACCGGGGCGTCTCGGCGAGACGAACGTCACCACATTCGAGCCCGAATTCGATGCGCGATCGGGAGCCGGCCATCTTCCGCCACACGTCCACCCGCGGGTCACCTGCGTTGAGCACGGCGATGCCGTGGGCCGGCAGCCCCTCGATGAGCTCACCCTTGGCCCGTGCCACACCGTCCAGGTCACCGAAGCCCTCCAGATGAGCCGGGCCCGCATTGGTGATCAGGCCCACATCGGGTTGGGTGATGCGGGTCAGGCGGGCAATCTCGCCGTGGTGATTGGCACCCATTTCGATCACGGCGGCCCGATCGTCCGGGGCCAGACGCAATAGCGTCAGCGGCAAACCGATTTCATTGTTGTAGTTGCCACGGGTGGCCAGGGCATGGCCGGGCCACTGCTCGGACAGAATGGCCTGGATCATGGAGCGCACGGTGGTCTTGCCGTTGGAACCGGTGACCGCGATCACCGGCCCCTGGAATCGGGCACGCCAGTCGGTCGCCAGCCGGCCGAGGGCCTTGAGGGTGTCATCCACCTCCACCAGCGGCCCGACGCCGGCATCGAAAACGCCCGCTGAATCAACCAGGGCCGCAACGGCTCCGTTGGCCAGGGCCTGGGGCACGAAGGTGTGACCGTCAAAACGCGGCCCACGCAGGGCGATGAACAACTCACCGGCCACCAGTGTGCGCGTATCGGTACTGACACGGTCGAAGCCCGCATCCCGGCCACGCAAACGGCCGCCACAGATTTCCGCCAGTTCGGAGAGTTGCCAGCGGCTCATGCCTCACCCTCCCCCAGCAGACGCTGGACCACATCCCGGTCACTGAAAGGCAATACATCCCGGCCCACGGTCTGGGTGGTCTCGTGCCCCTTGCCGGCCACCAGAATCACATCCCCCGGCCGCGCCCGTCCCACGGCCTGGGCAATGGCTTCCTCTCGATCCCGGCAGACACGGGCTTCACGCCCGGCTCCTCTCAGAATGTCAGCGACAATCTGCTCTCCCGCCTCGCTGCGCGGATTGTCGTCAGTCACGATGACTTCCTCGGCCAGCTGGGCGGCCAGACGCCCCATGAGCGGGCGTTTCTCTCGGTCGCGGTCACCGCCACAACCGAACACGCACCACAGGCGGCCGGTGCAATGCGCGCGCAGTGTGGAAAGGGCCTTGGACAGGGCGTCGGGGGTATGAGCGTAATCCACCACCACGGTGGGAAGGCGGCCACCACCGAATCGCTCCATGCGCCCGGGAACGGCAGGCACCTCGCCCAGTGCATGGGCCGCCCGGGCACTGCTGATCCCTTCCAGGCGCAGAGCGGCAAATGCCGCGGCCAGATTGAAGGCATTGAAGCTGCCCATCCAGGGACTGTCGATGATGGCGCTGCCCAGTGCGCCCTCGACCTCCACCCGCAGACCGTCGGCCCGCGGCTGGTAGCGGTAATTCAGCATTTCACCTTCATGAGCCGCGCCGGATTCGGAAAGCCGGAGGCAGCGGACGCCTTCAGGCAGGGCGTCCGCCATGAATGCCCCCCAGTAGTCGTCAGCATTGATGACCGCCCATTCCAGCTCACGATGCTGGAACAGGTGCCGCTTGGCTTCGGCGTAGGCGGTTTCATGGCCGTGATAGTCGAGATGATCGTGACTCAGATTACTGAACACCGCCCCACGGAAGCGAACCGCATCCACCCGGTGCTGGGACAGACCATGGGAAGACACCTCCATGACCACGCGGCGGGCGCCGGACTGGACCATATCGGCCAGTGCAGACTGCAGCGAGACGGCATCGGGCGTGGTGTGGGTGGACGGTCGCAGCGATCCGGGCCGGCCCATGCCCAGGGTGCCGAGCACAGCCGCCGGATGATCCAGCTTTTCCAGTGCCGTGGCCGCCAGATGGCTGATGGAGGTCTTGCCATTGGTGCCGGTCACACCAAGCACCCGCATCTGCGCAGAGGGTTGCCCGAAGAAGCGGTCGGCAATGCGGCCGGCTTCCCGGGAAAGACCCGGCACGGCAATGAACGGAATCGCACCTTCCGGCGGCTGATGGCCCGGAACGGGCTCCCAGAGCACCACGGTGGCCCCCCGCTGCAGGGCCTGGGGGAGATGATCGAGGCCATGGCTGCCACGCAGGCCGGCACAGGCCAGGAAGGCGCCACCGTCCACGACCGTTCGACTGTCCAGACTGACGCCCGCGGGACAAAGACCGGCGGCGCTCCCGGCATCGACGATGCCGTGAAGCAGTTGCTCCAGATTCAGGCCCCTGAGCGCTTCCGCCGCCATCATGGGGTTCCTCCCGCGCGGACTACCACGCTGTTGCGCGTCGGCTCGACACGATCCCGGGGCACATCCAGCAGTCGCATGGCGTCCGCCATGACCCGCCCGAAGACAGGCGCCGCCACCGCGCCCCCGTAAAAATCCTCACCGCGCGGATTGTCAATCACGACCACGGCCACCAGTCTCGGTCGTGAGGCCGGAATGGCACCCACGAAGACGGACTGGTAGTGGTCGTCCGAGTAGCCGCCGACACCGCTCTTCTTCACGGTGCCGGTCTTGCCGGCCACCCGATATCCTTCGACCGCTGCACGCGTCCCGGTTCCCCCGGGAAGGGTCACGGTCTCGAGCATTTCCATCAGCCAGGCCGCGGTTTCCGGCTGCATGATCGGTTCGCCCGGAGGCGTGACATCGCGCCGGATCAGACTGACTTCCGGCAACACCCCGCCATTGGCCAGCGCCGCATACGCGGCCGCCAGCTGAAGCGGACTCATGGAAAGGCCATAGCCGTAGGAGGCCGTCACCTGACCGATCTGACGCCACTCGCTCCAGTGCCGCAGGCGCCCCGGCGCCTCGCCGGGAAAGGCACTGGTGGTTAGCTGCCCGATCCCCAGACGACCAAGGCCGCGCCAGAGCGTTTCCGGGTCGGATTCAAGGGCAATCTTGGTGGCGCCGATATTGCTCGATTTCTGCAACACGCCGGTGATGTCGAGCTCACCGTAGTTGCGAATGTCGCTCACCGTGTGACCGGCCACCCGAAAGCGCCCGGGGCTGGTGTCGAAACGCGCATCGGCGGTGATCTGGCCCGCCTCGAAGGCGGCGGACACCACAAAGGGCTTGATGGTGGATCCCGGCTCTATCAGGTCCACAACAGCCCGGTTTCTCATCCGGGACGGCGTGACGCCACGACGGCTGTTGGGATTGAATCCGGGCTGGCTGGCCATGGCCAGCACCTCGCCACTGCCAGGCTCCATGAGAATGATCGAACCCGACTCTGCCTTGTGCTCACGCATGGCGGCCTTGAGCTCACGGTAGGCCACATACTGCAGGCGCAGGTCAATGCTGGTCTCGAGTGTCTTGCCCGGCCGCGGCGAACGAATGTTCTCCACATCCTCGATGACCCGGCCAAGGCGGTCGCGCAACACCCGCTTGGCACCCGGCTCGCCCTTCAGCCAGCCTTCAAAGGCCAGCTCGATGCCCTCCTGCCCGCGGTCGTCGATATTGGTAAACCCCAGGACATGCGCGGCCACTTCGCCGGCCGGATAGAAGCGGCGGTACTCCCGCTGACTGTAGACACCGGGGATCTCCAGGCCGAGGATGGCTTCAGCCTCTTCCGGCGCCAGATGCCGCCTGAGATAGACGAACTCCCGATCCTGGCGAGCTTCCACGCGGCTGCGCAGCTGCAGGGAAGACAGGCCCAGGGCCCCGGCCAGCTCCTCGATGCGCTCGCCTGCCTCAAGCAGTTCGCCGGGGTGAGCCCAGATGGAATTGACCGGAGTGCTGACCGCCATGGGTTCGCCATGGCGGTCGGTGACCATGCCGCGATGTGCCGGCACTTCCACCACCCGCAGATGGCGGGCCTGTCCCTGGCTCTGCAGAAAGTCGCGATCCACCACCTGCAGCTCCACGGCACGCCCCACAAGCGCGAACAGCAGCAGCGCGAGGGCCGTCATGACCACCCCGCGCCGCCAGCGTCCTTCCTGTTGCTCACGCTTGCTCATGGTTCCACCAACACCATTTCCACATCGATCGGCCGCCGCATGTCCAGCTCGTCCCGGGCAATGCGCTCGATCCTCGCCTTGGTGGCCCAGGCGCTCTGCTCCAGCTGCAGCCGCCCCCAGTCCACATTCAGCTCATCCCGCTGCGCCTGCAGGCCCTGCAATTCCACGAACAGCACGCGGGCCTCGTGCCGCGCCCAGATCACGCTCAGGGCGGTGACCAGCACCAGGGCCAACAGGGTCGCGGCCAGCAGACGCAGACTCACGACCGCCGCTCCGCAATTCGCAGCACGGCACTGCGGGCGCGGGGATTCTCTGCCTGTTCCGCCTCACCCGCCTTGATGGCCTTGCCCACAGCACGAAACGGCGGCAGCTCGGCATCGGGCAGGGGCACACCGGCCACCACCTTGGGCTGATCCGCATTGCCGCGAATGAATCGCTTCACCCGCCGATCCTCCAGTGAATGAAAACTGATCAGGGCCGCGCGCCCGCCCGGGGCCAGCACCTGCCGGAGGCTGGCCAGCACCTGATCCAGTACCGCCAGCTCCCGGTTGACGTGGATGCGGATGGCCTGGAAGGAACGGGTTGCCGGATGCCTGCCGGGCGGCCCGGCGGGCACCGCCTCGGCAATGATCTCGGCCAGCCGGCCGGTGCTCTCGATACGTTCAGCGGCCCGGGCCTGAAGGATGGCGCGGGCGATGCGCCGGGCGAAGCGCTCCTCGCCGTACTCCCGCAGGACACGAATGATCTCCCCCTCCTCCGCCTCGGCCAGCCAATCCGCCGCACTCTGCCCGGCTTCCGGGTTCATCCGCATGTCCAGCGGGCCACTGCGGGAGAAGGAAAACCCCCGCTCGGGATCATCCAGCTGTGGTGATGACACCCCCAGGTCCAGCAACACGCCGTCGACCCGGCCGGCCACGCCTTCCTGGTCGACCACCAGTGGCAACGCGGCAAAACTGGTGTGATGAATACTGACCCTGGGGTCGCCACCATGATGCTCGCGGGCGTGGGCAATGGCCTCCGGGTCCTGATCAATCAGGATCAGTCGCCCCTGCTCACTCAGGGTCGCCAACAGCAGGGCCGCATGGCCGCCTCGACCATAGGTCCCGTCCACGTAGATGCCATCCGGCCGGGGCGCAAGACCCGCCACCGCCTCCTCGGCCAGCACCGGGCGATGTGCTCTGGCGAACCCTGATTCAAGCGCCATAAGCGCGGCCTCCACCGTCTGACTCGGACGGTCTTCCTGTCTGTCGGTCCGCCCTGCCACTTACAGGGACAGGGATTCGAGTTCGGCCGGCAGATCCAGCTGTTCGTCGTCCAGCGCCTCCTGCATCCAGGCATCCCGCTGTTCTTTCCAGCGACCCTCATCCCAGAGCTCGAACTTGTTGCCCTGGCCGATGAGAACGACTTTCTTCTCCAGCCCGGCAAAATCCCGCAGTGGCCCCGGCAGCAGCACGCGACCGTTGCCGTCCATTTCCACTTCCGTTGCATGGCCGACCAGCAGGCGCTGAAGCTTGCGTGCCTGGCGATTGAAGCTGGGCAGCTTGTTGAGCTTGCGCTCGATCTCTTCCCACTCGCTCAGGGGGTAGATAAGCAGACAGACGTCACGATCCACGGTGACCACGAGCTCACCCTCGTGCTCTTCCCGCAGATGCTCTCGATACCGCGAGGGAATGGCCATCCGCCCCTTGGTATCCAGCGCAATGTGATTGACGCCTCTGAACACTTCCCTGCACCACTCGACGTGTCGCCCTGGGTCGGGAGCCAATGGGCAGTTAACCCATTTTCTCCCACTTTTCTCCACTTCGTGACACTATAGGTAGCGATTCCACCCACTGTCAAGGAAAAATCCCACGGCCAGTCAAATAGTTACGGCATTTTCAGGGCCCAATTTCAGGGTAATGATGAATCGAAAAATCAGTGGCTTACAGAGACTACTTCAGGTGTAATTTAGGAGTTTCGGCCACTTTCGGGATAATGGAAGAAGGGGACGGCCCGGCCCGCCCAAGGAGTCACCACGCTGCAAAGGGCCTGGTGATCCTGCGCAAAACCGTCGGGAAACCGCGAGGGACCGGAAATCCCGGGAACCCCGCCCTGGCGCCCAGACCCGAAGGCGGCCCTCCCGTTCTTTCGCCAAGAATCAAAAAAGCCGCGCCCGAATGGACGCGGCTTTCCTGTTTCAGAGCCAGCCTGTAAGCCGGGTTCTGTCGAGGACGGTCATTCCTCTGGGATGGACGTCGCCGTCCACCTCAAGCAGCCTACCCGGGAACATGTGCGGGCCGCACATCGCATGCACGAGGCATGCACGCTCCCCTATTTGGCCTTGCTCCGGGTGGGGTTTACCCTGCCACACGCTGTTGCCAGCGGCGCGGTGCGCTCTTACCGCACCTTTTCACCCTTGCCTGTGCCCGAAGGCCATCGGCGGTATGTTTTCTGCGGCACTTTCCGTGGGCTCGCGCCCCCCAGGCGTTACCTGGCACCCTGCCCTGTGGAGCCCGGACTTTCCTCCGTGGTCTCGCTGACGCGACACCACCGCGACCGCCCGGCTGACTCCGCGTCTATTGGACACCGCCGGGCATCAGGGTTCAAGTGGAATCATCACCTTTCAGGGCCAGCAGGCGCTGATAGAGGGCGTTTTTTGGCAAGCCAGTCGCTTTTGCCGCCACCTGCGCGGCCTTGCGCGGCGCCAGGGCCTCCGACAGGGCCCTGAGCAGGGCATCAGTATTGATCGCCCGCGCGCCCTCCCCCTGCAACACCTCGTCCGGGTCATTGGCCGGGGCGCCGGCCACGACAATCACCGCCTCACCCTTGCGCGCTTCCGGCGCATGGGCGGCCCAATCGGCGAGTTCCGCCAGATCACCATGGCGAAGCTGCTCGTGGCGCTTGGTCAATTCCCGCCCGACACAGGCGGATCGCTCCGCACCCAGGGTCTGGCAGAGATCCGCCAGTGTGGCCGCCAGACGATGAATGGACTCGTAGAAGATCAGGGTATCTTCAACCTCCGCCAGGCTCTCGAAGTAACGCCGGCGGGCCCCCGGCTGTCGTGGGGGAAAGCCGAGAAAGCGGAACGGTTCCGGCGCGATACCGGACGCTGAAAGCGCGGCTATGGCGGCATTCGGGCCGGGAACGGGACAAACGGGAATGCCACTGGCCACGGCGGAACGAACCAGGGGGAAACCCGGGTCACTCAGCAATGGCGTACCGGCATCGGAGACCAGCGCCACATTCTCGCCGGAGGCCAGCGCGGCAATCAGGCCCGGTACGCGCTCGGCCTCATTGTGTTCATGCAGGGAGACCAGCGGCTTGCGGATACCCAGGTGGGTCAGCAAGCGCCCGCTGTGACGGGTGTCCTCGCAGGCGATGCAATCCACCGCTGCCAGCACCTGACGCATCCGCGAACTGGCATCGTCCAGATTACCGATTGGCGTGGCGACGATGTAAAGCGTACCGCTTTGTTGCACAATAACCGCCTGTTACGGCGCACTCCCCCAGCGGGTGGCGCCGGATTGTTAGAATGTCAGGGCGCTCATGAGAATTTTCCGGCCCGGCCGGCGGTCTCACACTGAACGGATCCCTCCCAGAGAGCACACACGATATGCCAATGCGAGCCATCTCTCCAGCCAGCCTGTCACGAATCGCCGTCATCCTGCTGCTGGCCACGCTGTGGGCCTGCGCACCCCGCCCGGTGGAACGGCCGGTCATGGATGCGGACGAAGTGGCGCTGATGGCTGACAGCGCCGAGATCATGCTGGAGACAGGCGACCCGGCCGCGGCCGCCGACCTGTTCACGGAGATTGCCCGTGCCGTGGATGAGGAGGAACGGCCGGAGTGGCTGTTCCGTGCCGCCGACGCCTGGCTGCAGGCCGGAGAAACCGATCGCGCCCGCACCCTGGTTCGCAGCCTGAGCGCAGCGGAACTGTCGCGGGAGGATCGCTTCCGGGCCGCCGTGCTGCTGTCACGTGCGGATGTCATGGACAACCGCCCGCGGGAAGCCCTTGCCCGCCTGGACGTGCGTGACGAAGGTGTCCCCTCCGTCGTGATGCCGGATCTGCTGCGGGTGCGCGCCCAGGCCCGCTTTCAGATGGATGACATCGTTCACGGTGTGGCGGATTACCAGCGCCTGGCGGACCGCCTGTCCGGAGAGGAACGCATGGCCGTCCTGCAGACACTCTGGGATCGCCTGATGGGCCTGCCCACGCTGCCGGATCGTGAAGCCGTGGCGGGCCGCCCCCTGGTGGCCGGCTGGATCAATCTGGCACGTGCCGGCCAGGAAAGCTGGCAAAGGCCGGATCGCTTCGACGACGCCGTCGCCGAATGGGAATCCCTGCACCGCGGCCATCCGGCGCGGGAACTGATGGATCGCCTGCTTGCCGAGCACCGGGAGCGCTTCCGCTACCCGGATCAGGTGGCGTTGCTGTTGCCACTGAGCGGGCGCTTTGCCGGCCCGGCGGTGGCCGTGCGCGATGGTTTTCTGGCCGCGCACTTCAACCAGCCGGGCGAGCGGCGCCCGAACGTGCGCGTGTACGACACCGCCGGTGACCCCGAACAGGTCATGACCGTCTACCAGCAGGCCATTGATGAAGGCGCCGGCATGGTGGTGGGGCCACTGACCCGCCCTGAACTGGCCCGCCTGGCAAGGAGCGAACGCCAGGTGCCGGTACTGGGCTTGAATTATCTGCTGGAGAACGAAGACAGTGTCGACGGCCTGTTCCAGTTCGGGCTTGACCCGGAGAGCGAGGCCCGCCAGGTGGCCGAGCGCGTCATTCGCGAGGGCCATTCCAACGCCATCGCCCTGGTGCCGGAATCCGAGTGGGGCTACCGCATGCTGGATGCCTTCCGCGAGGCCCTTGAGGCTCAGGGTGGCGTGTTGCTCGATTACGAGACCTATCACAGTGGCCAGCGGGACTTTTCCGGACGCATCACCCGTGTGCTGGGTCTTGACCGCAGTGCCGCCCGCCACCGCAGCCTGGCATCCGCTGTTGGCGAGAGCCTGGAGTTCGAGCCCCGCCGGCGCCAGGACATCGATGCCATTTTCCTCGCTTCCCAGGACGGTCAGGCCTCACTCATCCGTCCTCAGCTGCGCTTTCACCGTGCCATCGGGGTGCCGGTTTTCGCCAGCTCCCATGTCTATCGACCAGGCCAGGCCAGTGACAGTGATCTTGACGGCATCCGCTTCCCCGACATGCCCTGGAGCATCGCCCGGGAGGGTGAAGCCCGCCAGGCTCGCCTGCGGGTGGAAACCATCTGGCCGGAGGCCTTCGAACAGCACGGGCGGCTGTACGCCCTTGGCTTTGACGCCTACCGACTGGTGCCGGTCCTGAACAATTTCGAGCATCCCCTGCAGCCGCCGCTGGCCGCCATGACCGGGGTCCTGAGCCTGTCCGGCGACAACCGGATCCAGCGCCAGCTGAGCTGGGCCCAGTTCTCGCGTGGCCAGCCCATTCCCCTGGAACCCATCGAGGAACTGCGCGAGATCGAGGAGCCCGTCCCCGTGCATGTGGGCGGCCAGTGAGCCGAAGCCGGGGCCAGGGCGCCGAGAGCCGCGCCGAAGCCTGGCTCAGCCGGCGCGGCCTGCGCCCCCTGAAGCGCAATGTTCACCTGGCCGGCGGGGAGCTGGATCTGGTCATGCAGGATGGTGACTGCGTGGTCTTCGTGGAAGTCCGGCATCGCAGTCAGGAAGACTACGGCGATGCCCTGGAGTCCATCAGCCCGAGCAAGCGACGCCATCTCATTCGCGCCGCCGAGGCCTTCATGGCCGGACTGGAGGAAGAACAGGACGGACGTTTTGACGTCGTCGCCATCAATGGCAGCCTTGAGGATGGCGAAGTGGAATGGGTGGCCGATGCCTTCGGCCTTGATGACTGACAACAGCAACCGGGAGCCCGACCCTGATGGATATGCAGGCACGCATCCGCCTCAACTTCGAACAGAGCATTCGCACCAAGCAGGACGCCCTGGACGCCTTGATTGAACCCATTGCCCGGGCCGCGGGTACCATGGTGGAAGCCCTGCTCAGCAATCACAAGATCATGAGTTGCGGCAACGGCGGTTCAGCCGGCGACGCCCAGCACTTCTCGTCGGAGATGCTCAACCGCTTCGAGATGGAACGCCCCGGCCTGCCCGCCGTGGCGCTGACCACCGACAGCTCCACCCTGACCTCCATCGCCAACGACTATGCCTATGAGGAGATCTTCTCCAAGCAGGTTCGGGCGCTGGGCCAGTCCGGGGATCTGCTGCTGGCCATCTCCACCAGCGGAAACTCGGACAACCTGATCCGGGCCATCGAAGCCGCCCATGAACGAGACGTCACCGTCATCGCACTCACCGGTCGTGATGGCGGCCGCATGGCCGATGCCCTCAAGGGCCGGGACATCGAAATCCGCGTCCCGGGCGCCTCCACCGCCCGCATCCAGGAAGTGCACCTGCTGTGCATCCACTGCCTGTGCGACCTGGTGGACCGACGGTTGCTGGGTGTCGAAGACTAGGCACGACATCACCGCCGGCAGGGCCCATCCGATCTCGTAGTCGTAATCGTAGTCGTAATCGGGTTTTGAAAAGAACAAGAAGCAAGGAGCAGGAAGCCCACTACTCAAGGACGACCGTGCAGTGCCGGCTTTTCGTGTTTTGCTCGTAACTCGTAGCTTCTGAAAATTCCGATTACGATTACGACAACGACAACGACAACGATGAAATTCATTCTAGGGGAGGTGCCGCTTTGACCCTTAGTGCCGAGAACGAACTTCCCCGCTCCGCCATCGCCCGCCTGCAACAGGCGATCGACCCCGATCGCCTGCTCACCGATCCGGCGGACTGCTGGGCCTATGGCTATGACAACAGCCGTCGACATGTCTGTCCCCAGGCGGTGGCCTTTCCCTTCAATACCGAGGAAGTCGCCGGGCTGGTGCACGCCTGTCGCGAACTGGGCCTGCCCCTGGTCGGGCGGGGTCGCGGCAGCGGGACGGCCGGTGCCGCCGTGCCGATACGGCGGGGACTTGTGATCTCACTTGAACGCATGGACCGGATCATCGAGATCAATGCGGATGATCGACTGGCCATCGTCGAGGCGGGTGTGACCAATGGTGACCTTCAGCGCGCACTGGAACGGGAAGGGTTTTTCTGGCCACCGGACCCGACCTCGGCCGACTACTGCAGTGTGGGTGGCAACCTGGCCTGCAACGCCGCCGGCCCCCGCGCCGTGAAGTACGGCACACCCCGCGACAATATCCTGGGGCTCACCGCCGTTACCGGAACGGGCGACATCATTCGCACCGGGGTGCACACCACCAAGGGCGTGGTGGGTTACGACCTGACCCGGCTGATGGTGGGCTCGGAAGGCACCCTGGGCATCATCACCCAGGCGACGCTGAAGATCACACCGAAGCCGGAAGCCCGACGAACTCTGCGCGCTGTCTACACCAGCATGACCACGGCAGCGGCAGCCGTGTCACGAATCATGGCCCAGCCGGTCACGCCGTGCATGCTGGAGTTCATCGACGGGCGGGCCATCGACATGATCCGTGACTACGCCAGCGTGGATCTGCCGGAAGATGCCGGCGCCATGCTCATGATTGAAGTGGATGGAAGCCTGGAGCAGCTGGCGTATTCCGAACAGGCAGTTGCCGAGGCCGCGCGGGGTGACGGCCTGAGCGAACTGCGTACTGCTGCCAGCGAGGACGAACGTCAGGGGCTTTGGGCCGCCCGCAAGGCCCTTTCCCCCGCCCAGCGCAAGATCGCCCCGAAGAAGATCAATGAAGACGTGGTGGTGCCCGTCTCACGCATGGCCGATCTGATTGCCGGCCTCGATCAGCTGTCCCGGCAGTATGGCATCATCATCGTCAACTTCGGCCATGCCGGTAACGGCAACATTCATGTCAATCTGCTGGTGGATCCGGACGATCCGAAGCAAATGGCAGTGGTGGATGAGTGCCTGCAAAAGGTCTTTCAACTGGTTCTCGACCTGCGCGGTACCCTGTCTGGTGAACACGGCATCGGTTATGACAAGCGCCAGTTTGTTGGCCTGGAGATTGAACCCGCGTCCCTGGCCCTGATGAAACAGATCAAGAAACAGTTCGACCCGGATGGCTTGCTGAACCCGGGCAAGCTGTTCCCGGATGTGGTGCCGGATTGATCATCCGGAGAAAACACTGGGAACCACCGAAGACACCGAACATACCGAAAAGAGAAAAATGAATAACCAGGGAAGACAGAGTGAGCACAACGGTGGAGAGCCTGGCTGTGCTTATGGATCTGGGAAAGCCTCAGATCTTTCGCCCTCCCCACACCCTGTGCGCTCTGTGCTTGTTTCTTTTGAGTTTCTTCGGTGAGTTCGGCGTCTTCGGCGGTTCCAATGTTTTTTCTTGAAAAGGCACATGACATGAAACAGAAATACTTCATCGACAGCCACAAGGGCGCCACCGCCATTGCGGTGATTGCCATGATGGCCTGGCACGGGGCCTGGGATCAGACGGCGGCCTGGGTCTATCTGGCTCTGCATGGCAGCTATGGAGTTTTCTGGGTGCTCAAGAGCCGTATCTTCGGGGACAAGAGCTGGGAGGCAGCCACGGGGCTTGGCTACGGTCTGGTGATCTGGGGTGGCCTGAGTCTGTACTGGATCGGACCCTGGCTTCTGATGAGCCGCGGAGTGGAACCTCATCCGGGGATTCTTGCCCTGTGCATTGCCCTGTACTGCTCGGGCGTCTTCCTGCACTTCGCCTCGGACATGCAGAAACACATGCATCTGGCCCATCGTCCGGGTGTTCTCCTGAGCGATGGGCTGTGGTCACGCAGCCGCAACCCCAATTACCTGGGCGAACTGCTGATCTACGCCAGCTTCGTCATCCTGCCCCTGCACTGGGCACCACCCCTGGTGCTGCTGGCCTTCATGAGCATCATCTGGATCCCCAACATGCGCCGCAAGGACCGCTCCCTCGCCCGCTACCCCGAATTCCAGACCTGGAAAGCCCGCAGCGGCCTGCTGTTTCCGAAGATCCTGAAATGAATAATGCGCCGCGAAATGCACGCAAAATAAACGCGAAATAATTAATAGAAGCCACAGATAAACACAGATGAACACGGATGTTCTGGCCGTGCCGGGTAACGGGCACTTGGCTATGTTCGAACTTCATCGACTGCCGTGATGTACCTTGGAGCCACCACAACCCCATCTGTGTCCATCTGTGTTCATCTGTGGTTGAATTTATTTTGCGTTCATTTTGCGTGCATTTCGCGGCGCATTTTCTTACTTGATAACACGCAGGTTGGGGCGCTTGGCCTTGCTGCCGGAGGAGTCGCTGCTGTCGGGGGAGGGCTTGTCGCCACCTTCAGGCGGCGGTGGGTCGTCATCGTCACTGAAGAGCATGCCCTGGCCGGATTCCCGGGAGTAGATGGCCAGTACGGCGCCAATGGGAAGAGAGACCTGGCGTGGCTGGCCGCCAAAGCGGGCATTGAAGAGGATACCTTCATTGGCCAGGGAGAGGGCCTGAACCGCCGACGGGCTGATGTTCAGGATGATCTTGCCGTTCTGGACGTGTTCGGTCGGCACCTCGACACCGTCGTACTCGGCATCCACCAGAAGATGGGGCGTTTCACCATTGTCCACCATCCATTCGTGCATGGCGCGGATGAGATAGGGACGGCGGGAGATCATAGACTATCACCTGGGGCTTGCGAAAAAGTGTCGCGGGAACAGCGGCATCAGCCGCGTTCCCGCTCCACGGAGGTCAGACTTGCCTTGAAGGAAGCTCGATCGAACAGACGGTCACAATAGGCGCGCACCTTCTTCGCCCGTGGCGGCAACTTGATGCCCAGACGATCCAGGCGCCACAACAGGGGAGCCACCGTGCAATCGGCAAGACTGAACTCCCCTTCCACCAGCGCTTCGGTGGCAAACATGGGATCGGCCGCCACTACGCTGTCCGTCAGCTCCTTGCGGGCATTTTCCACCTTTTTGGGCGTGCCATTCTCAATGACATCGGCAAGGCGATACCAGTCCTGCTCGATCTGATAGACCATCAGGCGAACCCTGGCCCGTCCAACCGGATCCACCGGCATCAGAGGCGGGTGGGGAAAGCGCTCATCCAGGTACTCCATGATGACCATGGGGCCATGCAATACCAGGTCCCTGTCCGCCAGGGTGGGCACCGTCTGGTAGGGATTGAGATCAATCAGGTCTTCCGGAATCTGCCCATTCTCCACCAGCACGGATTCGTGGTTGATGCCCTTCTCGGACAGCACGAATCGAATCCGGTGACTCTCAATGGAGTCCGGGTACGAGAACAGCGTCATCACCGAACGACGGTTGGCAACCACGGCCATGAACAGCACTCCCCTGCCTCTGCCCGCCGGAGCGGACGCGACATTATTTGACGTCGCGCCAGTACTCTTTCTTGAGCAGATAGGCCAACAGGATAAAGACGCCGATGAAGGCCAGCACCCAGAAACCCATCTGGCGACGCTGCGTCTGAATCGGCTCCCCGGCGTAATCCAGGAAGTTCACGATATCCCGGACCACACGATCGTATTCGCTATGGGACAGACGTCCCTCGCGAACGGTTCTGAAACCCACGAAGGTTTCGCTTCCGTTGTCACTTTCCTTGTACACGGCTTCTTGCAGGCCCTGCAGGGACCAGAGGACGTGCGGCATGGCGGCGTTCCCCAGCATCCGGTTATTGGTACCGGCCACGGTGCCTTCATCCACGTAGAAGCTGTGAAGGAAGTTGTAGATCCAGTCCGGCCCGCGACTCCGGGCCACCAGCGTCAGGTCGGGTGCGGCCATGCCGAACCACTCCGAGGCATCATCTTCCGGCATGGCAATCTTGACCATGTCGGCCAGCTCTTCGCCCGTGAAGACGATGTTCTCCAGCGCCACGTCATCGGGCAGCTGAAGGTCATCGGCAATGCGCTGGTAACGCTTGAACTCCAGGGAGTGGCAGCCAAGGCAGTAATTCATGTAGTACTTGGCGCCGCGTTGCAGTGACGACAGATTGGTCACGTCATTGCCGGCCGATGAGGGCCGCCATTCACGGACATCACTGTCGTCCGCGATCACGGCGCCCGCCGAGGCGGCCACGACCAGGACAATTGCGCTGAGAGACAGTTTCTTGATTGTTCTCATCATGAGGTCACCCTTTCCGGCACCGGCTTGGATTCATTCAGTCGGGTATGCGGCGGCAGCAGCAGGAAGACGGCGCTGACCAGCAGCATCATGGCAAGCGCAATCAGGCTCATGCCACCGGTATCACGCAGCAGATCCATGAGAATCATGATTGCCGCCACGATCCCGAAGGCCCCGTAGTAGTAATTCCGGCTGCGATCAAAGGAATACACCCAGGAGATCCCGAAGAACAGGAAGTAGAACTGGGTGAAACGCAGGGACAGCTCGGAGTACAGCGGGGTGGCCGGCTGCAGACCCAGATAGCCCAGCACGACGAAGCCGCCGGCAAAGGCCATCAGCAGGGTCTTGTAGAGGGTGCTGCGATAACGCACGGACTTGACCGGGTGACGGTCAATCCAGGGCAGGAAGAACAGCACCACAATGGCCAGACCCATGGCAATCACACCGCCCAACTGGTCCGGAATGGCACGCAGGATGGCGTAGAAGGGTGTGAAGTACCACACCGGCGGCACGTAGTCCGGCGTCTGCAGCGGATCCGCGGGCACGAAGTTGGCCGGCTTCAGGAAGAGATCCAGGAAGGTCGGCGCATAAAACACGATCAGGGCGAACAGGAACAGGAAGACGCCCACCGCGAAGATGTCCTTGACGGTGTAGTAGGGATGGAAGGGAATGCCATCCACCGGTTTGCCGTCCGAACCCAGGTTCTGCTTGATCTCAATGCCATCCGGATTGTTGGAGCCGGTCTGACGCAGAGCCACCAGGTGGAAGAACACCAGACCGATCAGCACCAGTGGCAGGGCAATCACGTGCAGAGCGAAGAAGCGGTTCAGGGTGACGTCGGAAATCAGGTAGTCACCGCGAATCCAGGTCGCCAGGGGCTCACCCACATAGGGCAGCACGCCGAACAGGGAGATGATCACCTGGGCGCCCCAGTAGGACATCTGGCCCCAGGGCAGCAGATAGCCCATGAAGGCTTCGGCCATCAGCACGATGTAGATCAGCACACCGAAAATCCACAGCAGCTCACGGGGCTTCTTGTAGGAGCCATACATGAGGCCACGGAACATGTGCAGATAGACCACCACGAAGAACATGGAGGCCCCGGTGGAGTGCATGTAGCGAAGCAGCCAGCCCCATTCCACATCACGCATGATGTATTCCACGGAGGCGAAGGCGCCGTCCGCGGAGGGCTTGTAGCTCATGGTCAGGAAGATGCCGGTGACGATCTGAATGACCAGCACCAGCAGAGCCAGGGAGCCGAAAAAGTACCAGAAGTTGAAGTTCTTCGGTGCGTAGTAGCCGGTCAGCTGACTTTCAACGAATTCCCGGTAAGGCAGGCGGTCGTTGATCCAGTCACCGACAGTACCGCCACCCGTGTTGCTCTTGTTCTGCATCAGGCGACCTCTGTGTCTTCACCAACGATAAGGGTGTTGTCATCGACAAAGCGATGCGGCGGAATTTCCATGTTGGTCGGCGCCGGCACGTTCCGGTACACACGACCGGCCAGGTCGAAACGCGACCCATGGCAGGCACAGAAGTAGCCGCCGGGCCAGTCCGAACCCATGGCCGGATCGCCCGGGTTGGGATGGAAGGCCGGGGAGCAGCCCAGGTGGGTGCAGACCGCCACCAGCACCAGATACTCGGGCTTGATGGAACGGTGCTCGTTGCGGGCGTAATCCGGCTGGTCGGATGCCTCGGAATCCGGATCACGCAGGCGATCCCGGATGTCGGACAGCCGGGCCACGGCGTCCTCACTGCGACGGACCACCTGGATCGGACGACCACGCCAGCTCAGGGTGATGCGCTCACCCTCGTCCATTCTGCTCACATCCACTTCCACCGGGGCACCGGCCAGGCGGGCCTTGGCACTGGGCTGGAGGGACGCGATAAAGGGAGTCGCGACCGCTGCCACACCGATACCACCCACGACCGAGGTCGCCACGGTGAGGAAGTGACGTCTGTTGTTGTCAACGCCGTTGCTCATTCTCCGGTTCTCCTGGAGCTCAATGCAGATCTTCGAAACCTTGCCATGACCGGAACCCGGGCTGGCGGGCAGCGCCTGGCTGCCGCGCAAGCCCCGACATATGCCTGCGGGACCCGTCCGGAACCCGTTGGCCGCGTCACCTGCCGGCCGACCGGGTGGTTCTGGCTTGTCGGGAGCCCCTGAAACGGGCCGGGAATCTCCCAAAAAATAAAGGGGCGATTATACACAGTTCAGCCCGCGACTCGCCACTGCCGGCAAATCCGGACAGGCCGGGGCGAAGGACGGCAATGGTGGCGGGACAGGCAAATTACGACAATGCTATTCTGTTCGGCCAAAGGCGAACGGGTTCTGGCAATGCATTCGGGGAGGCCAGAACTCCGCCCACCCCGGAGACCGGACATGGAGCCCTACCGCAAGATGCCCAACCCGCCCGGATGGTTGTCAACCTGGATGGATTTCCTGGCCAAATCGGTGGTGGTCGGCCTGGCAGCCGCCTTTGTCGTGGTGTATTTCCGCCCGGAACTGCTGACCCAGCGGCAGGCCGTGGACAGCTATGCGGCCGCTGTGGAGCGCTCCACACCCTCGGTGGTGAACGTGCATACCGCCCGGCGCGTCGAGGACTCCCCCTCCACCATGCTTTCCGAACCCTTCTGGCAGCGATTCTTCGGAGATGCACCGGGGCTGCATCGGGAGCGGATCGAGAGCAGCCTCGGCTCCGGAGTAATCGTGTCCCCGGAAGGTCACATTCTGACCAGCAATCATGTCATTGAGGGTGCCGACGAGATCCGTGTCGCCCTGCATGATGGCCGGGTCAGCAGCGCGGAGATTGTCGGCACGGACCCCGAGACTGATCTGGCCCTGCTGAAGATCGACGCCAGCAACCTGCCCGTGATTGCCTTTGGCCGTTCGGAGCGCCTGCGAGTGGGGGATGTCACCCTGGCCATCGGCAACCCGGTCGGACTCGGACAGTCGGTCAGTCAGGGCATTGTCAGTGCCACCGGGCGCAGTCAGCTGGGTATCACGCTGTTCGAGAACTTCATCCAGACCGATGCGGCCATCAACATCGGCAACTCCGGCGGAGCCCTGGTGGACTCCCGGGGACGGCTGATCGGCATCAACACAGCCATGCTGTCCGGTGAGAACGGGGGCGGCGGCATCGGTTTTGCCATCCCCGTCAATCTCGCCCGCGGCGTGATGGAACAGATCATTGAGCACGGACGGGTGATCCGCGGCTATCTGGGCATTGCTCCGCAGACGCTCAGCCCGGAGCTGGCCGAGTCCTTTGGTCTGGAAGCCCCGGCGGGTGTGGTGGTGACCAATGTCCAGCGGGCAAGCCCGGCCGATCAGGCCGGCATCCGCCCGGGGGATATCGTCACCCACATCAACGGCCGCCCCATCCTTGACGATTACGACGCCCTCAACAAGGTGGCCAGCCTGCAGCCGGGGGAACTGGCGGAAGTTCGCCTGATTCGCGATGAACAGACACTGACCGTCCATGCGCTGATCGCCGAACGGGGCATCCCGGGAAGGAACTGACCGCAAGGGCTCCGGCTATCGCCGGTTCAGGGCCGCCGTCAGCGCTTCCAGCAGGCGGGTATTTTCCGCCTCACTGCCGACGGTCAGCCGCAGGCAGTCGGTCAGGGCAGGATGCTGGCCATGCAGACACTTCACCAGCACGCCGGCTTCCTTCATGGCGGCGTGTACGGCCGACGCCTCCCGCACCCGCACCAGCAGGAAATTGGCTTCGCTTGGCCATACCCGCAGCCCGGGAATGGCCTCCAGTGCCTGATGCAGCCGCAGCCGCTGTTCGCGCAGTGATGCGGCCAGGTTCTGCCACCAGTCGGGATGCGCCAGAGCGAAGCGGGTCGCCAGCTGGGTGAAGACATTGATGTTGTAGGGCATGCGCACCCGCTCCAGAGCATCCACCCACTCCGGTGCGGCCACCAGCCAGCCCAGCCGCAGACCGGCCATACCCGCCTTGGACAGGGTTCGCATCACCGCCACATTGTCAGGACGACCGGCCAGATCCAGGCAATGCTCGCGGCTGTGCGGGAAATAGGCCTCGTCGATCACCACCAGGCCCGGCGTGGCCTCGGCCAGTGCCAGCAGGGTCTCACGGGGGAAGCGATTTCCGGTGGGGTTGTTGGGGTTGGCCACAAAGACCAGCGCCGGCTTCTCGCGCTCGATGGCGGCAACCGCCCGCTGCGGATCCAGACTGAAATCCTCGGGATCCAGTGCCAGCGGGTGGTAGCCCATTCCTGCCGTCGTGGCGGCGGCCCGGAAGATGGCAAAGCCAGGTTCCGGCGTCATCAGGCAGGCATCGGGGCGGGCCAGTGCCAGACACAGCATCTGGATGATCTCGTCCGAACCGTTGCCCAGTAACAGGCCCAGAGAATCGGCAATGGCGAACTGGCGCCGGAGCCCGGCCTTCACCGCCTGCGCACCGCCGTCGGGATACCGATGCCAATCGGCTTCGGCCACCCAGTCCTGCCACGCTTTCAGCAAGGCAGGGGGCAGGCCCGTGGGCGCCTCCATGGCATCGAGCTTCACCAGGCCACGCGCATCCGCCACCGCATAGGGGCTGGCCGCCAGAATCTCCGGCCGCACCACCTCCGACACCCGAACACGACTCACTCAGGCCTCCCGACTCATGCGCTTTGGTCCCCGCCCGGTCGGCGCAAGGCCGCGGAGCGGGCGTGCGCGGTCAGGCCCTCGGCATCGGCCAGGGTCACCGAGGCCTCGGCCAGCGCCGACACTCCGTCCGGATGGCACTGGATGAGGCTGGAACGCTTCTGGAAATCCTGCACCCCAAGGGGTGAGGCAAAACGGGCCGTGCCGGACGTGGGCAGCACGTGATTGGGCCCGGCGCAATAATCACCGAAGGCCTCGGGCGCATGGTGCCCCATGAAGATGGCCCCGGCATGCCGTACCGAAGGCAGCAGTGCGTCCGGGTCGTCCACGGCCAACTCAAGATGCTCAGGGGCAATGCGATTGATCAGGGCCAGGCCCTCGGCCTCGTTATGACAGTCAATCAGGGCACCGCGACCGGACAGGGAGGCGCGGATGATGTCGCGACGGGGCATCGCCGACAGCAAACGCTCCATGGCCGCCTCCACCCGGTCAAGATAATCGGAATCGGGACTAACCAGGATGGACTGGGCCAGCTCATCGTGTTCGGCCTGGGCGAACAGATCCATGGCCGCCCAGTCCGGCGGCAGACTGCCATCGGTATAGATGGCGACTTCCGACGGCCCGGCGATACTGTCGATCCCGACCCGGCCAAAGACCTGACGCTTGGCCGATGCCACCCAGGCGTTGCCCGGCCCGACAATCTTGTCCACCGCCGGCAAGGTGGCCGTGCCGTAGGCCAGTGCCGCCACGGCCTGGGCGCCACCCACGGTAAAGACCCGGTCCACGCCCGTCAGTGCGGCGGCCGCCAGGACCAGATCGTTGAGCACGCCGTCCGGCGCCGGCACCACCATGATGATCTCGCCCACGCCGGCGACACGGGCCGGCACGATGTTCATCAGCACCGACGACGGATAGGCGGCACGCCCGCCGGGCACATAGACCCCTACCCGGTCCAGGGCGGTAACACGCTGACCCAGGCGATTGCCCTGGGCGTCCTGGAAGGACCAGCCCTCCTCTTTCTGGCGTTCGGCGTAGGCGCGAATGCGTTCGGCCGCGAACGTCAGTGCCTCGCTCGCCGCCGGTTCGGCCTTTTCCAGCGCGGTGGACAGACGCTCGGCGGGAATCTCCAGCTCGGCCGCCTCGGCGCAATCGAGGCGATCCAGCTCACGGGTATATCGCAGCAGGGCCGCATCGCCCTCCTCGCGCACGGCCCGCAGAATGCGCCTGACGGTCTCGTCCACCTGGACGGCGGCGTCGCCATCCCGATCCAGCAGGGCCATGAAGCGGGATTCGAAGTCCCCGGCCTGGCTGTCCAGGCGATTGATCAGGCTCATGCGCCCTCCCCGGCGGCTGCCTGCCGGCCACGCACGGCCTCGGCGATACGATCCACCACCGCGCGAATCTCGCTGTGCCGGGTTTTCATGGCCGCCTTGTTGACCACCAGGCGGGCACTGATGTCGGCCACGGTCTCCACCGGTTCCAGGCCATTGGCCCGCAGGGTGTTGCCGGTGTCCACCAGATCCACGATTTCATCGGCCAGCCCCACCAGGGGCGCCAGTTCCACCGAGCCATACAGCTTGATCAGCTCCACCTGCTGCCCCTTGCGCGCGTAATGGCGACGAGCAGACGCCATGAACTTGGTCGCCACCCGCAGACGACGGCGTGGCGGCTGGTAATCCCTTGGCCGGGCCACCATCAGGCGGCAATGGGCCAGATCCAGGTCCAGGGGTTCATAGAGACCGCTGCCTTCATGCTCGAGCAGCACATCCTTGCCGACAATACCGAGGTGCGCCGCGCCATGCTCCACATAGGTGGGCACATCACTGGTACGCACCTGCAGGATGCGGGCGTGATCACCGATGACGGGCAGGATCAGGCGCCGGCTTCTGCCGGGATCCTCGGCGGGCTCGATGCCGGCCGCCTTGAGCAGAGGCAGGGTGTCCTGCAGAACCCGACCCTTTGAGACGGCGATGGTAAGGGGGTTGCTCATAGTCTCTTGTCACCGACAGTTAACAAGCTGCAAAAGCAGCCCGATTCGAATCGTTGTCGTGTTCTTTTTCGTTGTCGTTGTCGTTGTCGTTGTCGTTGTCGTTGTCGGAATTATCAAACGCCGAGCGACGAGAAAAACCTAAAAGAACCGGCTCGGCGTGGTTGTCGTCCTTGAGCTGTTTACTCCTTGCTTCTTGCGCCTTGCTTCTTTCAAAAGCCGATTACGATTACGACTACGACAACGAGGGGCGGGCTTTCGCCCGCCCTAGTCCGGGACCCGGCGGATTCTTGCGCCGAGTTGCTGGAGTTTTTCCTCGATACATTCGTAGCCACGGTCGATGTGATAGATCCGCTCGACAATGGTTTCCCCATCGGCAACCAGACCGGCCAGCACCAGGCTGGCAGAGGCACGCAGATCGGTGGCCATGACCGGGGCCCCCGTCAGACGCTCGATGCCGGTAATGATGGCGGTATTGCCCTCGAGCTGGATCTTCGCCCCCATGCGCTGCATTTCAAGCACATGCATGAAGCGGTTCTCGAACACGTTCTCGGTAATCGTCCCGGTGCCATCGGCAACGGAATTGAGGGCCGTGAACTGGGCCTGCATGTCGGTGGGGAAAGCCGGGTAGGGAGCCGTGTGGATATTCACCGAGCGGGGGCGCCGGCCTTCCATGTCCAGCTCGATCCAGTCCTCACCCACATTGAGTCGGGCCCCGGCCTCTTCCAGCTTGGCCAGCACGGCGTCCAGCACCTGCGGCTGGGTATCCCTCAGCTTGATGTGGCCACGGCTCATGGCACCGGCCACCAGGTAGGTTCCGGTTTCGATACGATCCGGCAGCACGTTGTACTCGCAGCCTTCCAGCCGCTCCACGCCGGTAATGCGGAGCGTATCGGTACCGGCACCAAGGATCTTCGCCCCCATCTTGATCAGGCAGTTGGCCAGATCCACCACTTCCGGTTCACGGGCAGCATTCTCGATGATGGTTTCCCCGTCCGCCAGGCAGGCCGCCATCATCAGGTTCTCGGTGCCGGTCACGGTCACCGTATCCAGCACGATCCGGGCACCATGCAGACGCTCGGCGCGGGCCAGGATGTAACCATTCTCCACGTGAATGTCGGCACCCATGGCCCGCAGGCCTTCGATGTGCAGATTCACGGGCCGGCTGCCGATGGCGCAACCACCGGGCAGGGATACGGTGGCTTCGCCGAAACGGGTCAGCAGCGGGCCCAGCACCAGAATGGAGGCCCGCATGGTCTTGACCATGTCATAGGGCGCATAGAAACGGTCGGCCGAGCGCGGATCCACCGCCACCCGCATGCGGTCGTCGATGGTGACATCCACGCCCATGCCGCCGAGCAGTTCAATGGTCGTGGTGACATCATGCAGATGCGGCACATTGCCCACGGTCATGGGCCCGTCGGCCAGCAGGGTGGCCGCCAGAATCGGCAGGGCGGCGTTCTTGGCGCCGGAAATGCGGATCTCCCCCTCCAGGGGGCCGGAACCGTGAATGAGCAGTCTGTCCAATGAATTTCCCCTGATAAGGCGATCGGCACTGCGCGTGCCGGCGACAATCGGATGCGGATCGAAGAATGACCTTACTGGTCCCCGGCGGCTTCCTCGGGGGTCATGGTCTGCATGGACAGGGCATGGATTTCGCGCCCCATCTTGTCTCCCAGCGTCCGGTAGACCATCTGGTGACGCTGCAGGGTGCGCTTGCCGGCAAAGGCCTCGGAAATGATCACGGCTTCGAAATGCGTGTGGTCTTCACCCTGCACGGTGACCTGGGCTTCCGGCATGCCGGCCTCAATCATGGCTTTCACGGCCTGGGGGTCCATAGGCTTCCTCAATCTGGCGGAAATCGCGTCGTTGATGCCGCGACAGCGGCAATGGCGAACGCGACATGATAATGCCGTTGGCATGAACGAATCCAGCGCACACGCTCGCCAGCGGGTCGTTACGGCCGCTACACTGCGCCTGATCGTCCCCGAACGGGACAGTACCCACCAGCCCAGGCATTCGAGGGAAGCATGCTGCTGCAGATCGTCGCCATCATTGCGGGACTGGGTCTGACCATCTGGTCGGCGGATCGTTTCGTTGACGGTGCGGCCACCACGGCGGCCCGTCTGGGCATTTCCCCCCTGGTCATCGGGCTGACCATCATTGCCGTGGGCACCTCGGCACCGGAAATTGCCACCTCCGCCCTGGCCGCCGCCCAGGGTTACCCCGGGCTGGGCATTGGCAATGCCGTGGGCTCCAATGTGGCCAATATCGGCCTGATCCTGGGCATCACGGCCCTGGTGATTCCCCTGAAACTGCGCTCGGCCAGTCTGAGGCGCGAGCTGCCGCTGCTGATCGTGGTCACACTGATCTGCCTGCTGCTGCTGGCCAATCATCAGCTGGAACGTCTGGAAGCCGGGGTCATGCTGCTGATGTTCGTGGCCAGCCTGCTCTGGCTGGCCTGGCTGGCGAAACAATCCGGACCGGACGACCCCATCGTGCCGGACATCCCCGACCCCCTTCATGGTGGCGCCAGCCTGAAGACGGCGCTGGGCCAGCTGTTTCTTGGCCTGGGGGTATTGCTGGCGGCGGCCCAGCTGCTGGTCTGGGGGGCCGGCAGCCTGGCGGCCACCCTGGGCGTCTCCGAACTGGTGGTCGGCCTGACCATCGTCGCCATCGGAACCAGCCTGCCGGAGCTGGCCACCTGCATCGCCGCCGCCCTCAAGGGGCAGCACGATATCGCGGTGGGCAACATCATCGGCTCGAATCTGTTCAATCTGCTGATCGTGCTGCCCCTGCCGGGCCTGATTGCACCCGGGCCGGTCCCCGATGGCGTTCTGTCGCGGGACTACCCGGTGATGATCGGCTTCAGTCTGCTCATCGTGGTGCTGGCGCGTGGCTTCGGCGGCCGCGGGGTCATCCATCGCTGGCAGGGTGGCCTGCTGCTCTTGCTGTTCCTGGCCTATCAGCTGCTGCTGCTGGGCACATCCGGCGTCGGGGCTGTGCGATAATTCCACCATCCATCATCCAGGGGAAAGAGAGCGACATGGCAAGCAGGAATCCGGACAACGCTGTGGCCAGTGAAAGCAAGGCACTGGAACTGGCGCGGGAGGTGCTCGAGCTGGAAGCCGACTCCGTTCGGGACCTGGCGGCGCGGCTGGGCGAGGAGTTTGCGACCGCCTGGCGCATCTGCCTGGACTGCCAGGGCCGGGTCATCGTGACCGGCATGGGCAAATCCGGGCACATCGCCGGCAAGGTGGCCGCCACCCTGGCCAGTACCGGCACGCCGGCCTTCTTCGTGCACCCGGGCGAGGCCAGTCACGGTGACCTGGGCATGATCACCGGCGAGGATGTGGTGCTTGCTCTGTCCAACTCCGGGGAAACCGGCGAGGTGCTGACCATTCTGCCCCTGATCAAGCGCCTGGGCGTGCCGCTGATCAGCATGACCGGCCGACCGGATTCAACCCTCGCCCGCGCCGCCAATGCCAACCTGGACGTGTCCGTGGCTCGCGAGGCCTGCCCGCTCAATCTGGCGCCCACCTCAAGCACGACGGCGACGCTGGCCATGGGCGATGCCCTGGCGGTGGCACTGCTGGAAAGCCGGGGCTTTACCCAGGAAGACTTTGCCCGCTCCCACCCGGGCGGCAGCCTGGGGCGCCGCCTACTGCTGCAGCTGGACGACCTCATGCATTCCGGTGATGAGGTGCCGAAAGTGAATGCCGACACCCCCATGCGGGAAGCCCTTCTGGAAATGACCCGCAAGGGCCTGGGCATGACCGCCGTGGTGGATGACGAGAACCGGGTGGTGGGCATCTTCACCGACGGTGACCTGCGCCGTACCCTGGACCGCCTGGTGGACGTCCACAGCACCCCGGTCAGGGAACTGATGACCGCCGGCCCGAAAACCGCCCGCCCCGACATGCTCGCCGGCGAGGCCCTGCGCCTGATGGAGACCCAGCGCATCAACCAGCTTCTGATCACCGATGCAGACGGACGCCTGATCGGTGCCCTGAACATGCACGACATGCTGCGTGCCGGGGTGGTGTAATGATTGATCCCGGCCTGAAGAAACGTGCTGCCGACATCCGCCTGGCCGTGTTCGACGTCGACGGCGTACTCACGGACGGCCGCCTCTACCTCGGCCCCGACGGACTTGAGCTCAAGGTCTTTCATACCCGCGACGGGCACGGCCTCAAACAGCTGATGAAGGAAGGCGTCGAAGTGGCCATCATCTCCGGCCGGCGCTCACAGGCCGTGGAAGACCGCATGAGCCAACTCGGGATCCGCCACGTCTTTCTCGGCGTGGATGACAAGCGCCCCTGCTTTCACGAGCTGCGGGAACAGCTCGGCCTGCCAGCGGCCCAGTGTGCCTTCATGGGTGATGACCTGGTTGACCTGCCGGCCATGGCAGACGTGGGCCTGGCGGCCGCCCCGGCCGATGCCCATCCGGCCGTCCTTGAGCAGGTACACTGGTCCAGCCGGGCCAATGGTGGCTTCGGTGCCGCCCGTGAGTGCTGCGACCTGATTCTCGCGGCCCGGGGATCCGATACCCGTTACGCGGGGAATTGAGGAAGGGGCCTCACCATGCTGCGCTGGCTCGCCGCTCTGCTCATCATTGCCGCCGCCATCATCAGCCTGCTGATGCTGGGGGAACGGCGCGAACCGCTGCCGCCACCCGCACCGGTCGAGGCCGAAGAAGAACAGCCGGACTACTGGATGGAAAGCAGCCGCATCGAGCGCTTCGATGAAGACGGAGAGCGCCTGCTGCTGCTGGACTCGGATCGACTGGCCCATTTCCCCAGCGATGAACGCAGCGAGATGAGACAGGTGCGCGCCGAACAACGTGGCCCGGAATCGCTGCTTTGGGAAATGCACGCCGAACACGGGCTCGTCACCGGTGACCGCAGCCTGGTGGCCCTGAGCGGAGATGTCAGAATGGAGCGCCGCGCACCCCACGGACCGTCAACCTGGCTGTACACCGACAGCCTCGAGTTTCTGCCCCGGGACGATCTGGCGCGGACGGACGACCCGGTTCGCATGGAACGCGGGGCGACCATCACCACCGGGATCGGCCTGCATGCGGCCATGGCCGAGGATCGGCTGATCATCAAGCAGGAGGTAAGGACACGACATGTCTCTCCCACAGACCCGAACTAGTGCCTGGATCAGCCTGCTGGCCGGTCTGATGCTGGCCGCCGCGGCCCAGGCCGAGGGCGAGATGGAGATTCTTGCCGACGAACAGGACGTGGACGGCCAGGCCGGTACCGCCACCTACCGCGGCAACGTGGAGATTCGGCAACAGAATCTGCTCATTTACGCGGATCAGGTCGTCTTTTTCGAGAATGAGGATGGCGAATATGATCGTGCGGAGATGCGCGGCCAGCCCGTTCATCTGATTTCAACCCCGGAGGGGCGAGCGAAAACCGAGGCCTTTGCCCACTTCATGGAGTACAACCTCCAGACCGAACACCTGCTGATGCAGGGCGAGGCCCGCCTGAAACAGGAACGGCAGGACCTGCGAGCCGAGCGCATTGAATACGACCTGCCCACCGAGCGTATCCGCGCCAGCCGCGGCGACGGTGAGGACGAACGGGTGCGGGTACGCTTTGAACGCCAGTCACCGGATCGGGAGAATGGCTCGTGAGCAAACGCCTGGAGGCACGCGGCCTGGCCAAGCGTTACGGCGCCCGCCAGGTAGTCAAGGACGTCAATATGGTGGTTGAACCCGGCGAAGTGGTGGGCCTGCTCGGCCCCAATGGCGCCGGCAAGACCACCTCCTTCTACATGATCGTCGGCCTGGTTCAGGCCGATTCCGGGCGCATACTGATGAATGGCGAGGATGTCACCCACCTGCCGGTTCACGCCCGGGCCCAGGCGGGCCTCGGCTACCTGCCGCAGGAAGCGTCCGTCTTCCGCAAACTCACGGTGGAGCAGAACATCCGGGCCATCCTGGAAGTCCGCAGGGATCTCGACGCCGCCGGCCGTGACCGCATTACCGAGGCCCTGCTGGAGGAGCTCAATATCGGCCACGTCCGCGAAAGCCTCGGCATGAGCCTGTCCGGCGGTGAACGTCGACGGGTGGAAATCGCACGCGCCCTGGCCGCCGAACCGGCCTTCATGCTGCTGGACGAGCCCTTCGCCGGGGTGGATCCGATCTCCGTGGGCGAAATCCAGCGCATCGTCACTCACCTGAGGGATCGGGGCATCGGCGTGCTGATTACCGACCACAATGTGAGAGAAACTCTGGGCATCTGCGGCCGGTCGTACATCATTAGCGAGGGCGCGGTGATCGCCGAGGGTACCGCTGAGGAGGTACTTGCCCACCGTCAGGTCAGGGAAGTCTACCTGGGCGAGGATTTTCGGCTATAAATAGAGAAAGGCCCTCGCTTCCCCTTTGCCGTTGCGGCGCCTTGCCAGCACGCTTTCAGCAGGAGTCTCACTTGCCAGCCATCCAAGAAAAATCAAATGCTTAAGCCGGCACTGCAATTGAAGATCGGCCAGAAGCTGGCCATGACCCCCCAGCTCCAGCAGGCCATACGCCTGCTACAGCTCTCCTCGCTTGAACTGGAAACCGAGATTCGCCAGGCCCTGGACAGCAACGTCATGCTGGAAGCCGAGGAGGAATTGGATTCCGCCCGCGACGCCACCGACGACAACTCGCCCGCTCCGGATCAAACCGCCAGCGAGGTGGAAACCCGCTTCGAGACACCGGATTACTTCTATTCCACCGGCACCGGTGGCGGCTGGCAGGAGGATATTGACGAGGATCGCCGCAGCGAGAATGCGGAAGGTACCTCCCTGCATGATCACCTGCACTGGCAGCTGGACATGGCCTCCTTCAGCGAAGCCGATCGCCGCATCGCCGAGGCCGTGATCGACGGGATCGACGGTGACGGCTACCTGCGTGAATCCCTCGACGACCTGCGCCAGGCACTGGACGAGGAGGCCGCGGAGGCGATCGAGGACGCCGAGATCGAGATGGTGATCCGCCGTATCCAGTGCTTTGACCCGGCCGGCGTGGGCGCCCGGAGTCTGCGCGAATGCCTGAACCTGCAACTTCAGGCCCTGGCCCGGGAAGGGGCCGATGTCCGCCTGGCCGAGACCCTGGTGGAGGAACACCTGGAAGCCCTGGCGCGGCAACCGGCGGACAAGCTGGCGAATCGCCTGGACTGCGATGTGGCATCCGTACAGGCGGCCATATCACTGATCCGGAGCCTGCACCCCCACCCCGGCACACGGGTCGCACCGGCCACCACGGAATACGTGGTACCCGATGTGGTGGTACGTCGTCACGAGGGCCGCTGGGTGGTGGAACTCAACAGCGACATCACGCCCAGCCTTCGGGTCAACCGGCTCTATGCCGACCTGGTGGCCAAGCGCCAGGGCGGTGGCGAGTTCCAGACCATGCGCGGGCAACTGCAGGAGGCCCGCTGGCTGGTTCGCAGTCTTGAGATGCGCAATGACACCCTGCTGAGGGTGGCCTCGGCGATTGTCGAGCACCAGCAGGCCTTTCTGGATCAGGGCGAGGAGCACATGAAACCCCTGGTACTGGCCGAGATCGCCGAGGCGGTGGATCTGCACGAGTCCACCATCTCGCGGGTCACCACCCGCAAGTACATGCTGACTCCACGCGGGGTGTTTGAATTCAAGTACTTCTTCTCGGCCCAGCTGGCACGGGAAGACGGTGGCGAGACCTCGGCCACCGCCGTGCGCGCACGCATAAAACGCATGATTGCCGCGGAGAACCCGGCCAAGCCGCTGAGTGACAGCCGCCTGGCGGACGACCTCAAGCAGGAGGGATTCCGGGTGGCGCGGCGCACGGTGGCCAAATACCGGGAGGGCATGAACATACCGCCGTCCCATGAACGCAAGCGGGTAAACGCATAGCGGGTTCAGGAAGTGACCCGGCGCTGGCGCACACGACAGCGGAAAGCGGGATCCGGTCCCGCACCGTGTGCACTTCAAAACGGCCCGTGGCGATTCGCCACGCAAGCGCGGCGCAGTGAGACCGGCCAAACCAGACGGGCCTGCCGGTGGGGAACAAGCCGCTCGAGTGTGTGGCGCATCACGAGAGGAGTGCCAGACCATGCAGATGAATCTGACCGGCCATCATGTCGAGATCACCCCTTCCCTGCGCGATTACGTGGACACCAAGATGGAGCGCCTGGAACGACACTTTGATCACATCAACGGGGTGCATGTGATCCTGACGGTCGAGAAACTCCAGCACAAGGCGGAAGCCAAGGTGAATGTGACCGGAAAGCCGCTGTTCGCCGACGCCCTGGAGGAAGACATGTACGCCGCCATCGACCGTCTGGTCGACAAGCTGGATCGCCAGGTCAAGAAGCACAAGGAGAAGATCAAGGACCACCACGCCGCCACGGTGGACAAGGCAGACCGGCTTCCCCCGCACCCGGATGAGCTGGGGCCGGCCTGACGGCGGGTCAGAACAGCCCCTCGGGGCCGGAATCCTGCCCCCGGTGGCCGGCTGTCAAGCCGGCCACCGGACCGCCCGACAGACATTCATGCCGTTGGTGCCGAAAAGGATCCGGCCAGGCTTGAGAAGGACACGGGGCGGGTCTAGACTGTGCGGCCTTCGTGGGCTGGAACCGGATTGGAAACCAGCCCCCTGACCAGCTGAATACGGCAATATCATGACGATAAGAGATCTCATCGCTCCGGAACGCATCAGCACGGCCACCGAGGTGGGCGGCAAGAAGCGCGCGCTGGAAATGCTCAGTGACCTGCTGGCAAGCAGTGGTGAGGAGCTCAGCCGGGGCGAAATCTTCACCAGCATGATCAACCGCGAGCGGCTTGGCAGTACCGCCATCGGTTCCGGCGTTGCCATTCCTCACGGCCGCATTGAAGGCCTGCGCAACAGCATGGGCGCCTTCATTCGCCTGCAGGATCCCATCGATTTCGATGCCACGGATGGTGCCCCGGTGGACATGATGTTTGCCCTGATCGTGCCGACCCAGTGCGCCGAAGAACACCTGAATGCACTGGCGGCGCTTGCCCGCATGTTCTCCCGCAGTGATCTTTGCGATCAGCTGCGCCTTGCCGAGAGCCCGGACGCCATCTACGAATTGCTGATCAGCTCGGAGGCCGACGACCAGCAACAGGCAACCGCCTGACCCGCTCCTGTCTCCGCCGCCGGGCCGGGCGGCTCTGGTATATTGGTTCCCCTGAGCAGCATCTGAGCCATTCATTCGCTGCCGCGGCCAGATCGACCACGGAGAGCACGGCATGAAACTCACCATTGTCAGCGGCCTGTCCGGATCCGGAAAAAGTGTGGCCCTGCACATGCTTGAGGACATGGGCTATTACTGCATCGATAACCTGCCGGTGGCCGTGCTCCGGAATTTCGTGCGTGAGACCGTGGCCACCGGCAACCCGGAATACAGCCTGATGGCTGTGGGCGTGGACGCCCGCAACCGCCCGGAAGAGGTGGAAGCCCTGCCGGATCTGCTGGAAACCTTTTCGAAAGAAGGCATCCAGTGCGAATTAATCTTTCTTGATGCCGATGAGGATGTGCTTCTGCGCCGCTACAGCGAAACGCGACGGCGGCACCCCCTGTCCAGCGAGGAGCGGACACTGCCGGACGCCATTCGTGAGGAAAGACGTCTGCTGTCCGCCATCGCCGAGCGGGCCGACCTGATCATCGACACATCCCGCCTGACGGCCAATCGCCTGCGGGAACTGATTCATGATCGCCTCAGCCACGATGGCAAGGGCACGCTGTCGCTGATGTTCGAATCCTTCGGTTTCAAGCACGGTGTGCCGCGGGACGCGGATTTCGTCTTCGATGTACGCTGCCTGCCCAACCCCCACTGGGAGCCCGTGTTGAGACCCCGCACCGGCCGGGACCAGGAAGTCATCGATTATCTGGACAAATCGGATCTCGCCCAGCGCATGGTAGGGGATCTGATCGATTTCCTTGAGCAATGGCTGCCCCCCTTCGAGGTGGGCCGACGCAGTTACGTCACCGTGGCCATCGGCTGCACCGGCGGGCAACATCGCTCAGTCTATGTGGCTGACCGCCTTGCCCGACATTTCCAGCAGCACTGGGGCAAGGTCGTCACGCGGCATATCAGTCTCAATTGAGGAGGCCTGTCAGGCATCATGTCCGACTCTGAACCCCCGATGACCGAATGCGATGTGGTCATCTGCAACAAGCTGGGCATGCACGCCCGCGCGGCAACACGCTTCGTGACCGCCGCCTCCCGTTTCAAGGCCGACATCAGGGTCGAAAAGGATGGACGCGATGTCAGCGGCAAAAGCATCATGGGCCTGATGATGCTCGCCGCCAGCAAGGGGACACGCCTCCACATTCGCGCCGAAGGCGAGGATGCCAGAGAAGCGGTGGAACAGCTCTGCCGCCTGGTGAAGAATCGCTTTGATGAAGGTGAATGACCATGGATAAGTGGCAGCCACGAGGAACCACGATTTGAGTCTGCTCCTGAATGGTATCGGCGTATCCCGCGGGATCGTGATCGGCCAGGCGCATGTGGCCGATGGCGAGCCCATGGAAATCCTCGAATACAATCTGCCCCGCCCGGAGCTGGACAGCGAAGTTGATCGTTTTCATCAGGCCCGGGAGGCGGCAAAGGAGCAGCTCAGCAAGGTCCGGGAGCAGATCCCCGAACATGCCCCCACCGAGATTGGCGCCTTCATCGATACCCACTTGCTGATGCTGGATGACGAGGCCCTGTCCAAGGCGGTGGAAGACCTGATCCGTCAGGAGCAGTGCAACGCGGAATGGGCGCTGCAAAAGCAGCGTGACCAGCTGGTGGCTGTTTTCGATGAAATGGACGACCCCTATCTGCGCACCCGCCGGGATGACGTGGATCACGTGGTCAATCGTGTACAGCGCCTGCTGACCCGCGGCGAGGATTTCTGGGAAGAGGCCCACGACGAGGTGGGCGCCTACCCCATTCTGGTGGCCGAGGATCTGTCCCCGGCCGATCTGGTGATGATGCAGAGCCGGGGCGTGCGGGCCCTGATCACCGAGTCCGGCGGCCCACTCTCCCATACCAGCATTCTGGCCCGCAGCCTGGGCATTCCCGCCGTGGTCGGCCTGCACCGGGCCAGACAGCTGCTGCGGGATGGCGAATCCCTGATCATCGACGGCCTCAAGGGCGCGGTCTTCGCCAATCCCGGTGAACGGGAGATCGCCTTCTACCGGCGCAAGCGGAGAGAGCTCTGGAAACACGTCCGTGAGCTCAAGAGCCTGCGTGGTGCGCGAGCCGAAACCCTGGACGGTACCCGCATCCAGCTGATGGCCAACATCGAGCTGCCGGAAGACCTCAAGCTGTACCAGAAGACCGGGGGTGACGGCATTGGCCTGTACCGAACCGAATTCCTCTACATGAACCGGCCGGATTTCCCCGACGAGGATGAACAGCACGAACGCTATCAGGAGCTGCTGGCCGCCGCCGATGGCGCACCCGTCACCATCCGCACGCTGGATCTGGGCGCCGACAAGCGCCTGCGGGGCAGCGATCGCGGCCCGGAAGATGCCCGCAACCCGGCGCTGGGCCTGCGCGGCATTCGCTACAGCCTGAGCGAACCCAACACCTTCCTGAAACAGCTGCGGGCCCTGCTGCGGGCATCGGCCGACGCCCCGCTACGCATCATGCTGCCACTGGTCACCACCGCCCAGGAGGTGCTCCAGGCCCAGCAGATGGTGGAAGTGGCCAAGCAGACCCTGGACGCCCGCGGCCAGGACTACGACCCGGCCGTGCCCATCGGCGCCATGATCGAAGTCCCTTCCGCCGCCCTGACGGCACACCAGATCGCCCGACACGTGGACTTCCTGTCCATCGGCACCAATGACCTGATCCAGTACACCCTGGCCATCGACCGGGTGGACGATCATGTGAACTACCTTTATGACCCGGTGCATCCGTCGGTGCTGAAGCTGATCTCCAACACCCTCCAGGCCGGCCAGCGGATCGGCATTCCCGTGTCCATGTGCGGGGAGATGGCGGGCGACCCCCAGTACACGCGCCTGCTGCTGGGTCTGGGGCTGCGGGAATTTTCCATGCACCCCTCGACCCTGCTGGAAGTCAAGCGGGTCATTACCCGCACGAATTTGCGTGACCTCAAGGGCCGTACCCGCGCCTTCATGCAGAACACCGACCCCGGGCGGGCCCCCGATCTGCTGCGCCGCCTGAATGCCAACCAGGGCTAGTGCATTCGCGCTGATCCCGTACAGACCGCCCCGAAACACGGAAAAGCCGCTCAGAAGCTGCTAAGCTCTGGAATGGTTGATAATTCCCATGCCCCCGGTGGTGGCGGGATACCGTTACCGCCACGGGCATGAACTTGCTCCAGAGGAGCGAGAGGTGGGTAGGGACATGATGCGCAGAATCGTTGTAATCAACCCCAAGGGGGGCTGTGGCAAGACCACGCTGAGCACGAACCTGGCCAGCTATTTTGCCGTTCAGGGCTTTCGGACCTCGCTGATGGACTACGACGTCCAGGGCTCCAGCTCCCAGTGGCTGCAGCTGCGTGGGCCGGATCGCCCCGAGATCCGGGGCGTACGGGCCGCCGAGGCCGTTCCGGGAGCGACCCGCGCCTGGCAGACCCGCCCGCCGGAAGGGACGGAACGCCTCATCGTGGACACGCCGGCGGCCCTCGACTATCACCGTCTGGTGGAAGCCACCCGCGGTGCGCAGGCCATCATCATTCCGGTGCTGCCGTCCAATATCGATATCCATGCGGCATCGCGCTGCATCGCCGATTTGCTGATCAAGGCGCGCATCAGTCGCCGGGGCGATCGTCTTGCCGTGGTGGCCAACCGGGTACGCAAGCACACCCGGGTCTACGGCAAACTCGAACGCTTCCTCAACAGCCTGGACATTCCCTTCGTCACCACCCTTCGCGATACACAGAACTATGTTCGTGCCGTGGAGCAGGGCATTGGCATATTCGAGTTGCCGGAATCCGAGTGCGCACGGGATCGCGCTCAATGGCGGCCGCTGATCGACTGGATTGAATCACGTCCCGTCCATCAACTGATTCACGGCGGGCGCCTGGCCGGTCAATAGGCCAGGCAACTGCGCTGCCTGTCTCGCTGCCCGGCCCTCAATCCAGACTGCGGTTGACGCCGAGCCAGTAAAGCCCGAGACGCCCAACCGCTTCCAGGAAGGCCTCCGACGCGATCGGCTTCTGCACATAGCTGTTCGCGCCCTGGGAATAGGCCTCTGCCCGATCCCGGTCTTCATCCGATGACGTCAGAATGACCACCGGCAGAAAACGATAGCGCTCACTCTGGCGAATGGCCCTGAGCACCTCGAAACCGTCCACTCGCGGCATTTTCAGATCCAGTAGCACGACGGCCGGCATGGGCTGCGGGCCTTCCGACTCCGGCTGGATCCCGAGCATGGCGAGTGCCTCGACGCCATCCCGGGCCTGCAATACCTCATTTTCGATTCCGCATTTTCGCAATGCCCGAATCGTCAGATCCGCGTCATCCGGGTTGTCCTCCACCAACATGATGGGAAAGGACACCACCTCGGATCTTGCTGCCATCTCATCATCCATCACTCATTCCCCTGTCACCAAAACTGAAACGGAAGCAGGCACCCATCGAAGGATGGCCATGGGCGGTGATCCACCCACCATGGCGAATCACGATCCGATGCACCGTGGTGAGTCCGATACCCGTCCCTTCGAATTCTTCGTAACCGTGCAGGCGCTGGAAGGGCTGGAAGATGCGCTCCACATAGGCTGAATCGAAGCCTGCACCATTGTCCCGCAATTCAAAGCCCTGTTGCCCCGACTCGCCCTTGAAGGCACTCAGGTGAATCTCGGGTGATTCGGCCTGGCGGGTGAACTTCCAGGCATTGTCCAACAGGTTCTCCAGCGCTGTCTTCAGCAGATCCGCATCCGCATACGCTTCCAGCCCTTCGTCGACCTGCCAGTGAACGCGACGATCAGGGTAATCCTCTTCCAGCTGCCGGCAGATCGACACTGCCACGTCAGTGACTGATACCCGGCTCCGCTTCAGTTCCGAGAGTGACACCCTGGACAGGCGAAGCAGGTCATCGATCAGGTCACCCATGCGCGAGGTTGCCGCACGAATACGCTGAATGTAATGGTGAGCGGTTTCATCCAGGGCCCCGCCGTAGTCTTCTTCCAGGGCCTGGGAATAGCCATCGATCCCGCGCAAAGGGGCCCGGAGATCGTGGGAAACCGAATAGGAAAAGGATTCCAGCTCGCGATTGGCGAACTCCAGCGCCTCCGTCCGGCTCCTTACCCGCCATTCAAGCTGGCGATTAAGGGCTCTGAGCTCCTCTTCCGCCAACACCTTGTCGGTAATGTCCAATACGAAACTCAGGATGTGACCCCGTTCCGGGTCATCCAGATCCACGGCCGCCATGTACCAGGCGCAGTGGACGACTCGACCCATCCGGGTGTGCACTCTGCAGGCAAACTCGCAACCGTCTTCCTCGCAAGAAAAGATCCTGCGAAAGGATTCTTCCACGCCGGCCCGGTCGTCCTCATGAAAGAAGAGCCATTCAAACGGTCGACGGCCCAGCACGGCCGTTGCCGGCCATTCGAACAGCTTTTCCGCGCGGGACGACCAGGAGCGAATCCGAAGCCCACGATCCCATTCGATGACCGCCAGGGGCGAATGACCAACATGCAGCCGGAGATGCTCCAGGATCTGCCGGCGTTCTTCATCCGCCTGATGCAGGTGCGAGAGTATCGTCCGGAATTCATCACTCATCCTGTCACCGCCAACCGATGCATCCACGGGTTCATTGCGGCGAATGCCGTGAACCTGCTCAAGCACGGGCAGGACATTCCGGCGCACGAACACCCGCCCGGAAAAGATCGCCAGAACCAGCAGGGACAAGAAGGCGGTGAACATCAGGATCAGCGACCAGTTCCGGTATTGCCGGGCGTGGATCAGCCCGGGCTCCAGCGGCACCCCGGCCACGGCGAACACGCGCCGCCCATCGCCCAGCTCGACCTGATTGGCGGCATGCTGCCGACGCACACCATCAAGCCCCATCATGGCCTCGCGAATGAAACCGTCCACCACCTGAGCAAGCAGGCTGTCCACGTTCTCCAGGCGATGACCGATCCAGCGATCCGCGTCGGCACTTCGATAGTGGATCCGTCCATCATCACCGATCAGGGTTAGAATGTAGTCCGAAGCCAACGGTTCCAGGCCTGACGGCAAAACGGCCTGCTCCGGATCAATGGCCAGGAACACCACGGCTTCCGGATCCAGCCCCGTTCCCACACGCTGCGCCAGATGCAGAACACGCTGACTGTTGCCCGTGGCAAAGGGCATGACGGCATCGCCGATCTGCGGATCCGAACGCGATCGGGCAGCCTGGAAGAAGGCATGGGACGAAAGATCGGGCCGCACATCGGGCATTCGGGTCGCACATTGCAGGTGGCCGTTCCCTCCCACCACGCCGGCATTGAAGATGTAGTCGCTCTGCTCAACCACGTCCTGAAAAGCGCCTCCACACACGGCATCCGGCTGTGATGCCTCGCCGGCCTGGCGATTCATCAGCATTAGCAGACTGCGTGAATACTCCAGCTGATTGGCGTGGGATCGGGCCATGGTATCGGCGATCGTGATCGTCTGTTCCATCGCACGTTCCCGCTCACCGGAATAGACCAGCCAGAAAAGCAGTGCAAAACAGACAAAGACCGGGATGGCGGCAAGCATGGTCAGGCGGAAAAAGATCAGCGCAATCGGTCGTGCCCAGAAACCCCGGGGGGGCCCCCTGCCCCACCGGCGTCTGAAGCGACCGCTTCCGTGAATCGATTCACTCATGTTCCGGAACAGCGTCCTGTGCCTGACTTTCGGGCTTCACCACGCCGAGCATGACCCGGCGCCGATTCTCGCCCATGCCTGTCCAGGCGAGCAGAACGCGCCCCTCATGAGCCAGTGCAACCGGCACCCCACTGGCGCGGCTGGCGGCCACCGTCCGCAAGGGGGTGGCCGGCGACAGCCGTTCACCGTCCACCACCCGACCCATGAGATGGGCTTCACCGTTCCGCTGCGCCATCCAGAAAACCAACAGTGACGTCTCATCCAGTGCCGCCAAAGCCACGCGCCCCATCGCGCCACCATCGTCAATACGCAGGGCTTCGCTGTAATGCCCTGAATCATCGTGGCGATAACGCAGTTGAACGCGCGGCTCGACCGCGCCACTGAACCAGGCCACAGCGGTTTTTCCTGGCCGACGCAGCGCGGCGGGGCCATTGACCGGACAGGCAGCAATCCGCCAGCCGTCGTCCTTGACCGTCTCTGAACGCTGGATCGATTCACCCAGCGGGCCGATGCTGGCAATGTCACGGATTTCATCATGACTTCGGTCACGGTAGAAAACCCGTGGCCCTTCCGGCTCCAGCACCATGGCGGTCATGCAGCAATCGCAGACGCGGTCATCCACTTCTTCATCTTCACCGGGGATGGAAGCACCCGGCTCAAAGCGTGCCCAGCGCAGGCTCATGTCGCCATGGTGGCCATGGCCGGCCGCCTCCGTGTTTCCTTCGGTGACGGTGTGACGCCCGTCCAGCCAGGCGACAGCCAGGTCACCGTTCTCCAGCACCACCGAAGACAGGAAGCCGTGCTCGGCCTGGCGGCCCTCCCGATGGAGGATGAACGGCTCACTCCAGCTGTCACCCTCGTCTTTCGACCAGGCCGCGTGAATGTTGTAGTGATAGGTACCGGGGCCACTGCGAACCAGCCAGTGGGCAAACAGGTAGTCACCCACCGGACGCACACCCGGGGTGTCCGCCCAGTTGGCGAACCAGTTATCCCCGGTGATCACGGTTCTTGGTTCGGACCATTCATTCCCGTCCAGACGGGAGAATTTCAGGGCATGCTGTCCATCGCCAAGGGCCTTCAACCACGACAGATAAACACCATCGGCATCGGCCGCCAGACGTGGCGCAAAGCTGTTCTCTCCGGCCGGTGATGGCAATTCCTGCAAGACCGGTGCATCCGGTGTCCGCTCACAGGCGGCCAGGATGAACAGTGTCACGGCAACAAGGCACAAGCTGGCTCGACTCGAATTCAACATCATCAAAACTCCGGAATGAGAATCAGGGTATGCGCCGCGTCGCCCGGCAGGAAGGGACTGCTGCGGCCATCGCTCCAGTCACGATGCCCGTCTCGGTACCAGGGGGAAAGGAAATGGCCGCTCTGCCCACCGGGCATGTGAAAAACCCCATCCGCTTCGGCACCGGGGCGCACCACCAGGCGCTGGGACGCACCAAAGGCACCGACCTGAACCCTTGGCATATGCTGATCACCCGGCAAACGCTCGGGTGTCAGATCGAGCCAGCGGGCAAGCAAGGGCAGTGAGGTACTCATGGGGTGACGGACATGGGTGGTGTTGCGCTCCCCCCAATCCTGCCAATCTCCGTCCGAATTCGCATTCTGCCGGGAGGCCGCAATCACGGCATCCATCGCATCCACCAGCAGCTCGTCCCAGCTGTCAAAATCGGGTGCCAGCAGATGCATTGGCCGTTCGGCCAGCAATTGGCGAACCGGACGCTCCCGCTTGCGCTGATGCCGGTAATCAAAATCCGGCCAGGCCTCCACCATCGGATGCAATAGGGGACCCAAGGTCCGCCCGGTCACCTCGCGACGAAAATCCCGCAGCAGACGATAGCCCACGGAGTCCGGCCAGGCATGACCGTGCCAATGGGTGATCTCCTCGCGGAAGCGCCGACGCGCCTCGCTGGCCTCCGCCGCGTCGGCCGCGCTCAGGGCAATGGGTACCCAGTCGTAGAGCAAACGGGCTTCATCATCCAGCTGAAGATCCAGCATGGCCTGTTCATCGTGACGTTCCATTTCAAACAGACGGTCACGAATCTGTTGCTGACGGGCCGCCACCGGGTAACCGCCATCGCCGATCCTGTCCAGATGTTCGCCACTGGCCACCCGGGCATTGGCGGTCCAGAGGCGACCATGGGCCGGGTTCACCACCCGGGGATACGCCGCCTCCGAAAGCCACTCACCCGCATGGAAATCTCCGGAGCGCGGCAGGCGAGCCGCCGAGCGGAAACCGCCGTCCCGCTCGGGAATGCGACCGGCAATCGTCCAGCCAATATCGCCGGCCCGGTCCACGGCCAGGAGGTTCTGGGGGGGCATGCCAAGCCGGGCACCCGCCTCCAGCAGGGACGTCACATCACGCGCCCGGTAGACATCGCGGAAGGCCACGTTCAGCCCCCCTGGCAAAGCGGCAGTCCAGACCTTGGCATGCTTCTCATCATCCGCGACCGACACCACCGGCCCCCATCGACTCCAGACATAACTCAGGCTTTCACTGGCTCCGCCCCGCACCTCGATCACTTCTTCATGTTCAATGAGCTGCTCGGGGCCGTCCGGGGTCAGGTAGCGACCCGCCTCCTCCTCATCCCAATCCAGGACCACCCGGGTCGACCAATCGCCGTAACTGTTGGTGAAGGTCCAGGCCAGGTGCCCATTGCTGCCGAGCACCACGCCGGGAACGCCCGGCAGGCTGGCGCCGGTAATCGGCCATTCATGCTCGCCTCGGACCTGAAACTGAAGGCGATACCAGGTATTCGGCAAGGACAGGCCGAGATGGGTGTCACCGGCAAGCAAGGCCGCCTCCCCCTCCAGCAGGTCCCCCGACACGGCCCAGCTGTTGCTGCCCGGCAATGGCAGCTCGCCGCCCAGCAGGCGTCGCCAATCCAGGTTCACGTCCTCGAAGTCGCGCACCTGAAACTGATCCTCGCCGGGAATCGCTGGCAACTCAGGCAGGGGCTCATCCTGCAATGGCGCGTCCCGCGGGTCAGCCGGATCCAGCAGGAAGGTGGACACGGCCTCCGGCAATGTTCTTGTGATGCGATCCAGCTGCAGGGCCCGATGACCGCGCGCGTCGTTGAGGTAGAAGAACATGGAGAGGTTCACCAGCAGGCTGTCCTCGGCCCGCCAGTCCTGTGGCCGTGCATTCAGCAACCAGTATTCCGGCGGCCGACTGCCCAGGGCGTCCAGCCCGGCATTGACACCGGCGGCATAGCGGCTCAAGAGGACCTGGTCGGCTTCGGGCAGTGTCGCCAGGGCCTCTCTGGCCAGATGACGGCCTCGCCAATGGCGCCGCTGGCGATCAAAATCCAGTGCCACCTCACCAAACAGGGCCGCCAGCTCACCGGCGGCCGAGCGACGCAGGGTGTCCATCTGGAAAAAACGTTCCTGGGCGTGCACGAAACCCATGGCAAAGGCCGCGTCACCCTCGCTGTCCGCGACAATACTGGGAACACCCTGTCGATCCCGCTCGATGTTGACCGGGCCTTCCACCGCGAGGGCAATTTCACCATCGAGGGCCGGCAGGCTGGCACGGAACAGCAGCCAGGCCGCCAACAGAATCACCACAGCCAGGAGCAACAGCCCCCCACTTCCCCAGAGCAGCCCACGCTTCATGCCCGTTCTCCCGTTACTGTCATGTCACGATTCTGGCACAGGCCCGCCTGTCTTGCCCGCCTGTGGTGTCTTCAGCTAAGTTGGCGGGATGCTTATCTTCCAGTACGGCTCCAACCTGTCCTCCCAGCGCCTGAATAGTGAGGCGCGCCTGCGAGGCAACGCCCGGGTGGTCGGCGTGGCCCGCACCCGCTCGCCCTACCGTTTCTGCTTCCCCGTCTGGGGCGGCATCAATGGCTGCGCCGCCGCCGGCATACTGCCCGGTGGCCCCGGGCCGGCCTGGGGCGTGATCTACGAGGTGCCCGAGGAACGGGTCTATCGGCATGCCGACGCCCCCTTCCCCACCCTGGATACCATTGAAGACGAGGGCAAGGACTACGACCGCGGCCCCATTGACGTGTGCTTCAGGGACGGCCGGCGACCGGATGAGACCGTGCATACCTATCATCCCCGCCAACCGCGGAGCGGACTGCAAACCGAGTGGCACTATGTGCAGCATATCCTGAGTGGTGCGGCCGAACATGATCTGCCCGGCTCATATCAGCAGTACCTGCGGGACTGCGTGATGGACAACAACCCCTCACTCGCCAACACACTGGAGCAGCAGCAACCATGATCTGGCTACCTGTAAGCAGCCTGTATGCCGGCCTCGGGGCCCTGTTGATGATTGCCCTGGCCGCTCGCATTCCACCCCTGAGACGACGTCACCATGTAGGCATCAATTCCGGCGGCCGTGAAGACCTGGCCCTGGCCATGCGCGCCCACGGCAACGCGGTGGAAAACCTGCCCCTGGGCCTGCTCATGCTGGGCCTGCTGGAAATTCAGGGGATATCGCCGGCCTGGCTGTACGCCATCGGCGGCCTGCTGCTGCTCGGACGCCTGCTGCATGCCTGGGGACTGAGCCTCAGTGCCGGCAAGACCTTTGGTCGCTTCTGGGGCATGGTGCTGACATGGCTGTCACTATTGATCATGGCCGGGATGCTGATATGGCTGGCACTGCCCTTGAGCCAGAGCAGCCTTTAAGGCTGCATCTGCTGCAACAGACCGAGCCTGAACGGGAACGCTTCGGGCGCAACCCCCTGTTCGTGCGCGCCTTTGCCGACCTGGTGGAGGCGCAGGCCTATCGACGCCTGGTGATGGGCTTTCATGGCTACTACCGTCTGCTGGAGACATTGATCCGCCGCAATCCCGACTGGCTGCGCACCGGCCTGGATCATGCCTGCCTGAACAAGAGCGACTGGCTTGCCGAGGATCTGGCGGTTCTCGACATGGACGCTGGCCCTCTCGCACCCCTTGCTCACCTGCCCCGCATCCGCTCCCTTTCGGAAGCCGCCGGGGCCTGTTTCCTGAGCGAGTACATTGCCTGGAACAGTGAAGTGGCGGAAAAACATCTGCGCCTGGCCCTGCCCCGTTCCTGCCAGCCGGCGCTTCGCTTTGTCACGGCCTACGGCAAGAGCCGGGAAAGCCAATGGCAACGCCATTGTGCCTGGCTGGACAGCCGGGCCCTGTCCCGATCACAGCGCGACGCCTGCGTGCGGGCCGCTCGCGACGGCTTCCTCGGTCTGGATGCCTGGCTGGAAACCTGCTTGGACGAGAACTAAGACGAGAACTAAGACAACCATCGAGAATACGCTTCGCTGAATAGCAGAAGGGGTATTCGAGTTTGGTTGCCTGGGCGATCTTGTTGACCCTCCCCTTTTCCAGAGCGGTGATTCGTCTGATTGGTGCACACCAACCCGACGCCCCCTAACCGCTCGATGCCCCAGCTTTTCCGCGAAGAATCCGAAAAAATTCTTGACACGGCATCCCCATTGTCTTGATGATGAAAAGCATGATCATTGCCAACGACACAGTTCCATTGCTCAAGGCCCCGGCGCTTCCCGCGTCCGCGATGATGGCTTGTATGTGTATGCCCGCCGTTCCGGCTGCGGGGTCATGCACGACTGTGTTCTAGACGATCAGCAAGACAGTTGTTCATCCAACCCGCAGCGGCGATGCCGGTGCGGGTTTTTTTGTCTTTGAATTCCCCCTGAACTGGTCTCTCCGCTGCGGTGAATGAAAACCGGCCGGGTTCATCCCGTCCATCACCCGCAAGGAGAAGACCATGAGCAAAGACAGTCGACGATTCGAAACCCTGCAGATCCATGCCGGCCAGGAACCGGCGCCCGGCACCAATGCCCGGGCCGTGCCCATCTACCAGACCACCTCCTACACCTTCGATAACAGCCAGCACGGGGCCCGCCTGTTTGCCCTGGAAGAGTTCGGCAATATCTACAGCCGCATCATGAACCCCACTACCGATGTGTTCGAACAACGGGTGGCGGCCCTGGAAGGTGGCGTGGCCGCCCTGGCCACCAGCTCCGGGCAATCGGCACAGCTCATCACCATCACCACCCTGGCCGAAGCCGGTGACAACATCGTGGCCAGCACCTCGCTCTATGGCGGCACCTACAACCAGTTCAAGGTCGCCCTGCCCCGCCTGGGCATCGACGTGCGTCTGGTGGAAGGCGACGACCTGGCCGCCTTCGAGGCACAGATCGATGAGCGCACCCGCGGCCTGTATGTGGAGACCCTGGGCAACCCCGGCTTTCACATTCCCGACTTCGAGGCACTCTCCGCCCTGGCCAAACGGCATGGCCTGCCACTGATTGTCGACAACACCTTCGGTGCCGCCGGCTATCTGGCCCGCCCCATCGAACACGGGGCCGACATCGTGGTGCAATCGGCCACCAAATGGATTGGCGGGCACGGCACCTCCATCGGCGGTGTGATCGTGGATGCCGGGCGCTTCGACTGGGGCAATGGCCGCTTCCCCCTGTTCACGCGACCGGCGCCCGGTTATCACGGCCTCAACTTCCAGCAAGCCTTCGGCCCGGACAGCCCCACCGGCAACATCGCCTTCATCATCCGCGCCCGGGTGGAAGGCCTGCGGGATCTGGGCCCCTCCCTCAGCCCCTTCAACAGCTTCCTCTTCCTGCAAGGCCTAGAGACTCTCTCGCTGCGGGTACAGCGCCATGTGGACAATGCCCAGGCACTGGCTGAGTGGCTGCAGGCCCAGCCAGCCGTGGAATGGGTCAACTATCCGGGCCTGCCGGATCACCCCTGGCATGAGCGGGCCAAACGCTACCTGCGCCACGGCTTCGGGCCGGTGCTGAACTTCGGCATCCGCGGCGGTGAACAGGCAGGGCAACGCTTCATCGACAGCGTGGAACTGGCCAGCCATTTGGCCAATGTGGGCGATGCCAAGACTCTGGTCATTCACCCGGCCTCCACCACCCACCAGCAATTGAGTGAGGCCGAACGTCGAGCCGCCGGTGTCTCGTCGGAGATGGTGCGAGTCTCGGTGGGCATTGAGCACATTGACGACATCATCGAGGACTTCCGCCAGGCCTTTGCCAGGGCCGGCCTGGAGGCAGCGGCGTGAGCGCACCACTGGAAACCCGTGAGCTGAGACCACCGCCCCTGGAGGGCGGTGGTCGTCCGGCAACCATCACCCTGGGCTTTCGCCAATGGGGCCGGCGCAATGCCGCGGGGGATAACACGGTGCTGGTCTGTCCGGCACTCACCGGCGACAGCAACCTCGGCCAGTGGTGGCCGGGGCTGCTGGGGCCGGACCGGGCACTGGATCCTCAGCGGGATCACATCATCAGCATCGATGTACCGGGGGGCAGTCATGCCAGCAGCGGGCCAGGACACCTGGACACAGATGGGCAGCCCTGGGGCGAGCGCTTTCCCGTGCTGACGGTTCGCGATGTGGTCAGCCTGCAGCGAAGCCTGCTGCATGAACTGGGCATTGATCGCCTGCGACTGGTGGTCGGTGGTTCCCTGGGCGGCATGCAGGCCCTGGAATGGGCAGTCGATCAGGCCGATCAGGTGGATGCCGCCGTCGTCATTGCCGCCGCCGCGCGACAGAGCGCCTGGGCCAGGGCCTGGAATCACATTCAGCGCCTCGCCCTGGCCAGCAGTGACAATCTGGCACTGGCCCGCCAGATCGCCATGCTCAGTTACCGCCACTGGGACAACCTCAATGAACGCTTTGCCCCCCAGGACACGGATCGCACCGTGGCCTCCTGGCTTGACCATCACGGCGAACGGCTGAAGCAGCGCTTCAACCCAATCAGCTATCGACATCTGACGGAGCTGATGGACAGCCACGATGTGGGTCGCGATCGCGGCGGAGTGGCGCAGGCCCTGGGGCAATGCCCGGTGCCGGCCCTGATCCTTGGCATTGAATCCGACCTGCTCTACCCGCCCTGTGACCAGCAAGCGCTGGCCGAGCACCTGCCCAATGCCACCCTTCGCTGGCTGGACGCACCACAGGGCCACGATGCCTTTCTCATCGAACAGCGCCGGGTCAATGCCCTGCTGCTGAGTTTTCGCCGGCACCTGCGCAACGGCCAAGCACAATCCCTGGAGTTGAGAGCATGATCAGTCCATCCACATTCACTGACCACCCTTCGACGCTGCCTGCCAGTACCCGCCGACCGGTCCGCCGGGACTGGTCAGTCAACCTGGCCCTGATCGGCCACAGCGGGCAGGTCGGCAGTGCGCTGCTACATCGTCTGCAACAGCTCACCGGCCTGGAGGTTGAACTGAAAACCGTCATCAATCGGCGACAGACCGGGCACCGGGAAGACGGCGAACTGCAACTGGTCCCGCGCGCCAGTGACGATCTCGACCAGCTGATGCAGTCATTGCGGCGGGCCGGTCGCCCGGCCCTGATCATCGACTGCACGGCCGATGCCGGAATCACCGAGCTCTATCCACGCTGGCTGCGTCACGGCATTGGCGTGGTCACACCCAACAAGCACGGTCTGTCGGGTGACCGTCTGCTGTATGAGCGTATTCAGGCGACAGCACGACTGGGGCGAGCGCCTCTGCGCTACAGTGCGACCGTGGGAGCGGGCCTGCCCATTTTGCGCACCCTGGCCCGCCTGCGTCTGGCCGGCGATCCGCCACGGGCCATGGAGGCTGCCCTGTCGGGAACCCTGGCCCATGTGCTGGCGCAGGTCAGTCAGGGAGAACGTTTTTCGGCGGCGGTGGAGGATGCCCGCCGAAAAGGTTTCACCGAGCCCAACCCCCTGGAGGACCTCAGTGGCCGGGATGTGGCGAGAAAGCTCACCATCATGCTGCGTGAAGCAGGCTTCCCGGATGTGGTGATTCAACGTGAGGGGCTGGTGCCCGATGAATGGCTGACAGCACCAGACGGCGCTCAGCGCCTCGAGCAATTGGACGCCCTGTGGATGGACCGACAGACGGCGGCCCGCCGGGCCGGGGAACGCTGGGTCTATGCCGCCCGTTTCGATGGCAGGCGAGCGAGGGTCGGGCCGGTGACCGTGCCAGCCGACCATCCCCTCGCCGGTTTGAGTGGATCGGGCAATCTGGTCCGGCTTCAGCTGGCCACCAATCCCAACACGCCTCTGGATGTATTCGGACCGGGTGCCGGCGTGGCCGTGACCGCCAGCGCGGTCATGGCCGATGTGGCCGAGGCGGTGGCCACCTTCAATGAGCGGAACTGAGTTCGGATGGCGCCGGACACTCAGGCGGTGATGATCTTCATGGCATTGGTGCCACCGGCCACGCCTTCGAAGTCACCCTTGGTGAAGATCAGCAGCTCGCCCTTCTCCACCGCGTCCATGCCGATCAAGAGATCCGCCGCATCCTCGAGTATCCGACGCGGCTCATGGTGGAGGATGTCATAGGGCACGGGGTAGACACCACGGTAGAGGGTCACCCGACGACGGGTGCTTTCATGCCGGGTCAAGGCATAAATGGGAATGCCGGAGCGGATGCGCGACATCCACAGGGGGGTGGAACCGGACTCCGTCAGGGCCACGATGGCGCGCACATCCAGATGGTTGGCGGTGTACATGGTGGCCATGGCGATGGCTTCGTCGATACGCTGGAAGCGACTGTCCAGGCGATGCCGGGAACGCTGGGTGCGGGGCTGTTTCTCCGCACCCACGCACACCCGGTTCATGGCCTCCACCACCCGGATCGGGTACTTTCCGGTGGCCGTCTCGGCCGACAACATCACGGCATCCGCACCGTCCATGACGGCATTGGCCACATCCAGCACCTCGGCCCGGGTCGGGCGTGGCTGGGTAATCATGGACTCCATCATCTGGGTGGCAACGATCACCACCCGATTCAACTCACGGGCACGATGAATGATCATCTTCTGCACGGCGGGCAGTTCGGCATCCCCGATCTCGACCGCCAGATCACCACGCGCCACCATGACACCATCACTGGCCAGAATGATTTCATCGATGGCCTCGATGGCTTCCGCCCGTTCAATCTTGGCGATCATGCCGGCCTGTCCGCCGGCGGCACGCAACAGCTGCTTCGCCTGTTCAACATCGTCGGCCGAACGCGGGAAGGAGATGGCCAGATAATCCACATCCAGTTCGGCGGCCGTACGAATATCCTCGCGATCCTTGTCGGTCAGCGCCGGTGCCGACAGGCCACCCCCCTGACGATTGATGCCCTTGTTATCGGACAAGCGCCCGCCCATCTCAACGCGGGTATGAATGCGCGCCCCCTCAACGCGTTCAACGCCAAGCGCAATCAGGCCGTCATCCAGCAGCAGCACATCGCCGGGCTGCACGTCCCGGGGCAGATCCTTGTAGGTCAGCCCCACCCGGGTCTGATCACCCCCCCTGGGATCAAGCTCGGCATCCAGCACGAATGCCTGGCCGTCCTCCAGCTCCACGGGGCCATCACGAAATCCATCGATACGAATCTTCGGTCCCTGCAGATCAGCCAGCAGGGCCACATCCCGATTCTCGGCCTTCGCTGCTTCACGGGCGAGTGCGGCCAGGCGACCATGATCCGCGGCCTTGCCGTGGGAGAAATTGATGCGCATGACGTCCACACCGGCAGCCACCAGCTCTCGCAGTTTTTCAAGCGACGCAACGGCAGGCCCGAGGGTTGCAACAATCTTCGTTCTTCTTGGCATGGGAAAGGACACAGATCAGTGAGTGATGCGAACAGACTAACAGTCAGGAATGGAAAGGAGAATACGGCGATAGTCAAACGTCTGGCATGGGAAAAGCTCTTCGCGTAAAAGTTGGGAGGGACGAGCGGTTTGGGGGCGTCGGGTTGGTGGGGGCGTTCCCACCAACCCGACGAATCACCGCTCTGGAAAGGGTCTTGGTGGCCCTGACCAGAACCGTGGGAAACAGGGATGTTTCCCACGGTTCTGGTCAGGGCCACCAAGACCCGCCACGGCACCCAAACCCCAATCAACTCCCCGCTTTTCCGCAAAGAATAAAAAAACACCGCCCGAGGGCGGTGTTTTAACAAACCGGTTCAAGCAGGGCAGTTACAGGCTTCAACCATGACTGCTGGCGGCCGCCTTTTCACTTGCACGGCTTTCCAGAACCGCCACGGCCGGCAGGGTCTTCCCCTCAAGAAACTCCAGGAAGGCACCACCGCCGGTGGAAATGTAAGACACGCGATCGGCAATGCCGTACTTGTCCACGGCGGCCAGGGTGTCACCACCGCCGGCAATGGAGAAGGCCGATGAGTCAGCAATGGCTTCAGCCAGAATGCGCGTTCCTTCGCCGAATTGATCAAACTCGAACACACCCACGGGACCATTCCAGACGATGGTGCCGGCTTCCTTCAGGCTTTCCGCAAAGCGCTCGGCGGTATCCGGACCGATGTCCAGCACCATCTCATCGGCGGCAATTTCGTCCACCTTTTTCACATCCGCCTCGGCGCTGGCATCAAATTCCGTGGCCACCACCACATCCGTGGGAACCGGGATCTCGCCGCCCCGCTCCCTGGCCTGTTCCATCAGGCGCTTCGCCTCCGGAATCAGATCCGGCTCATGCAATGACTTGCCCACATCATGACCGGCGGCGGCAATGAAGGTATTGGCGATACCGCCACCCACGATCAATCGATCCACAACCTTGCTCAGGCTTTCAAGCACGGTCAGCTTGGTGGAGACCTTGGAACCGGCCACGATGGCCACCAGCGGCCGTTTGGGGTTTTCCAGGGCATGACCCAGGGCGTCCAGCTCGCGGGAGAGCAGCGGACCGGCACAGGCCACCGGCGCAAAACGGGCCACCCCATGGGTGGAGGCCTGAGCACGGTGGGCCGTACCGAAGGCATCCATGACAAAGATGTCGCACAGGGCTGCCATCTTGCGAGCCAGGGCGTCATCATCAGCCTTCTCGCCCTTGAGGAAGCGCACGTTTTCGCACAGCACCACCTCGCCCTCGGCAATCTCCACCCCGTCAATCCAGTCCTTTTCCAGACGAACCTTGCGGCCCAGCAGCTCGGTCAGCCGATCAGCTACCGGCGCCAGAGACTGAGTCTCGTCATACTCCCCTTCGGTGGGACGCCCCAGATGGGACATCAACATCACGCGGGCACCGCCTTCCAGGGCCGCCTTGATGGTGGGCAGGGAGGCCCGAATACGGGCATCACTGCTCACCTTGCCGTCCTTGACCGGCACGTTCAGATCTTCACGAATCAGTACGCGCTTGCCGTGAAGATCCAGGTCCGTCATCTTGAGGATGGTCATCACCAGCCTCCATGGTTTGCTGAAAACGAAAGCGGGCGCCGGTCAAACCGGCGCCCGGACTCAGTGCATGCAGCGGGCGCCTTCAGGCCTTCATCAAGGCCAGGGCGGTATCCAGCATGCGGTTGGAGAAGCCCCACTCATTGTCGTACCAGGCGCAGACCTTGACCAGGTTGCCGTTGATGACCTTGGTCAGACCGGCATCCACGGTGGAGGAAGCCGGGTCGTGGTTGAAGTCCACGGACACCAGTGGTTCCTCACTGAAAGCCAGCACGCCCTTGAGCGGCCCTTCGGCGGCTTCCTTCAGGATGCCGTTGATCTCTTCCACGCTGGTTTCGCGGGAAGCGGTGAAGCTCAGATCCACCATGGAGACGTTGATGGTGGGCACGCGCACGGCGAAGCCATCCAGCTTGCCGTTCAATTCCGGCATCACCAGGCCCACCGCGGCGGCGGCACCGGTTTTGGTGGGAATCATGGACATGGTGGCGGAACGGGCACGACGCAGATCCGAATGATAGACATCCGTCAGCACCTGGTCGTTGGTGTAGGCGTGGATGGTGTTCATCAGACCGGCCTCGATGCCCACCTTGTCGTTCAGCGGCTTGACCAGCGGGGCCAGGCAGTTGGTGGTGCAGGAGGCGTTGGAGATCACGGTGTCATCGGCCGTCAGGCTGTCGTGGTTGACGCCGTAGACGATGGTGGGCAGATCCTTGCCGGCCGGCGCGGAAATGATGACCTTCTTGGCGCCCGCCTGGATATGAGCGGAAGCCTTGTCCTTGCTGGCAAACAGGCCGGTGCACTCCATCACCAGATCCACACCCAGCTCGCCCCAGGGGAGCTTGGCCGGATCACGCTCGGCGCAGACCTTGATCTTGTCACCGTTGACGACAAGGTAATCGCCTTCCACCTTCACTTCACCGGGGAAACGGCCGTGGGCGGTGTCGAAGCGGGTCAGATGGGCGTTGGTCTTGGCATCACCCAGATCATTGATGGCCACGATCTGGATCTCACCCGTGCGGCCGGACTCGTACAGGGCCCGCAGCACATTGCGGCCGATGCGGCCATAACCGTTGATTGCTACCTTGATCGCCATGTCACTTACTCCCTTGGAGGTTCCTGAATGATCAATTACCGAGATTCTTGAGCACGCCGCGGGCGGTCTCAATGACGTTGGTCACGGTAAATCCGAAATGCTTGAAGACATCGTCGGCGGGGGCCGACTCGCCGAAGGTATCCAGACCGACCACTTCGCCGGCATCACCCACCCAGCGCCGCCAGCAAGCCGTGACCCCGGCTTCCACGGCTACCCGGGCCGGCACATCGGCGGGCAGCACGGAACGGCGGTACTCCGGCTCCTGGCGCTGGAAGACACAGCTCGATGGCATGGACACCACGCGCACCTTGAGCCCCTCCTCCCGCAGTCGATCGGCGGCTTCCGTACACAGTGCCACTTCCGATCCGGTGCCGATGAGAATCAGATCCGGTTTGCCCTCGCTGTCAGACAGCACGTAGGCGCCGCGCCGGATACGAGCGATGGTCTCGGCATCTCGGGGCTGGAAAGGCAGCCCCTGCCGGGACAGGGCGAGGCAAGTCGGGGCACTGCGGCGCTCCACCGCATCCTGCCAGGCAACGGCTGTTTCCAGAGTGTCACAGGGCCGCCAGACGGTCATATTTGGAATCAGCCGCAGGGACGCCAGATGCTCCACCGATTGGTGAGTGGGACCATCTTCACCCAGGCCAATGGAATCGTGGGTGTAGACGAAGATCGAACCCACCTTCATCAGCGCCGCCATGCGCACGGCATTGCGGGCGTAATCGGAGAAGGTCAGGAAGGTGCCGGCATAGGGCACGAAACCGCCGTGCAACGCCAGGCCGGACACCATGGCCGACATGGCGAACTCGCGCACGCCGTAATAAATGTAATTGCCATCCGGGTCAGCGGCGGTGACGGTCTTCGCGCCCTTGAACTGGGTGTTATTGGAGCCACTGAGGTCAGCCGAGCCGCCAATCAGTTCCGGCATGGCATGCCCAAGCGCATCCAGCACATTGCCTGAGGCCTTGCGGGTAGCCAGTTTCTCGCCGGCTTCATTGACCTGGGTGAGAAGCTCACCCATCACGGCTTCCCAGTCACCCGGCAGCTCGGCGCTCATGCGGCGCTGGTATTCGGCGGCCAGTTCCGGATGTTCCCGACGATAGTTCTCGAACAGGCGACGCCAGGCATCTTCCACTTCCTGCCCGGCACTGCGGGCATCCCAGCCATGGCGGATCTCGTCCGGCACCTCGAAGGGCGCATGGGGCCAGTCCAGTTCCTTGCGGGCCGCCGCCACTTCCTCGTCGCCCAGAGCCGCGCCGTGGACACCGGCAGTTCCCTTCTTGTTGGGTGAACCGAAGCCAATCACCGTCTTGCAGCAAATGATGCTCGGCTTGCCGGTTTCGGCGCGGGCCTGCTCGATGGCGGCCTTCACGGCCTCGGCGTCATGGCCATCCACGTCACGCACCACATGCCAGCCATAGGCTTCGAAGCGCCGGGGCGTATCGTCGGTGAACCAGCCGTCCACTTCGCCATCAATGGAAATGCCATTGTCGTCGTAGAAGGCGATCAGCTTGCCCAGGCCCAGCGTACCGGCCAGGGAGCAGGCTTCATGGGAAATGCCTTCCATCAGGCAGCCATCACCCATGAAGACATAGGTGAAGTGGTCAACAATGTCGTATCCGGGCTGGTTGAAGCGGGCGGACAGGATCTTCTCGCCCAGCGCCATGCCCACGGCATTCGCCAGACCCTGACCGAGTGGGCCGGTCGTGGTCTCAACACCCGGCGCATAACCGTATTCCGGATGCCCCGGGGTCATGGAATGCAGCTGCCGAAAATTGCGAATCTCGTCCATGGACAGGTCGTAACCCGTCAGATGGAGTACCGAATAGACCAGCATGGAACCGTGGCCATTGGACATGACGAAACGGTCGCGGTCATCCCACTTGGGATTGAGCGGGTTATGGCGGAAAAAATCGTTCCACAGGACTTCGGCAATGTCGGCCATGCCCATGGGCGCGCCCGGGTGACCGGAGTTGGCCTTCTGGACGGCATCCATGCTGAGGGCGCGAATGGCGTTGGCAAGTTCTCTGCGTGAGGGCATGCATGCTCCCGGATTGCGGATGACCGCCGCCAGCCCTAACGACATCAGGCCGGGACCGGAAAAATCGGCCACGGCCAGCCGGACGGGTGTCGGCGGAGACTCATGGAGGCGTCAGGAAAAATCAAAGGCGCAATTTTCGCCGATTGGCGAGCAAACGGCAAGTTGCCTGGCGATCACCCCCTCAACGGGCGGGCAGAATCTCCCGATAAAGCGCCAGGGTGCGCTCCACCGTCTGCTCGGGGGTAAAGCACTGGCGAATCCGCTGCTCGGCCGCCTCCCCCATGCGCTGACGCCCGGCGGGGTCGGCCAGCAGGCCATCCAGGGCGGCGACCAACGGGGCCACCTGGCCCGAGGCCACGATACGCCCGCTGACGCCGTCCTCGATCAGCTCCGGGCTGCCGCCGGAGTCGGTCACCACGGGGGGAACGTTCTGGCACATGGCCTCGATCACCGCCCGCGGCAGGCCTTCCCGCCGCAATGAGGGCAGGACGAAGATGTCGAAGGCGCCGGCCAGGCGGGCCGCGTCCGGCCGCCAGCCCAGCAGGTGGATGCGATCCCGCGCCGGGCTGCGGGCGATGCGCCCAGGCACCTGGCGGTCACCCACCTTGCCGATCAGCACCAGGTGGGCCTCCCGATTCGCCAGCTGCTCGAAGGCCTCCACCAGCAGGGGAATGCCCTTGCGCTTGCGCATCTGGGCCACGCAGCCGATCACCGGTGCGCCGGCCGGCACCCCCACCTCGCTCAGGTCCTCCGGCGTGTCATCCCGCCGCCACCAGTCCACGATGTGGCCCTTGTGAATGGTAACCACCTTTTCTTCCGGCAGGCCCCAGCCGAGGAAGCGATTGCTCAGCAGATCCTGGCGGATGGCCTCGCAGACGCAGATGATGCGATCCACCCGGGGATGAAAGAAGGTGCGCCGCGAAGAAGGATCCAGCCAGTGCAGGTTGCCGACAATGCCGCGGTAGGCCACCAGGCGCGGGGGCAGACCGTCGATGGCCCGAATGGCATTGGACAGGCAGATCTTCATGAAGGCATGCACGATGTCCGGCCGAATGGTCTCGACCAGTTCCCGCAGACGGGCAATGGCCGGGCGATCAATGCGGCGTTCGAAATCGATGTGATGCACCGGGATTCCGGCGGCGGCCAGATCGTCCTGGAAATTGGCCCGCCCCGCGCAGACCACATGCACATCCACCCCCTGAGCCTTCTGGCCCAGCAACTGGTGGCGTTCACCCGCATCAATCTGGCGAAAGACATGCAATACCGTCAGCGACATGATGAATCCCGGCTATGGTGTTCAATGGCGGCCTGACCGAAATGGACAGGCAGAATCGGGCCGCAGAGTATACCCTGAGGGAAACGGCAGGCGCAGGATCGCCGGCCAACGACACAAGCGGGAGGCCTCATGCTGTTTGCCTACACCGATTTTCACCATCGCGGCCCTTACGTCGGGGAACTGGAAGCGGCGGCCCTTCGCCACTGCCGCGGCCCCTTCATCCACTTGATGCACGACGCCCCGGCCTTTGATGCGGCCACTGCCGGCCTGTTGCTGGCCGGGCTGAGTCGCCAGTTCCGGCCCGGCGATATCTGCCTGGCCATCGTGGACCCCGGCGTTGGCGGACCGCGCTGGCCAGTGGCGCTGAAGGCCGATGGCTGCTGGTACGTGGGGCCGGACAATGGCCTGCTCACGGCGGTCGCCGAACAGTCCCGTGAACAGGAATGGTGGGAAATCACCTGGCAGCCGGAAGACCTCTCCAGCAGCTTCCACGGCCGCGACCAGTTCGCACCCTTCGCCGGGCAGCTCGCCAGTGGCCGCACGCCCACGGCCATAGGGGCCAGACCCCTGCATGACCCGGTCACCCTTGCCACCCGTCGGGAACAGATTCTCTACATCGATGGCTACGGCAATGCCGTGACCGGCATCGAAGGTCATGGCATCCAGCCCGAGCAGCAACTCAGCGTGGCCGGACAGACCGTGGATTACGCCTTCACCTTCACCAGCGTGCCCAGGGGAACCCCCCTTTGGTACATCAATTCCATGGGCCTGGTGGAGATTGCCATCAATCAGGCCAGTGCGGCCGAAGAACTGGGGTTGGCAATCGGCTCCCCGATCGAGGTCGAATCCGCCTGAAAATGCCGCTCAACGCCGGCTGGAATCAAACACCTCGAAATCCTCGGCATGGGGCATGGCATCCACCACGGCCTGTACCTGTTCCGGTGCCGGGGCAATGCGCCGCGCCTTGAGGTCCAGCCAGGCACCCCGTACCTCGATCACCGCGGCCACCTCGCCATCGGCCTTCTTGATCACATGGCGCATGCGCCAGTGCTTGCCGTTCTTCGACACCCCGGTGAGTTCGGTCCCGATGCGAATGGTCTCCCCACCGCGAATCTCCCGGTGATACTCGATGCTCTCCTTGTACAGCACCGGTCCCACCCCGAGCTTCGCCATCTCCCCCATGCCCAGCCCGGCATCAGCCAGGGCGGCCAGACGAATCTGGGCACCGTAATCCAGATAGGCGCTATGCCGCATATGCCCATTGGGATCCAGATCCACCCAGCGTATCTCGTAGTCTCTCTCGAACATGTCAGTCTCCGGGGAAAAATTAAAAGCGCCGCGAAATGGACGCAAAATGCACGCGAAATTTATAAGGCGAAAAACCGGGGTGGCGTTCAATGGCTCGACGGATTTTTGCCCCTCGGCATCATCACCTGAAGTCAAAAGCCCAAGCCTCAGAAGCTGCCATGATGCCAGCCATCTCGTGATCCCAATGTTTTTCGCTTTTGAATTTATCTCGCGTGCATTTTGCGTCCATTTCGCGGCGCATTAAAAAAGGGCCCGGGGGTTGCCCGGGCCCTGATACTGCCGTTGCTTACAGGCCGGGATCAGTAGCGGTAATAATCCGGCTTGTAGGGGCCTTCCTGGGGTACGCCGATGTAGTCGGCCTGCTCGGGGGACAGCTTGGTCAGCCTGGCACCAATCTTGTCCAGGTGCAGGCGGGCCACTTCCTCGTCCAGGTGCTTGGGCAGGACGTAGACCTTGTTCTCGTACTCGTCCGGCTTGTTGAACAGCTCCATCTGGGCCATCACCTGGTTGGTGAAGCTGGCGGACATGACGAAGCTGGGGTGGCCGGTGGCGCAACCCAGGTTCACCAGACGCCCTTCGGCCAGCAGGATGATGCGCTTGCCGTCGGGGAAGATCACATGATCCACCTGGGGCTTGATGTTCTCCCAGTCGTACTGCTTGAGACCGGCCACATCGATTTCATTGTCGAAGTGACCGATGTTGCAGACGATGGCCTGGTTCTTCATCTTGGCCATGTGATCGGCGGTGATGACGTTGAAATTGCCGGTGGCGGTGACGAAGATATCCGCCTGATCGATCACCTCATTGAGATCCACCACGCGATAACCTTCCATCGCGGCCTGCAGGGCACAGATGGGGTCGATCTCGGTGATCCACACGGTGGCGCCCAGGCCACGCAGGGACTGGGCGGAACCCTTGCCCACATCACCATAGCCACAGACCACGGCGATCTTGCCGGCCACCATCACATCGGTGGCGCGCTTGATGCTGTCCACCAGGGATTCACGGCAGCCGTAAAGGTTGTCGAACTTGGATTTGGTCACCGAATCGTTGACGTTGATGGCCGGGAAATCCAGGGTGCCGTCCTTCTGCATGCGATACAGGCGGTTCACGCCCGTGGTGGTTTCCTCGGTCACGCCCTTGATCTGGGCCTTGACCCTGGAATACCAGCCCGGCTTCTCGTCCAGACGTTTCTTGATGGCGGCGAACAGGGCCTTCTCCTCGTCGCTGCCGGGCTTGCCCAGCACCGAGGGGTCCTTCTCCGCTTCCGCGCCCAGGTTGATCAGCAGGGTGGCATCGCCGCCATCGTCCAGGATCATGTTGGCGCCTTCACCTTCCCAATCGAAGATGCGGTGGGTGAACTCCCAGTACTCATCCAGGGTTTCGCCCTTGAAGGCAAACACCGGCGTGCCATTTTCGGCAATGGCGGCCGCCGCGTGATCCTGGGTGGAGTAGATGTTGCAGGAGGCCCAGCGCACTTCGGCACCCAGGGCTTCCAGGGTCTGAATCAGCACGGCCGTCTGAATGGTCATGTGCAGGGAACCGGCCACACGGGCGCCCTTGAGGGGCTTGTCCTTGCCGTACTTCTCGCGCAGGGCCATCAGGCCCGGCATTTCGGTTTCCGCGATGGCAATTTCCTTGCGGCCGAATTCCGCCAGAGACAGATCGGCAACGTGGAAATCCCCGTCGTTTCGCTTTCCAACCACAGCATTCATGATGCTTCTCCTGTGAGTGTTAAGCGAGCGCCGTTCTGAAGGTGGACACCGGCCCGAGCCTGGCGGGATACCCCGTTGCAACGCTCCTCGGGCCGGCGGATTGTCAATTGATCAGGCCTGTCTTGCTGCCTTGAGACCGGCGGCATCGCGCAGGGTTTCGGCCTTGTCCGTCTTTTCCCACGGAAAATCCCCGTCCTCGCGACCGAAGTGGCCGTAGGCGGCGGTGGGCTGATAGATCGGGCGCACCAGATCCAGCATCTTCAGGATGCCGTAGGGACGCAGGTCGAAGTGCTCGCGAATCAGTGCCGTGAGCTTCTCGTCATCCACCTGGCCGGTGCCGAAGGTATCCACGCTGATGGAGGTGGGCTCGGCCACGCCGATGGCGTAGGACAGCTGAATCTCGCAGCGCTCGGCCAGACCGGCGGCGACGATGTTCTTGGCCACATAGCGGGCGGCATAGGCCGCGGAGCGATCCACCTTGGAGGGATCCTTGCCGGAGAAGGCCCCGCCGCCGTGACGGGCCATGCCGCCGTAAGTGTCGACGATGATCTTGCGCCCGGTCAGACCGCAGTCACCCACGGGGCCACCAATCTCGAAACGGCCGGTGGGATTGATCAGGTAACGGGTCTTGTCGTCGATCCACTCCGAGGGCAGCACCGGCTTGATGATCTCCTCGATCACCGCCTCGCGGATCTGCTCATTGCTGACTTCCGGGCCATGCTGGGTGGACAGCACCACGGTGTCCACGCCCACCGGCCGGTTGTTCTCGTAACGGAAGGTGACCTGACTCTTGGCATCCGGACGCAGCCAGGCCAGCTGGCCATTGCGACGCACTTCGGACTGCTTGCGCACCAGACGATGGGCAAAGGTGATCGGCGCCGGCATCAGCACGTCGGTTTCATTGCTGGCGTAGCCGAACATCAGGCCCTGGTCGCCGGCGCCCTGCTCTTCCTCGGAGGCACGGTCCACACCCTGGGCAATGTGCTCACTCTGCTTGCCGATGGCATTCATCACCGCGCAGGTATTGCCATCGAAGCCGAGATCGGAGCTGTCATAACCGATGTCCACGATGGTCTTGCGCACCAGGGCTTCCAGATCCACCCAGGCACTGGTGGTGATTTCGCCGGCAATGATCACGAAACCGGTCTTGACCAGGGTCTCACAGGCCACGCGGGCCCGGGGATCCTGCGCCAGGATGGCATCCAGTACCGCATCCGACACCTGGTCGGCGATCTTGTCCGGATGACCTTCGGAAACCGATTCGGAGGTGAACAGGTAGTTTTTCGACATGCCAGGCAGTCTCCTGGGTTGGCGCCGGCGCGTCCGGCGAAGCCATCAAAAGGAAAAACGATTAGGATGCCCGATTTTACAGCGTCAGTCATGTTTTCTCGACCACCCGCCGGCAATTTCCCTTGACGAATGGGGAAAGGCGGTGGAGCCTGTAGCCGCAGCGACGACCGAGATGAGGACAAAGCATGGTTCGCCTGGAAACCCCCGACTGTGACTTCGACACCCCGGCCCCGGATTTCGACCTGCCCGGCGTGGACGGTCGGAACTGGACGCTGGAGGACTGCCGGGGCGAAAACGGCACCCTGGTGATGTTCATCTGCAACCACTGCCCCTATGTTCAGGCGGTGCTGGATCGCATCGTGCGGGACACCCGGGAGCTGGCAGGCCACGGGGTGCGCAGCGTGGCCATCATGGCCAATGACACCGTGGCCTACCCGGAAGACGGCTTCGACAAGATGCGCGCCCTGTCGGAGGAGATGGGCTTCCCCTTCCCCTATCTATTGGATGAAAGCCAGGACACGGCCCGCCTCTACGGCGCGGTCTGCACCCCGGACTTCTTCGGCTTCAACCGGGATCTCAAGTTGCAGTACCGCGGACGCCTGGATGCCAGCGGCCGCCACCGGGCCGACGACGGGGTTCGGCGGGAACTGTTCGAAGCCATGCTGCGCATTGCCCAGACCGGGCGCGGGCCGGAGCCGGAGGATCAGATCCCCAGCATGGGCTGCTCCATCAAGTGGCGCGAATGATTCAATCAGAGTTTGCCTGACGCTTTCTGGCCAGGGTCAGGCCATCGCCGATGGGCACCAGACTGATGTCCACCCGCTCATCGGCATACAGTGCCTGATTGAATTCGCGGATGGCACGGGTATCGGCATCATCCACGCTGTCATCGGCCACCTTGCCATCCCACAGGGTGTTGTCCACCGCAATCAGTCCACCGGGACGCAACAGGGCCAGACACTGGTCGAAATAATCCGGGTAACCGCCCTTGTCGGCGTCAATGAAGGCGAAATCCCAGATAGCCCCGTCGCCAGTCCGGCGCTCATCGGCCAGAGTGTCACTGGCCGGGGCGATGCGCAGCTCGATACGGTCGGCCACCCCGGCCTCTTCCCAGTAGCGCCGACCAATGTCCGTCCACTCCTCGCTCACGTCGCAGGCCAGGATCCGCCCGTCGTCGGGCAGTGACAGTGCCATGGCCAGGGTGCTGTAGCCGGTGAAGGTGCCCACCTCGATGCAGCGGCGCGCGCCCATCAGGCGCAGCAACATCTGCATGAACTGGCCCTGCTCCGGCGCAATCTGCATGTTGTGCTCCGGCAGGCGGGCAGTTTCCTCCCTCAGTTCACGCAACACGGGATGCTCCCGCAGGGAAACCGACAGCAGATATTCATGCAGCGACGGATCAACCGCCGTGGTGCGATTCGACATGTTCATTCCTCCCGTCCTGGCTCAACATTGGCCCCATTGTTGCGAAACTGCCAACTGCTTCACACCCGATCAGGTTCAAGTATGCTAGTTTTTCAGGCACAGGGGCGGAATCGGGGATTCCCCGGGCTCCGTCCGATTCCGGGGACAGGATGCGGGCCGGGCGCCATGAACAAGGTTCTTCAGATCACCGACACCCACCTGTTCGCCAGTGACGAGGGCGAACTGCGGGGTACACGCACCAGCGAAACGCTGGAATGGGTTCTGGAGCATGTCCGCCACGAGCATCCCGATACCCGCTGCATCCTGGCAACGGGCGACCTGGTTCAGCAGGAAACCGCCGAAGCCTACGAACGCTTTGTCCACTATTTTGGCCGCTTCGACATCCCGGTGCTGTGCCTGCCGGGCAATCACGATGATCCGGCTCTCATGCGACAGGTGCTCAGTCGCCCGCCCTTCCACCTGGAAACCCGTTTCGCCCTCGGTGCCTGGGATCTGATCCAGCTGGACAGCCACATCCCCGGCTCACCGGCCGGTGAAGTCGGCCAGGCGCAACTGGAAGAGCTGGACGGCCTGCTGCAGGCGCAGCCCGAGCGCCCCACGCTGGTGGCAGTGCATCATCAGCCCGTCCCGGTGGGGACACCGTGGCTGGACGGCGTCGGCCTGCGGGATGGGGACGCCCTGCTGGCCTGTCTGGAGCGCCACCCGCAGGTGAAGACCCTGATCTGGGGTCATGTACACCAGCCCTCCGAGCAGCGGCATGGGCATATCCAGCTGCTGGGCACCCCCTCCACCTGCGCCCAGTTCCTGCCCGGCAGCGAGGATTTCGCCATTGATCCCGAGGCGCCTCCGGCCTATCGTGTCCTTTGGCTGGGCGAGGATGGAAGGTTTGAAAATGAGCTCGTGCAGCTTCACGATGCGGTGAGTCATTCCTGAATCGGGAACACCATGAGCACACAGCCCGTCTCTGACCTCGCCCCGCCGCAGGCCCTGGTTCTGTATTACGAACTGCTGCGCCGCCACGGCTACAACGACAGCCACAGCGGCAATGCCTCGGTGCGCGACGGCGACCGTATCTGGGTCACCCCCACCGGCGCCTGCGCCGACACCCTGCAGGCGGATGAGCTCATCCCCTGCCGCCCGGGTGAAACTCCACCCGAGGGGGCGTCGCTGGACGCCCCCCTGCATCTCGCCGTGCATGCCGCCCGCGACGACATCGGCGCCGTGCTGCACAGCCACGGTCATCACGCCGTGGGCCTGACCATGAGCGGCCGGGATTTTCTGCCACCGGATTTCGAGGGCAGCTTCTATTTCCGCCGGGTGCCGGTTCTGGACGTCCCCTATGACCGCTATGTGGAGGAGGCCCCGGCCCGGGTGGCCGCCACATTGGCCGAACACCCCATCTGCATCGTTCGGGGTCATGGTCTCTACGCCCGGGGCGAGAACCTGGACCGGGCCTACAAATGGAGCTGTTCACTGGAACAGTCCGCCCGCACCGCCTACGTCGCCCTGCAGGCCGGCCTGATCGGCCTGGACGACATCCTGGCGCCAAAAACGTAAACTGAGTATCCCATCCCGCCCTGACCGGCGCGGTCACGACGGGGAACCGATGACATCCGATTCGTTCCAAAGGCAACACACCGAGCGATCGTCACCTGATTACGATTCGATTCAGAGGAAGTCTCATGTTCAAGCCGCTATGGGTTCGATCCCTGTTCATCGCCTTTACTGCCCTGTTCCTCGCCGCCCCGCTCATGGCCGAGGACGTGAACCTGTCCGAACGTGCGCCCAGCTTCTGGAAAGCCGAAGGCCAGGACAACACCGTCTGGCTGTTCGGCTCGGTGCATGTGCTGACCGAAGACCACTACCCACTGGCCGACAAGGTGGAAGAGGCCTTTGAACAATCCGCCTACCTGGTGGTGGAAACGGATGTGGTCAATGTGGATCCGCAAGCGCAACAGCAGTTGATGATCAATGCCGGCATGCTGCGCGATGGTCAGACACTGGAAGATGTTCTGGGCGAAGCGCGCTGGGAAAGGGCCCGCTCACTGGCGGCCGACAATGGCTATGACCTGGAACAGATGGCCATGCTGCGACCCTGGCTGATTGCCCTGGTACTCAGCGTCACCGAACTGGAACGCATGGGCTATACCGCGGCACACGGCGTTGAGACCTATTTTCTGGAACGGGCGGAACGCGAGCAGAAATCCATCGTCGAGCTTGAAACACTCCAGTTCCAGATCAGCCTCTTCAGCGACATGGATCGGGACACCGAGGTGGCCTTCCTGATGCAGACTCTGGAGGAAATCCAGGATCTTGAGGCGCAAATGGAAATGCTGGTCGCCGCCTGGGAGTCCGGAGAGCTGGACAAGCTGGAAGAAACCATGCTGGCCGACTTCGCCGACTACCCCGAGGTGTATGAACGGGTGGTCACCCGGCGTAACCATAACTGGATGAATGACCTCACCCGCTTCCTAGACGAAGGCCAGCAGGACTATTTCGTCGCGGTCGGCGCCCTGCACATGGTGGGTGAAGAAGGCGTCATCAATCTGCTGCGGGAAGCCGGATACCGGGTGGAACGCCAGTAATACGGCCATGTGGCCGGTGTGCCGGCCAAGGTACTGAAACGCCCATTGGCCCTGCCTGTCCTGGCATGGAAAAATGGGCGTTTCTCATTCACTCGCAACGCCGAGGAGTCAGCGCCCGCATGAAAGCCTATATGTGCGTCATTTGTGGTTATGTCTACGAGGAAGAGAAAGGCGATCCGGAGTCCGGGATCAAGCCGGGCACCAAGTGGGAGGATGTCCCCATGAACTGGGTGTGCCCGGATTGTGGTGCCGGCAAGGAAGACTTCGAGATGATCGAGATCTGAGGAGCATCTCACCATGAGCCAGTCGCCCCACCCTCCCGTGGTTCTCATCATTGCCGGCAACGATCCTTCAGGGGGTGCCGGCGTGACGGCGGACACCCAGGCGGTGTCGGCCCTGGGCTGCCACCCGGCCCCGGTCATTACGGCCCTGACCGTCCAGGACACCCTCAATGCCTACCGGGTGGAAGTCAGTGACCCCGACCTGGTTGCCGAACAGGCCGCCACGGTGCTGGATGATCTGCCGGTGGCGGCGGTGAAGCTCGGGCTGCTGGGCAACGCCGAGGTGGGTGAGGCGGTTGCCGGCGTGCTGGAAAGCCATCCAGAGCTGCCGGTCGTGCTGGATCCGGTTCTGGTCGCGGCGGGCGGGGCACGGCTGGCCGAGGAGAACCTCATCGACTGCCTGAAGCAGCGATTGATGCCCCTGAGTACCGTACTGACCCCCAACGCCAGCGAGGCCCGCTCCCTGGCCCCGAACGCGAGGGATCCCGCTGCCCGGGCCGAATACCTGCGGGGACTGGGCAGTGACTGGGTGTTGCACAAGGGCGCCGACGAAGACACTCCGGACGTGGACAACTTCCTCTTCGGCCCGGACGGTCAGCGGGAGGATTTCCGCTGGGAACGCCTGCCGGGGCAGTACCACGGTTCCGGCTGCACCCTGGCCTCGGCCATCGCCGCCCGCCTGGCCCATGGCGACGATCCGCCGCTGGCCGTGCAACACGCCCAGCACTGGACCTGGCTGGCCCTGTCCCGGGGCTGGCGCCTGGGCAAGGGACAATACATACCCAATCGCCTGGGCGGCCAATGAACTCCTTCCAGCTGCCCTGCGGCATCTATGTGCTCACCGACCACGATGCCCACGACGATGCCCGACTGCTCCAGGACGTGCAGGCAGCCCTGAACGGGGGCGCCGCACTGGTCCAGTTTCGCGACAAGAGCCGCGATACCGCCCGGCGTGAGCGCCGGGCCAGCCGGCTGCTGGAATGCTGTCGGGCGGCGGCTGTGCCGCTGGTCATCAATGACGACCCGGCATTGTGCGCCCGTGTGGGTGCCGACGGCCTCCACCTGGGGCGGGATGATGGCGATCTGGCCCGCGCCCGGGATCAGGTGGGGCCGAATGTCTTCATCGGCCAATCCTGCTACAACGAGCTGACCCGGGCCGAGCAGGCGGCCGAAGCCGGGGCGGACTACGTGGCCTTCGGCAGCGTCTTCCCCTCGGCCACCAAGCCCGATGCCGTCCACGCCCCCCTGCCCCTGCTGGAACTGGCGGGCCAGCGACTGTCCCTGCCCGTCTGCGCCATTGGCGGCATCAATCGCGCCAATATCGACCGCGTGGCCGCCACGGGGGCGCAACTGGCGGCGGTCATCGGCAGCGTGTGGTCGGGCGACCCCGAAGCCAATGTCCAAGCCCTGAGCCGCCGCTTTGAACAGGGCGCCAGACTCTGACTCAGCCCGCATCCGCTGGTAGGATACGGGCCAACGCTTCCCCTCCATCATTGCCGATAGCTGAAAAAGGTTGATCATGACGCACCCGCTGTTTGACGAAGCCCGCAAGTACATCGTTGGTGGCGTGAATTCGCCGGTCCGTGCCTTCAGCGGCGTGGGCGGCGAGCCCCTGTTCGTGGAGAGTGCCCAGGGTTCACGCATTCATGCCAGTGACGGCCGGGCCTATATCGACTATGTGGGCTCCTGGGGACCGATGATCGGCGGGCATTCCCGCCCGGAAGTGATCGAGGCCGTGCAGCGGGCGGCCAGCCGCGGCCTGAGCTTCGGTGCCCCCACCGAGGTGGAAACGGACATGGCACGGCGAATCTGCGAGATCGTGCCGTCCATTGAACGGGTTCGCATGGTGAATTCCGGCACCGAAGCCACCATGACGGCCATTCGCCTTGCCCGCGGCTACACCGGCCGGGATCGGGTGGTGAAGTTCGAGGGCAACTACCACGGCCATTCCGATTCCCTGCTGGTCAAGGCCGGCTCCGGGGCCCTGACCCTGGGCGAGCCCAACAGCCCCGGGGTGCCGGCAGCACTGGCCGAACTGACCATGACCCTGAATTACAACGATCTGGACTCGGTTCGCCAGGCCTTCGAGGAAAAGGGCGACGAAATCGCCTGCATCATCGTCGAGCCCGTGGCCGGCAACATGAACTGCATCCCGCCGGTTCCGGGGTTCCTGCAGGGCCTCAAGGACATCTGCGAGGAATACGGTGCAGTGTTGATCTTCGATGAAGTGATGACCGGTTTCCGCCTCGCCCCGGGCGGGGCACAGGAATGGTCCGGCGTGACCCCGCACATCACCACCCTGGGCAAGATCGTTGGGGGCGGCATGCCGGTGGGTGCCCTGGGTGGCCAGCGCGAAATCATGGAACACCTCTCGCCCATGGGCCCGGTCTATCAGGCTGGTACCCTGTCCGGCAATCCCCTGGGCATGGCCGCCGGCCTGGCCATGATGGACATCATCAGCGAAGCCGGCTTCCACCAGCGGCTTGAGGCCAGTACCCGCAAGCTGTGCGAAGGCCTCAAGGAAGCCGCCGAGGCCGCCGGCGTGCCCATGCAGATCAACCAGGTGCCCGGCATGTTCGGTGTCTTCTTCACCGAGGACAGCCCCATCGAGACCTTCGCCCAGGTCTCCGCCTGCGATCTCGACCGCTTCAAGCGCTTCTTTCACGGCATGCTGGAACAGGGCATCTATCTCGCCCCCTCCGCCTTCGAAGCGGGCTTCCTGTCCTCGGCCCACACGGATGAGGACATCGACAGCACGGTGGATGCGGCGCGGACGGTGCTGGCGGAGATTTAAGACAGGAGCAAGGAGCAAGGAGCAACCACCAGCATAGCCATCGTTTGTGGGAGCGGCGGACGCCGCTCCCACAGGCGACACAGGAACGGGGCCGGTCAATTCATTGACCGAAACCGCAGCCGCCATCAATCATCCCGCCCCATCCCCTCGGGCCCTTCGAAATAGCGACTGATTTCGGTCAGTCGGTCCAGGGGATCATTCATTTCCAGTAGCTGCTGCTTTTCCACCAGGCTTACGGGCAGCAGTTCAGCGAGACGAAACCCGACCCACTCGGCATCGTCCATGGCCGGCGTCACCAGTCGCCAGGCCGCCGGCAGGCGTGGCAGAACCTGTTCCAGCACCTGAACCAGATGACGGTGGTCGCCGGGCACCGCCACCTTCGCTTCCGGCTTCGGCCACAGGGAGATTCGGCCAATATGGAGGCCATCGGACTGACGGTCGACACCGTGCAGGCGGAAACGCCGTTCACCCAGAGCGGTGATGCCCAGCAGACCATCCTCGAGGCGATCCCAGTCACGGATGCGGGCCACGGTGCCCACGGCGTGGATTCGGCTCGCCCCTGTTTCCTGCCCGCTGCGGATCAGAACCACACCGAAGCCGCTGTCCTGTTTCAGACAACGGCTCACCATGGCCAGATAGCGCGGCTCGAATACCCGCAGACTGACCGGGCCACCGGGAAAAAGCACCGTGTGGAGGGGGAACAGGGGCAGGGTCTGATGGGTTTCCGACATGCTTTCAACACCTCCCGGGCGGGAGCGCCCTACTGGCTTGGATGCGCCAGAAGCACACCGGGTTCCGGTAAACACGGAACCCGCAGCGGCTATTCCTCATCTATGCTGTACAGACCCCCGTCCATCGAATCCATTCGAAACATGCAGGGAGCCGCTCATGCGCAACTTCATTCTCCTCTTGCTGATCCTGCTCCTCAGCCTGTTCGCCACGGACGCCCCGGCCGAATCCGCCGAACGCTGGGTGATCGACAATGTCCACGTCGTCCCCATGAGCCGGAACGAGGTACTCCATGACCGCAGCGTCCTGATCGAGAACGGGCGCATCACCGGCATCCGCGCAGCGGGCACCCGACCGGAAGGCTATCGCCCCATTGACGGCCGTGGCGGCTTTCTCATGCCGGGCCTGGCCGAAATGCACGCTCATGTGCCCGGTGAACGGGCCGACAGGCAATTGCGGGAAGACATTCTCTTTCTCTATCTCTCCAATGGGGTGACGCTGGCCCGGGGCATGCTGGGTGAACCCTGGCACCTGGAACTGCGCGAAGCGCTGACCAGTGAAGACATGCTGGGGCCGCGCCTGATCACCTCCGGCCCTTCCTTCAACGGCAACAGCGTGGAGAGCCCCGAACAGGGCGCCGACATGGTGCGCGAACAGGCCGAGGCCGGTTACGACTTTCTCAAGATCCACCCGGGCCTGAGCCGCGAAGAATTCGACGCCGTGGTCGAGGCCGCCCGGGAAGTGGGAATCCGCTTCGCCGGCCATGTGCCGGAAGATGTTGGCATCGACCGTGCGCTCGAGGCGCGCTACGCCAGCATCGACCATCTGGATCGCTATCCCCGCGCCCTGGTGGATGAGGAGACTCTGGCCTCGGTGGATCCCGGCTTCTTCGACTACCGCCTGGCCCCCTTCGCCGATGAGGACGCCATCCCGGAAATTGCCGAGCGCACCCGGGATGCGGGCGTCTGGAACGTGCCCACCGAGACCCTGATGCACAATCTGCTGCTCATGAATCCGGACATGGCCGAAAAGGACCGCCCGGAACTGCGCTATCTGCCGGCGGACATGGTGGAACGCTGGCAGGACTGGGCAAGGCGCACCCAGGCGGAGGAGGACTATGACCGGCAGGCCGCCGAAGCCTTCATGGCCCTGCGCAAGGATCTCATCAAGGCGCTGCACGAGGCCGGGGCCGGTCTGCTCATGGGCTCCGACGCACCCCAGGTCTTCAATGTGCCCGGCTTCTCCATCCACCACGAAATGGCCATCATGGAAGCGGCGGGCCTGAGTCCCTACGAGGTGCTGCGAACCGCCACCGTCAATCCGGCACGGTTTTTCAACGCCGAAGACGACTGGGGACAGGTCCGCGAGGGCATGCGCGCCGAACTGATCCTGCTGGACGGCAACCCCCTCGAAGACCTGTCCAATCTCCGTGACCCCCGCGGCGTCATGATCGGCAGCCGCTGGCTGGACCGGGAAGCGATCGGAAGAAAGCTGCGCGCGATCGAAGACCGCTACGCCCGGGACTGAAGCCCCTTCGCGCCCGGCCCCGTGGTGGCCACCCGGCCATCACGGGGATTCAATGAGCGGGGTTCAACGCCCCCAGCGGGCCATGAGATCGTGCTCCACACCCAGGTGATCCAGGGTGCGCGCCACGACGAAATCCACCAGGGCCTCGACGCTGTCGGGGCGGTGGTAGAAACCGGGGTTGGCGGGCAGGATGATCGCGCCCATGCGGGCCAGACGCAGCATGTTCTCCAGATGGATTTCCGAAAAGGGCGTCTCGCGGATGACCAGGACCAGGCGATGGCGCTCCTTGAGCACCACATCCGCCGCCCGCTCGATCAGGCTGCGGCTGGCCCCCATGGCGATATTGGAGACCGTGGCCGTGGTGCAGGGGCAGACCACCATGGTGCGCGGCGCGCCGGAGCCGCTGGCCAGGGCCGAGGTCCACTCATCCTGCCCGTAGACCCGCAGCCGTTCCTCTGTCACACCACTGCGCTCAGCCAGGAAGCGGGCCATGTCGGCGTGACGACCGGGCAGCTTCACATCGGTTTCGGTGCCGATCACCACCTGGGCCGGCTTCGACAGCATCAGGTGCACTCGCCGATCCGCCTGCAACAGGCAATCCAGCAAACGCAGGCCGTACTGGGCCCCCGACGCCCCCGTGAAAGCCAGGCTGATGTCATCGCGGTAATCACTGCTCATCAGGCCGATTCTCCGTGCCGTTCCCTGAGGGCCGCCAGCAGGCGTCCGTGGATACCCTCGAAGCCGCCGTTGCTCATGATGGCTACCTGATCCCCGGGCAGCAAGTCATCCGGCAGTCGTTCCAGCAGCTCGGCCATGTTTCGAGCGATGAAGAGGCGATCACCCAGTTCGGCCTCCAGCAGGCTGCCATCCCACTCCAGCGCCTCGGGCACGAACAGATAGATGCGCTCGGCCTCCTGCAAGGATGCGGGCAGGGCCTCGCGGTGGGCACCCAGGCGCATGCTGTTGGAACGGGGCTCCAGCACCGCCACTCGGCGCCCGGCCGGCAGGGCACCCAGGGTCTTGCGAATGGCCGTGGGATGGTGGGCAAAGTCATCGTAGAGATGAATTCCCGCCACGGCCCCGAGCGGTTCCAGGCGCCGCTTCATGCCGCGAAAACGGCTCAGGGCCTCCACCGCGACCGCGGGGGCGACACCGGCGTGCCGGGCAGCCGCGATGGCTGCCAGGGCATTGTCGCGGTTGTGCTCGCCCCGCAGGCGCCACTGCACCGTGCCACAGGACTCACCCGCCACGATCACTTCAAAGGCTGTGCTGCCTTCTTCTTCCCGGCCCACCGCGACACCGGAATCCGCGTCATGCAAGAAGAGAACCGGCGTCCAGCACCCCATGTCGATCACCGCATCCAGCGCGGGGCAGTCTCGGGGCCGGATGATCAGGCCGCTGCCGGGAATGGTACGGACCAGGTGGTGGAACTGGCGCTGAATGGCGGCCAGATCCGGGAAGATGTCGGCGTGGTCGAACTCCAGGTTGTTGAGGATGGCCGTGCGCGGCCCGTAGTGCACGAACTTGGAGCGCTTATCGAAGAAGGCACTGTCGTATTCATCGGCTTCGATGACGAAGAAGGGCGTGTCCCCCAGGCGCGCCGACACCGGGAAGTTGCCTGGCACGCCCCCGATCAGGAAACCCGGCTTGAGCCCGGCGTACTCCAGAATCCAGGCCACCATTCCGGCGGTCGTGGTCTTTCCATGGGTGCCGGCCACCGCAATGACCCAGCGCTTGCGCAGCAGTTCCCGGGCCAGCCAGGCCGGCCCGGAAGCATAGGGAATGCCCCGCTCTAGCAGCGCCTCCACCACGGGATTACCGCGGGACAGGGCATTGCCCACCACCACTTCATCGGGGGCCGGATCCAGCTGGGACGGGTCCCATCCCTCGATCAGTTCGATACCCAGCTGCGCCAGCTGGGTGCTCATGGGCGGGTAGACATTCTGGTCGGAACCGGTCACCCGGTAGCCCAGATCCCGGGCGAGCGCGGCGACACCTCCCATGAAAGTGCCGCAGGCCCCGAGTAGATGAAGATGCTTAGCCATTGGGTGCGAACAGATGATAGTGAATGAGAATGTTGCCCACCGCATACGCCAGGGACAGCAGCAGGGCCCGGCCCAGTGGCCATTCCAGGGCGTGGCGGAAGACCTGCCCCATCAGGCCGATGCTCCAGAAGATCAGGGCCAGGCTCATGACCACGGCCAGATCCAGCCAGACGGTGGGTTCGCCGGGCGGATTGGCCAGCACCGGCGCAAACGGCAGGGCAATGGCATTGAGCACGGCGCCACAGAGCCAGAGTGCCTGCAGGGACTGCCACAGACGTTCGCCTCGACCGCTGAAGCGCAGTACCAGCGTGACGAAGACCAGAACGAGGCCAAGATCCACTGCCAGCATCAACAGAGCTTCACCGCTGATGCCCCGCACCTGCAGGAGGAGAAAACCCGACAGCAGATACAGGGCCGCCGCCATGGCGGTCCACTCACGTCCGCCGGGCAGATCCTGCGGCCCCTGCCGGAAGACGAGAATCTGCCAGGCAACGCTGAACCAGCGAGTGAATACCAACACGGAACGCTCCACGGCCTCAAAGCCCTGCATGCTACCATCATCGCCCGTTCCCACTGAGATTTTCAGGATCCCTGAATGGCCGAAACCGAATTCATCAACCGAGCCGATGCCCTTGCCGACTTCGTGGCGGGTATCCAGACCGCGGACTGGCTGGCCGTGGACACCGAATTCATCCGCGAGGAGACCTACTGGCCAGAGCTCTGTCTGATCCAGGTGGCCGCCGCCGACCGCATTGCCTGCATTGACCCCCTGGCACTGGATGCCGAAGCCATGCAGCCACTGCGGGAACTGATGCTGGACCCTTCCCGCATCAAGGTCTTCCACGCCGCCCGTCAGGATCTGGAAGTCTTTCACCATGAATGGGGCGCCCTGCCCGGCCCCGTCTTTGACACCCAGATTGCCGCCTCCATGCTCGGTCATGGCGACCAGATCGGCTACGCCAATCTGGTCCAGGCCCTGTGCGCTGTTGAGCTGGCCAAGGGTCACACCCGCACGGACTGGCGGGCACGTCCCCTGCCGGCCGAGGCTGTGGAATACGCCGCCGATGATGTGCGTTATCTGGGGCCGGTCTTCCAGCAGCTTCACACGGCCCTGGAAAAGGGCGGTCGACTTGAGTGGCTGCGAGAGGAATTCGATGCCCTGCTGGACGAAGGCCTGTACCGCCCGGACCCGGAAGGCGCCTGGAAGCGAGTGAAGGGGCACCGCAAGCTGCGACCGAATCAGCTTGCCATCCTGGCCAGTCTGGCCCGCTGGCGGGAAGAGGAAGCCCTGGCGCGCAATCGTCCGCGTCGCTGGATTCTCAAGGACCAGGCCCTGGTGGATCTGGCCCGCCGCCCGCCGGCGACGGTTCAGGACATGGAAGACATGCGCGACATCCCGCCCCGTGTCCTGCAGAAGCACGGTGAGGCCATCGTCCGCCATGCCCAGGCCGGCAAGGAAGCGACACCACCCTCCATGGCCGCCACCCCCGACCGTCTGGACGCTCATCAGGAGGCTCAGGTGGATGCACTCATGGCCCTGTTGCGGGCACGCTGCGCCGAGCACGACATGAGCCCCGCCCAGGTCGCGACCCGCAAGCAACTGGAGTCCCTGGTGCGAGGTGAAACCGAGCTGCCCCTGCTCAGAGGCTGGCGGGCCGCCATGGCCGGCCGGGATCTGGAGGGGTTGCTGGCCGGGCGCCTGACCCTGAAGCTCAGCGAGGGACGCCTGGTGGCGGAATGAGGTTGAACCCGCGGTTTGCATGAAAAAGGGCCGGCATTTTGCCGGCCCTTTTTCATGTCCGCAGCCCCGATTTTCAACGACGCCGGGATTTCTTCTTCGAAGCCTTCTTCTTGGAAGCCTTCTTCTTGGAAGCCTTCTTCTTCGAAGCCTTCTTCTTGGAAGCCTTCTTCTTCGAAGCCTTCTTCTTGGAAGCCTTCTTCTTGGAAGCCTTCTTCTTCGAAGCCTTCTTCTTGGAAGCCTTCTTCTTGGAAGCCTTCTTCTTGGAAGCCTTCTTCTTGGAAGCCTTCTTCTTGGAAGCCTTCTTCTTGGAAGCCTTCTTCTTCGAAGCCTTCTTCTTCGAAGCCTTCTTCTTCGAAGCCTTCTTCTTCGAAGCCTTCTTCTTCGAAGCCTTCTTCTTCGAAGCCTTCTTCTTGGAAGCCTTCTTCTTGGAAGCCTTCTTCTTGGAGGCCTTCTTCTTGGAGGCCTTCTTCTTGGTGGCCTTCTTCTTGGCGGCCTTCTTCTTGGTGGCCTTCTTCTTGGTGGCCTTCTTCTTGGTGGCCTTCTTCTTGGTGGCCTTCTTCTTGGTGGCCTTCTTCTTGGTGGCCTTCTTCTTGGTGGCCTTCTTCTTGGTGGCCTTCTTGGCGGCCTTCGGCTCGGCGGCCTCATCACCGGCGCCCGGGGCACCGCTGGCACGACCCTGCGCCGGGGTATCACTGCTGTAGGGGGCAACCGCCCCGGCGGCACCACCCGAGCTGGCCGCCGGGGCGGAACCACTGGCCACCGGATCCAGCACGGCCTTCAGGCGACGGAAGATCTCGTCCATGGCGCCATCCGCATCGACGGTGGCCAGCTTGCCCTGGCCACGGAAGTACTCCGCCAGCGGGCGGGTCTGGGCGTCATACACCCGGAGGCGGTTGAGCACCGTCTCTTCATTGTCATCCGCCCGATGCGCCAGCGGGCCACCGCAGGCATCGCACTGACCATCCAGCTTGGGCGGTGCGGAGTAGATATTGTGAACGTTGCCGCAATGCTGACAGACCCGACGGCCGGCCAGGCGCTGCACCAGCTTGTCCTCGTCCACGTCCATGAGAACGGCCAGATCCAGAGGCTGGCCGATCTCCACCAGCATGCTGTCCAGCTCTTCCGCCTGGGCAATGTTGCGAGGGAAGCCGTCGAGGATGAAGCCATTGCGGGCATCCGGCTCCCGCAGCCGCTCCTGGATGATGCCAAGGACAATGTCATCGGAGACCAGCTGACCGGCGTCCATGGCCGCCTTGGCCCGACGTCCCAGTTCGGTGCCGGCGGCCAATGCCGCCCGCAACAGGTCACCGGTGGCGATCTGGGGAATTCCGTAAGCCTCAACCAGACGGCGGGACTGTGTCCCCTTGCCCGCACCCGGGGCGCCAAGCATGACGATACGCATGTGCAATCTCGCTTTGCTGCTGATCAGATGTTTGGTGGCTGTGCGGGGATCAGGCTGCTTGCCAGGTCGATCGATTCGCTCATGGCGTCGAGGCCAGCCTCGGCTCCCCAACAAGGTCTGCGCGCAAAACTAACCCCGGCATGGCGCGCAGTCAATGAATCCGGGTCATTTTCACCCTATTTGGCGGAAAATCGGTGGAAATTCCGTTATCCTTCACGGCCATCATAACCCGATCGAATGCGTTCTGTCGGGTTGGCGGGGCCGGAACAAGCCCGCTCCTTACACAAACTCATCGACCGAATCCCGGGAGGATCGACCCCATGTCCCGTCGCAATGCCTTCTATGCCCAGTCCGGTGGCGTGACCGCCGTCATCAACGCCAGTGCCGCTGGTGTCATCGAAGCGGCCCGTGAGCACCGTGACCGCATCGGAACGGTGTACGCCGGCCGCGATGGCATCATTGGCGCGCTGACCGAGGATCTGATTGATACCAGCCAGGAAAGCGCCGAGGCCATCGCCGCCCTGAAGCACACGCCGGGTGGCGCCTTCGGCTCCTGCCGCTACAAGCTCAAGAGCCTGGAAGAGAACCGGGCCGAGTACGAACGCCTGATCGAGGTCTTCAAGGCCCACGACATCGGCTATTTCTTCTACAACGGGGGCGGCGACTCCGCCGACACCTGCCTCAAGGTCTCCCAGCTGTCGGAAACCATGGGCTATCCAATCCAGGCCATTCATGTGCCGAAGACGGTGGACAACGATCTGCCCATCACCGACACCTGCCCCGGCTTCGGCTCAGTGGCCAAGTACATCGCCGTCTCCACCCTGGAGGCCTCCCTGGACGTGATGTCCATGGCGCGCACCTCCACCAAGGTCTTCGTGCTGGAAGTCATGGGCCGGCATGCCGGCTGGATTGCCGCCGCCGGCGGCCTGGCCGGCAAGACCGACGAGGAACCGCCTCATGTGATCCTTTTCCCGGAAGTGGCCTTCGACAAGGCGAAGTTCCTGGCCAAGGTGGACCAGGCCGTGAAGGACTACGGCTATTGCACCGTGGTGGTCTCGGAAGGCACTCGCGATGCCGACGGCAAATTCCTGGCCGATGCCGGCAGCACGGACGCCTTCGGGCACAAGCAGCTGGGGGGTGTTGGCCCGGTCATCGCCGACATGGTCAAATCCGAACTGGGCCACAAGTACCATTGGGCGGTGGCCGATTACCTGCAGCGCTCGGCCCGCCACCTGGCCTCGCGCACCGACCTGGAGCAGGCGGAAGCGGTTGGCCGTGCCGCCGTGGACATGGCCCTGGCCGGCAAAAACAGCGTCATGCCGGCGATTCGCCGCCTGAGCGATGCCCCCTATCGCTGGGACATCGCCGAGGCCCCGCTGGCCGATGTGGCCAACGTGGAAAAGAAAATGCCGGCGGATTTCATCACGGACGACGGCTTCGGCATCACCGAAGCCGCCCGTCGTTATCTCGCACCGCTGATTCAGGGCGAGGCCTACCCGCCCTACGGTGAAGACGGCCTGCCGCAGTACGTGCAGCTTCGCAATGTGGCGGTGGAAAAGAAGCTCCCGGCCTTCAAGCTGCGCTGAACCGCCATCCGGCGCCTGCCCCGCGGGCAGGCGCCCACTCACCCGCGGAGGGCAGGCCATGATGGGTCATCACCACCACGGTGACAGTCGACAATCCGCCACGCCTTTCCTCATCGGCATTGTCATCACCCTGAGCTTTGCCATTGTCGAATTCACGTTCGGCTGGATCGCCGGCTCACTGGCCCTGATGGGCGATGCCGCTCATATGGCCTCGGATTCCTTCGCCCTGGCCCTGGCTGGCGGTGCGGCCTGGCTGGCGCAGCGTCCGGCCAGCAAGATCCACACCTTCGGTCTGGGCCGGGCCGAAGTACTGGCCGCCATGATCAATGCCACCGTGTTGATGGTCATTGTCGGCGCCCTCGGCCTGGCGGCCATTCAGCGCCTGCTGGAACCGCGGCCGGTGGAAGGCAATATCGTCTTCATCGTCGGCTCCATCGGCCTGATGCTCAATCTGGCACTGGCGCTGGTGCTCATGCGCGGCGAACGAACCCTCAACAAGCGCGGTGCCCTGCTGCATGTCATCGGTGATCTGCTGGGCTCAGTGGCCGCCATCAGTGCCGGTCTGATCATTGTCCTGACCGGATGGACGCCGATTGACCCCCTGCTCACCCTGTTCATCTGCGCATTGATTCTGGTGGCGGCATTGCGACTGCTGCGCGACGCCGGCCATATCGTCATGGAAGGTGTGCCCCGGCATCTGGACGTGGAGGAAGTGGGCCAGGCCATGGCCACCGTGGACGGGGTGGAGTCGGTGCACGACCTGCATATATGGGCGCTGTCCTCCACCCAGACGGCCCTGTCGGCCCATGTCCTGCTCCGGGACATCAACGACTGGCCGGGTGTTCACTGGGCACTGGAACGGCAACTGCGGGAAACGTTCGGGATCGAGCACGCCACCCTGCAGCCCGAACGCGCCATCCTGGGCGCCACCCGCATCGAGGATCTGAAGCGGAATCAGGGAAACCCGGATTAAGGAACCTCTGATTGCTCCGGGAACCGACAACAAAAAAGCCCCTTCGGGGAAAGCGGGGAGGAAATTTGGGCGTGGTTGCCGGGGCGGGTCTTGGTGGCCCTGCCCAGAACACGCCGTGAATACGTCCCTGTAGGCTCGAGGGAAACATCCCTGTTTCCCACGGTTCTGGGCAGGGCCACCAAGACCCTTTCCAGAGCGGTGATTCGTCGGGTTGGTGGGGGCGTGCCCGGAAGCGTAAGGGGAACCAAAAAAGCCCCTGGCGAAGCAGGGGCTTGAATGCAGTTTACGGGCAATGATCAGCGTGGCATGGCGTAGAGAATCATGCCCGGCAGGGCCACGCCAAAACCGAGACCCGCCCCGATGACGAAAGAGAAGCCCGGTGTCAGAGGGGGCCAGTTGACGGTATTCACCAGTACTTCCACCCCGGTGCCCAGCACCAGCAGAACGACACCGGCACGGCCCAGGCGGCGCACCCAGAGCTGCTCACTCCGCCAACCGGCGATGGCGAAGGCGATGATGGCCCCAAGGGCGATAACAGCCAGAAATGCAGTCATGCGTCTTACTCCAGGTTGAACAAGACCACCGAGAAGGTTTGGCCACCACAGAATGGGCAGATAATCCCAACTCGTAAAGTCTATACGTTTCAGTGCAGGCCTGCCACCTCCGGGCCCTGCTCGAAAATCACGTCCACCGGAATGCCGGCTTCTTCAAGACGTTGCAGATCCCCTTCCAAGGTGGGCCCAATCCGGCCCAGAGCGGCAATGAGTTCGTCCGCCCGACGATAGTCGCCATCACCCTGAATCATGAGAATGTCCTGGGCCAGAGCCGTCACGGCATCCCGCATGGCCTCGAAATTGACACGGTACAGGCCGCTCTCCTCGTCCCTTTCGAAAGCGCCCATCTCCTCGAAGGTATTGAAGGCAATCATGTTGGCTCGCCCGTGGGCACTGTCCGCCCCGAAACGGGTGGAGCGGAAAATGCTGGCCATGAAGGTAACGTAGTAGTCCTGCAGGCTGGCGTCATCCAGCCGGCCGTCCATGAGCAGCTCGGTGATCATGTGCAGACCGAGGATATCCGCCTTGGCCTCTTCCAGGGCGGCGGCATGTTCCTGCAGGGCCTGACGCACCGTGGTCTCCCCATCCAGGGTGAAGTTGAGACCCAGGCCATGGGCCACTTCATGGAACATGACATTGCCGAAGAAGGCATCGAAGATCACGTGCTCGCGCTGATCCGGAACGATCAGGGTGTCGGCGATGGGCACCACGATCTTGTCGAACTTGGCCTGCATGGCATTGCGGATCTGCAGGCGGCGAGTACCCTGCTCCTGCTGCACCCGCTCGTCGTTGGGCAGATTGATGGCAATGGTCTTGGCCCCGGCATTGGCATCACCGGAATAGTAGATGGCGTCATAGGCCCCGAGGTCCGCATCCGTGCCCGGGCTTTCCTGCCGGTACTCGGGCGGCACCGGCAGGCCGGCCTGGAGATCGGGCAGGTAGTCGGCAAAGCGCTGCAGGCGTTCACTCCACTCCCGGTCACGGATCAGCACGAAGGCCTCGAAAGCGGCCTTGTTGCCGAACAGGCGGTCCTCATAGGTTTCAATGGGTCCGACCACGAACTCGATGTCGTTGTCGCGCATGGTCATCCAGGCCACATCCGAGGGATAGTACTCATCCGTTTCAAAGGCCTCGGCACGGGCCAGAAGGTAATCGCGAAAGCCATCGTACTCGGCCAGCTCAGCCGCCTCGCGCATCAATTGCGCCGCCCGCTGCAGTTCCCCGGCGAAATACTCGCTGTAGGGAATGGTCACCAGCCGGCCAGTTTCATCACGGCGAATCATGGTGTAGAGACTGTCCTTGCCCTGCAGGTCCGCCGCCTGGAACTCCTCGCGACTCATGTCACGGGGATAGTAATTGGCGCCCCGCGGACGTTCGCCCACCTCCGGCACGAAGGGCCGACCGCCGCCAAGTCGATCCCAGGGGCCGTAGTTGATCTCGGCAAAACGGCGCACGGCCTCGTTGTCGATACGGGCCATCAGGGCCTCGCGGTCACCCCAGGCCTGCACCCAGAACAGATCGTCCATGATGTCGCCGATCTCCATCAGGATCAGCAGCATGTCCCGCTGATTGTCCGTCAGATGATCCAGGCCGGTCTCAAGGCGATAGGGCGCATAGATGGATACCCGATCCTCGGCATACTCGGTCTTCTGGGTGGCCGGATCCAGGGCTTCTTCACGGTCCCGCTCGCAGCCTCCAAGGGCCAGCAGGGCCGACAACAGCGTCAGAATGGCAATACGCGGATACATGTCACTTCCCCCATTGATCGCTTCGGGCGCCTCAGCGACGCGCAGCGTCATCATCGAGAATTTCGATCAGCTCAACATCAAAAACCAGCATGCCCTGGGGCGCACCGGGACGATCCGTGCGGCCGTCATAGGCCAGCTCACCGGGTATCCAGAAGCGGAAGGTATCGCCTTCGGTCATGAGCTGGATGCCTTCCACCCAGCCCTCGATCAGGCGCCCCAGGGGAAACACGGCAGGCTCACCCCGCACCACGCTGCTGTCGAACATCTCGCCGTCGGTGGTCCAGCCGGAATAATGCACCTTGATGCGGTCCTGCGGCCGTGGATGCACTTCGCCCGGTCCCTCGCGAAGCACGACCCAGGCCAGACCGGATTCGGAACGCTCCGCCTCCGCCGGCGGCTCCGACACATTCTCCGGCACGGCCGGCACGGCTGCCCCGTTCTCTTCCGGCTCGGCTTCCGCGACGTCATCGCGTTCGCAGCCGGTGATCAGAAACAGCGACAGAAACAGGCACGGCAAAAGAATTGCTGCTCGCATGTGGACACTCCCGGTCATCGTCAATGGCGGACAAAATACCGCGAATCATCCCAAATGCGAAATCCGGGCCGGGGTTCTCAGGCCGGAGCACCGAGACCGAGGGTCTGATCCAGCCCCAGGGACAGGTTCATGTTCTGGAGCGCCTGCCCCGCCATGCCCTTGATGAGGTTGTCCAGGGCCACCATGACCGCCACCTGCTGTCCCGAGACAGCCACGCCCACATCACAGGCATTGCTGCCAACCACGTGATGGATCCGTGGCGAGCTCTCCACCGGGCGGACAAAGGGCTGATCCGCCAGGGCTCTGGCGTAATGATCGCGGATACCCCGGGCGGTGGATGCGGACACCCGGGCCTGCAGGGTGATGAAGATCCCCCGCACCAGGGGAGCGGAATGGGGCACGAAGGCCAGCTCGCAGTCCTCGCCACCGACATCCGCCAGCCCCTGGCGGACTTCCGCGGCATGCTGATGGGTCAGCATCCGGTAGGCACGGAAATCGCCGGCCCGCTCCGGATGGTGGGTATTGGGCGAGGCATGCACACCGGAACCCGAGGAGCCCGTCACACCATTGATCGCAACCCAGTCCGGCCGTTCCATTTCCAGCAGCGGCCGCAGCCCGAGCTGAATGGCCGTGGCGAAGCAGCCGGGATTGGCAATGCGCCGGGCATGGGCAAGACGGTCGGCGTGATGCTCGCTGAGACCATAGACCCAGCCCGGCAGTGAGGCCGGACAGGCATGGGCCGCACCATAGGCACGCTGGTAGCTGTCGGCATCGGGCAGGCGAAAGTCACCGGAAAGGTCGATGACCGTGATCCGCTGCGTCAGGCCGTGGGCCCGGAACGCCCGCTCCAGTTCCGGCCACTGTTCCGCCAACCTCCCGTTGGGCTGAGCCGAAAACAACACCGGGCGGGCACTGCGGGCCAGAGCGGACCAGTCCGCCCGGCCTTCAAAGCGGCCCTGGATGAAGCCCCGGAAGCGGGGATGGGCCGCATGCCAGGGCTGGCCTTGATGGGAGCGGGAAACCGCCTGCACCCGGCCCACGGCCGGATGGCCATCCAGCAGGCGCAGCAGCTCGCCGCCGCCATAACCGGCCGCGCCCAGTATCAGCGCGTGAACCCCCTGATCGACACTACTCATTGGCGGGCCTCCGGGCAGACCATCAGGCAACACGACGTTGCCCGGGCTGATGGCGGGCAATGAGAGACTTGACCCGTTCAATCAGGCCAGGCGCATCCCGGCGCGCATTGTGCGCCGCCACGCCGACTTCATCGCGGATGAAACGCAGGCCCACCGCGTTGTCGGTGGCCGGCCCGGTGATCACGTCCACCGCCAGACCGAAACGCGCCTTGAGATAGTGAACCCCGCCGGCCACACCCACCGGGTCATTGGCACAGAACACGAAGGCGGCACACAGGGACTGCAGTTCCGGGTCTTCCAGAATCGCCTGCACTCCGTATTCGCCCATGACCCCGTCGCCGGTCTCCGCCACGATGACATCGGGCGAATGCCGGCCCAGGGCGGCAAAGATGCGGTGGCTGAGCGCGGCCGCATTGGCCGGTGTTGTCCCGGTGGCACCGGCATCGGTGAAATCGCTCACCCACTCCGCACCGTAGTCACGCATCTCCAGGATGTCGCGCAGGGCCGAGATGCCGGTGAGCTTGCAACCGGCCACACGCAGACCGGATTGCCGCAGCCCCTTGATCAGGCGGGTGGCCGCCGCGGTCTTGCCCGAGTTCATGCAGGTACCGGCCACGAACACCACCGGGCAACGGGGCAGCGAGGTTCCGCTGGCGACGGCGTGATCCTGAACCCGGGCCGCCACGCCCCGGCGGGAACCGAACTCCGGGTAGACCATCACCTGACCCAGCACTTCCAGTTCGAAGGGTGGGCCCACTTCCGGATTGTGTGACAGGCAATGGCCGATCACACCACCCAGGTTCAGCAGCTGCAGGCGGTCACCCACTGCCACCTTTTCGGGCATGACCCCTTCGTAGCCGTGCAGGGCTTTGCGATGACCAAGGGCCCCCACGATGAGGTCACCGCTGTTGACCCGGTTGAGCCGGCCGAAAACGTCCTCCAGAGTGTTATAGGCGTTCTTGTCATTCAGCACCCGGGCCGCGATCACCGAGCCTGGCACCACCTCCATGTCGGGTGACAGGGTCAGTGCCCGGTCAAGGGGGATCTGCCGGGTGACCGAGGCAATCTTGTCCACCTGAATTCTCATGAACCACCCCCGACAGTCGCGGCCGCAGGGGCCGAATCGTTCCTGCCTTCCCGGTGCACCTGCCCGGACAGGCGCTGGCCCACCGCGAACACGCGGGCAAATCCGCGGGCATCGGCGCCATCCCAGAGATGGTTGGCCTCGCCATAGGCGGCCGCACGGCTGTCCATCAGGGAATGGGGTGAGCGAACACCGAGCACCGACAGTGCCCTCGGATACAGGCGCAGGCGGACCTCGCCGCTGACCGTTTTCTGGCTGGCCTCGAGAAAGGCCTCCAGATTCCCGACCAATGGGTCGAAGGCCTGCCCCTCGTGAATGAGGCTGCCGTAGAGATCCCCCAGCTGAGCCTTCCAGAACAGCTGGCGTCCGGACAACAGCAGCTTTTCCAGCTCCCGATGCCCGGTGATCAGCAGCTGGGCGGCGCCGGCCTCGAAGCCGACCCGGCCCTTGATGCCGAGTATGGTGTCACCCAGATGCACGCCTCGGCCGATACCGAAATGGGCGGCCAGATCATTGAGACGCTCGATCAGCGGCACCGGCTCAAGCGACTCGCCATCCAGCATCACGGGGATGCCCTGTTCGAAGGTAATACACAGTTCACGGCTTTCATCGCTGGCGGCCGCCGGGGGTCCGGAGGGAAAGGCCGATTCCGGCAGTTCGCTCCAGCCGTCCAGGGTTTCGGCCCCGCCCACGGTGGTGCCCCAGAGACCGGCATTGACCGAGTAGCGGCCGGTGGCCGGGGGAATCACCACGCCGTGGCGGGCCAGGTAGGCCACTTCCTGTTCACGGGAAAGGCCCTGATCGCGAATGGGGGTAATCACCGCCAGCCCCGGGGCCAGTACCTGGAAGGCCACATCGAAACGGATCTGGTCGTTGCCGGCCCCGGTGGAACCATGGGCCAAGGCGTCGGCACCGATGGCCAGGGCGTGACGGGCAACCGCCTCCGCCTGGCAGGCCCGCTCGGCGGAAACACACAGGGGGTAGCTGGCGCCCCGCAGCACATTGCCGTAGATCAGGTAGCGCAGAAAGCGATCGAAGAGCGGCCGGCGGGCGTCGATCACCGAATGCCCGGCCACGTCGGCATGCCGGGCGGCCGCCTCGATACGCGCCAGTTCGGCTGCATCGAAGCCGCCGGTATCCACGGTGACGGTGTGCACTTCCCAGCCCTGCTCCTTCAGCCACAGGGCGCAGTAGGTGGTGTCCAGCCCGCCGGAATAGGCGAGCACGATCTTGCCTCTGGATTGCATGAAAGGCGTCCTCACAATGGTTTGCCTGAATTCGTTTGCGCCGGGTGCGCCTGCCCTCAGCGCGGGATCTGCCACAGGGCCGACAGCGTGCGCTGCTGGCGACGCTGCTGATGCCCAAGCCATTCCCGTCGGCCGGCCAGCTCGGCCTCCAGGGCGGAGATGCCGAGCTGTTGGAGACTGCCCGTGTGGGCACCGCCCAGGGTTCCGCGATCGGGATTGAAGTCGCCCGCCAGCAGCTCGCTCGCCACCTCGCCATAGGCGTCGCGGAAGGCCATGCCATCGGCTGCCCGGTGACAGGCCTCATGGGCCGCGTACAGCTCATTCACATCGGCCGCCGCAAGGCGATCGGGACAGGGGCGCACGGACGGCACCAGGCGGTTCATGACCTGGAATAGCTCCCCCGCCCGGCTGATGCCGCGCAGCAGCGGTGCCTTGAGCAACTGGCTGTCCCGGTGGTAGCTGGAGGGCAGCCCGGCGGCGATGTGCTCCAGCTGGCCTGCCAGGCCCCGCAGTTCCCCGCAACGGCCACGGGCCAGCTCCACCACATCCGGATTGCGCTTCTGCGGCATGATCGAGGATCCCGTGGTGAAGGCATCCGGAAGACGCAGAAATCCGTACTCCTCGGTGCTGAACAGGGCAAGGTCCCAGAGATACTTCTCCAGGATGCCGGCCACCGAGGCCAGCCACTGCAGGACCGCCAGTTCATGCCGGCCACGGCTGTTGTTCACGTCCACCGGGTTACGCTGCAGCCGGCGGAAACCGAGTACCCGGGCGCTGTACTCCCGGTCAATGGCCAGGGGCACGCCGAAGCCGGCCGCGGCACCCAGGGGGCAGCGATCCAGCCGCCGGTACAGACCCTCCAGGGTCTCCAGCTCCTCGTTCAGGCCTTCGGCAAAGGCCAGGGCCCACTGGGCCAGGCTGGAGGGCATGGCCCGGCGCATATGGGTATAGCCGGGCAGGAAAACCGACAGGTGGGAACCGGCGAACTGGCTGAAATGCCCGGCCAGGGTTGCCAGTTGCTGGCCGGTACCAAGCAGGGCGTCACGCAGATAGAGGCGCACGGCCAGGATCACCTGATCGTTGCGCGAACGGCCCAGGTGCACGCGCCGGCCGGCCGGTCCGGCGCGCTGGATCAGCGCCTGCTCAAGAGCGGTATGCCCGTCCTCCTGCGTGGGCTGAATGACAAGCTCCCCGGACAGAGCCTCGCCGTGCAGTGTCTCCAGGGCCGCCAGCAGGGCCGCGGCGTCCTCGCCCGGCATCAGTCCGGTGGCGGCGAGCATGCGCACATGCCCGGCGCTGCCGACGATGTCCCAGGGCAGGATGCGGCTGTCCAGCAGGGGGTCTTCATCCACGGTGAAGCGGTGGATTTCCGCATCCAGTGGCAGACCCTTGGCCCACAGCAGATCCGCCGCCTTCGTCTCCTCGCCTTCGCGTGTCCGCATGGGTTCAACCGGCATGGGCCACCTCCCCGCCGTTCGGCGACCCGGGCATCGCCAGGGCCGCATCGGCGTGCACCAGGGTGCCACTGCCCTCGTTGGTGAACACTTCTTCCAGCAGGGCATCCGCCCGCAGCCCGGAGATCAGGTGGACCCGCTTCACGCCCTGCTCCAGTGCCCGCATCAGGGCCTCGCACTTGGGACGCATGCCTCCGGCCACGCGCCCGTCCTTGATGCGTGCCGTCAGGGCCTCGGGGTGAATTTCAGTGATCAGGCTGGCCGGATCCGCGGGATCATTCAGCAGGCCGGGCTGATCCAGCAGATAGAACAGCTTCTCCGCCCCCATCGCGGCGGCCAGTTCCGCCGCCAGGGTGTCGGCATTGGTATTGAAGATCTCGCCGGCATCGTTACCGGTGAGCGACGTCACCACCGGCAGGTGGCCAGCGGCCAGGAGCTGATGGAGGATGTCCGGGTTCACGGATTCAATGTCCCCCACCTCGCCGAAATCCACCCGCCGGCCATCCACCGTCGTCGGCCCACGGCGGCGGGCGCCGACCAGGCCCGCATCCACGCCCGACAGGCCCACCGGGGAGAGACCGGCGGCCCGCAGCTCGGCCAGCAGATCGGTCTGCAGGCGGCCGATGAAACTCATCTTGGCGGCATCCAGTACCGCCGGCGAGGTGATCCGCCGCCCGGCGGCCTTTTCCACCGCAATGCCGGCCCGGCCGCAGAAGCGATCCAGCTCGCCACCGCCGCCATGCACCAGCACCACGGGAATGGAGAAGCGCCACAGCACCGCCAGCTGTTCGGCGATCTGACGCCGGGCGCCTGTATCGGCAAGCAGCTCACCGCCCAGCTTGATGACAAAGATCCGGTCACGGAAGCGGGCCACGTAGCGGGCAGCGGACCGCAGGATGCGCCAGGGACTGGTATGCGGATTCATGCCACCTCCCGCCGGCCGGCGATGGACTGCATGGCCATGTCCAGCAGCACCCGCTGGACGTGGAAACGGTTCTCGGCCTGGTCGACCACGGCGCTGGCACCGGAATCCAGCAGCGCGGCTTCCACCTCCAGATCGCGGCGCACCGGCAGGCAATGCATCAGGAACGCGTCCGCGCTCGCCGGGGCGAGCTGCCCGGCGCCCACCCGCCAGTCCGGATGCGCCTTCATCATGGCAGCGGCCGCCTGCTCATCGGCCAGGGGCAGGACCGGTCCCCAGGCCTTGGCATACACGGCCCGACTGCCGGCCATGGCCTCGAGCTGCTCATGCCCGTACTGCACCTCGCCACCACTCTGCGCGGCCAGGGCCTCGGCCTGCCGACGGACGCCCGCCGGCAGCTCGAAGCCCGGCGGATGAGCCACGCGCACCTGACAGCCAGCGGCGGCGGCACTGAGAAGGAAGGAATTGGGCACCGCCTTGGGCAGGGGTTTGATGTGCGGCGCCCAGCTCAGGGTTACCGGCTGCCCCTGGAGCGGACCCAGGCGCTCACGCAGGGTCAGTACATCGGCCAGGCCCTGGCATAGATGCTCCCGGGCCGATTCCATGCTGATCACCGGCACGGTGGCGTGGGCGCGAAAGGCACGCATGACCGGGTCGGCTTCATCCTCGGCATCGTCCATCAGGCCGGCAAAGGCCCGCACGGCCAGCACATCCACGTAACGGGACAGGACGGCGGCCGCTTCGCGCACATGCTCCGGCCGTTCGCCATCCATGGCGACACCGTCCCGGTGTTCCATGGCCCAGGCGCCCTTGCCGGCTTCCAGCACCATGGACTGACCGCCAGCACGGGCCATGACCGCCTCGAAGGAAGCGCGGGTCCGCAGGGAGGGATTGAAGAACAGCATGCCCAGCAGGACATCCTCGAGATGCCGGCCCGGGTGCTGGCGCTTCCAGGTCATGGCCTGCTCCACCACGGCGTGAACGCCCTCCATCCCGAGGTCTTCGATATGGGTCATATGCTGCATGGCTGCGTCTCCTGAATGCCGTCGGCATTCACTGAAGGCTGTGTTTCGAGATTCGTTTCATGGGAAAAGGCGTGCACTGCCACGGTCAGGGCACGGATGGCCGATGGCTCCAGGCTCAGGGGCGGCATCAGGCGCAGTACCGACGGGTCGGCGGAGGCACCCACCAGAATGTGCTGACGGGCCAGCCAGTCCTTGAGGGGGGCCGCCGCGCCGGTCAGCTCCAGCCCGAGCAGCAGGCCCCGGCCACGAACCCGACGAACCACGCTGCCGGACAGTCCCCGGCGGATGGCGGCTTCGGCGAGCCGGGCCCGGCCGGGCAGATCCTCCTCCTCGATCACGCCCAGGGTGGCCAGCAGGGCGGCACAGGCCACCGGGCCGCCACCGAAGGTGCTGCCCAGGTCACCCGGCCCCAGGGCGGCGGCCACGGCATTGCTCATGATCAGGGCGCCCATGGGCAGGCCCGAGGCCAGTCCCTTGGCGCAGCTCATCAGGTCCGGCGTGACGCGGTACTGGTCAGCCGCAAAGGGCCGGCCAAGACGCCCCATGCCGGTCTGGATTTCGTCGAAGATCAGCAGGGTGCCGGCGGCATCGCATTGGGCCCGCAGCCGGGCAAGCCAGTTTTCCGGGGCTTCGCGCACACCGGCCATGGACTGGATGGGCTCGACGATGACCGCCGCCACCCCCGACAGATCCTCTGCCGCCAGGGCGTCTTCATCGCCAAAGGGCAGCAGGCTGACATCGTTTTGCAGCCCGGGGGCCCGCGCATGCAGGGCCGGCGTATCGGAGACCGACAGGGCCAGCTGGGAACGACCGTGGAAACCACCCTCGAAGGCCACAAAACGACTGCGCCCGGTGACCATGGCGGCCACGCGCAGGGCGTTCTCGTTGGCTTCCGCCCCGCTGTTGCAGAAAAAGACCTGGTCCAGGCCTTCCGGTGCAAAATCCACCAGGGCACGGGCGGCCCGCTCCCGTACCGGCAGCCGGGCGGCCATGGAGTAGAAGCCCAGGGTGGAGGCCTGCTCGGCCACGGCGGTGGCAAGCCGGGGATGACAATGACCGGTCAGGGCCACACAATGACCACCGTAAAGATCCAGCCAGGCCTGCCCGTGCTCGTCGAAGACATGGCTGCCCGCCCCCCGGTGGATGGCAAAGGGGTACGGCGCATAGGTTTCCAGCAAGGCAGAACCCTGATTGGACATCGACATCACACACCTCGGCACTCACGCGAATCGGCCCCTCCGGGCCACGCAGCATAGAATGCACGGGGTATGAATAATATGCAATACCATTGCCGTATTTAATGCACTTTACTGGGGTTTAGGTATATATTATGCGCTTATTCAGCTGAATATGCACATATCATTCACACAGGCCGCCCATGAACACGGACCAGCACATCCTTGATCTGATCGACAATGAAGCCATCCCGGACCAGTCCACCCTGCTGGATCGACTGGCGTCCCGGGGTATCCACCTGACCCAGCCCACCCTGTCGCGCCACCTTCGCAAGCTGTCCATCCGCAAGCAGGACGGCCGCTACCGGGTCAACCGCGAGCCGGTGGCGATGCTGCCGCGCATGGAGATCACCGCGGTGCCACCCAATCTGCTGGTGCTCAAGACCGATCCCGGCCATGCCCAGATGCTGGGCCTGCATCTGGACAAGCGCCAGCCCGACGGCATGGCGGGCACCGTGGCCGGGGACGACACGATTTTCATTGCCTGTGAACCCGGCACCGAGCTGGATACCCTGCGCGAGCGGGTACTGGCGGTGTTCGGGGGCGGTGATTCAGGGAACTCCTGAGCGTCCGCGATTTCCCATTCCCTGCGGGGGGCATCCTGAATGCAGGAGCGCCTTATGAGACAGGGAAAACTGCGACTGCCGGCCGGCCTGCTGCTCATGCTGCTACTGGCCGCGCCAGCCTCTCACGCCGACGATTCACCCATCGGCATCAGTCTTTTCACGCCCATTCAGTTCCCGGACAGCCATCAGTCCATCACCGGGGTACGGTTGTCGCTGATCTATGGCCGACATCACGATCTCAAGGGCGCCGATCTGGGCAATCTCATTTCGCCCATCAGCATCAACCACCTGACGGGCGAGCTGCGTGGCGCCCAGTTCGGGCTGGTGAACTGGGTCGAGGGGGATGTCTACGGCGCCCAGTTCGCCCTGCTCAACCGCGGCGGCAACAACAGCAATGGCTTCCAGGGCGGATTGATCAACATCAGCGGCGGAACCGGGCATTTCCTCGGCCAATGGGGCATGGTCAATGTGAATCAAGGCCATCACCGCGGTTTCCAGCTCGGCATCGTGAACTACGCCCAGCGCTTGCAGGGCCTGCAGATAGGGCTGCTGAACATCCGCAGTGAACCGTCCATGTCCATGCCGGACGCCTCACCGGTGGTGTTTCCGATCGTGGCCTGGGCTTTCTAGCCGGGTCACAGGATGCGGCGGGGGGAGCACAGTGGGTAGGGCCGATGTCGAAAAGGGCGTAAAATGGATACGGCAGAACGGAGGGAGTAACCATGGCGGGTGGCTGGGCCAGAGACGATGCGGTACAGGAACAGATCGACGATACGGTCGAGGATGCCGTGCGCCGGGTCCGGAGCCGTCTGCCCAGGGGAGAAAGCCTGAGCCATTGCGAGGAATGCGGGGATCCGATTCCCCAGGCCCGCCGTGAAGCCATTCCCGGGGTTCGACTCTGCGTACCCTGCCAGAGCGAGCGTGACGACGATGAGCGGGGCGCGGCCCTGTTCAATCGTCGTGGCAGCAAGGACAGTCAGCTACGCTGAGGTCTCGTCACCGGCAACTACCTGGTTCCTTCCCTGCCGTTTCGCAATATACAGGCGGGTATCCGCTGACCGGAACAGCCGTTCCAGATCGCCGTCTGCATCCATTTCCGCCACGCCCGCACTGATGCTCAGGGCCAGATCCGGCACCACGTCCTGCCAGTCGTGACGGTCGATCACCTTGCGCATGCGCTCCACCACACGCATGGCGCCTGTCAGCCCCGTATTGGGCAGCACCACCAGAAACTCCTCCCCACCCCATCGGCCCAGGTGATCCGTACCCCGCACTTCCGCTTCCAGCAGGCGTGCGATCGTGCACAACACCTCATCACCCACCTGGTGGGAATGAGCGTCATTGACACGCTTGAAATGATCCACATCGATGAGCGCCAGACTCAGCTCACCCTGATATCGCAAGGCCCGATCCCGCTCCTGCCTCATGAGCTGGTTCAGTTCCCGCCGATTGCTCAAGCCGGTCAGTTCATCCTCGCGGCTGAGCTTCTCCAGCCGCCGGACCAGCGCTCGTTGCTTGGTCTGCGCCTCTTCCAGGCGCTGGTTCTGGGCCTGGATATGGGCCGTGCGCTCACGCACCTTTTCCTCAAGCCTGTAACGGCTGTCACTCAAGCGTTTTACCAGGTAGATCATGGCCAGCATGACGAACAGGTAAGACAATGAGACCGGGCGCTCCGTGGTAGTGACGATGACGGCCGTCAGAAGCCCGATCAGAGAAGCCGCCGTCTCCAGGGCATTGGAGAAGACATCCACCGGCAGACGGAGGCGACCCTCTTCCAGGGCCAGGCGCACCCGCAACAGAAATCCGTTGCTGAGCTGCATGGCCAGAATGGTGCAGGCCACCGGAAAGACCACATCCGACCTCAGGCCCGTGACGGGATAGGAGCCCCCTGCCAGGGAGAAGGCCAGCCCGCCTGCCAGGATCATGAGCATGATCATGCCCACATTGTGAATGGCGCGAATCAGCGCCGCACGAACACTGAAACCGGTACGGCGACGAATGAAGAAGGGAAAGACCAGCGAGGCAATGCCATTGAAAACAGCCGATGCCGCCGGCCCGACAAACCAGAGCAGGCCGGCCTGGGTAATGCGATCAAAGGAGGCATAGCCAAGGCGTGACCAGGGAAAGCCGAGCAGGAGAATGCCCACGCACAGCATGATGGCCAGAACGCTGTCCAGCCCGCCCAGAGATTGCACAGCCAACAGCAAGCCATCACGCTGCCGGTAGACAAGCGCAAGCGCCAGGATGAAAAGAGCAAGGGAATAAATCGGATAGACCGGAAGGCCGTGACGGCTGAGCAGCCGCTCGAGCAGGACTAGGCGGGCATCCAGCCAGTTTCGCTTCGATTCCACCACCGTTCCCTGCCCTCCTCTTCCCTACACCCTTGGGGACAACTGGCAATCTAACCCAGCCTGACGGGTGCCGCAATTCGAACGAACTCGGATTACCTGCCATTGATCCACAAAGGGTCACCGTCTGGAGGAAACGGAAAAACGGGACAACAGGGAACGGGACATTCCTCCCAAGTCATGCCATCAGGCCAGGTGGGCAGGCCAGCCATATGCGTCGAGATAGGCTTTCAGCTTCGGCGGTCGATAATCGGAGTCGGCTTCCCACCGTTCCCTCACCGAGCGGTGAATCATCAACGGCTTGCCTTCCATCTGGATGGGGCGCTGATAGCGACGACGCAGTCGATAGATATGACGCCGGGAACGGTGCAGGGGCGCATCGACGGAGGGCCTCAGGCTGTCGGACAGATGCGGTTCCAGTTGCAGCCCGGCCTGGCCGGCCTCATCCATCATCCATTGCAAGGGATAATCCGAGGCCAGGCGACCTTTTCCGTCCGGCGCATAACCGCCACCCACATCCGCATGCACACCGGCAAACCAGACCTGTCGCAGATCGAGACCTTGCCGTGGTTCCCACAAGGTGGGTTCAAAATCTTCGCGAGTTTCGTCGATGGCGAGGGCATGGCGTGCAACCCGCACATTGCTGCCCAGTTTGGTGTCGTAGAACTCATCCGTGCGGTCGAACAGGCCCAGGACGGAGAAAGGTACACCCAGGGCACCCACGGTATCCCAGACACCGACGAAATGGATTTCCCGTGATTCATGGGAATGGCGTGAGCGGAATTCCAGGGAAGCCTCACCGCCCGGTGAAAATTTCGGGCTGGTCTTCTTGTAGTGGCGAAAGGCGGCCTCGATCAAGGGTGCATCCGGACGCTTGAGGATGCCGCAGTTATTGATCAGACCGCAAAGGCTGCGCACCGTATAGGCGCCACGGCTGAAGCCAAAGAGGTAGATTCGGGCACCGGGGCTGTAGTTCTGAACAATGTAGCGGTAGGCATCCATGATGTTCTTGTGAATGCCCCGGCCGGTGGCACCACCGCTGACCCGGGCGTAGTAGGAACCCACGCCCCAGTCATAGAACACCTGCTGATCATCGCCGGCCTCATCCCTCGGCTGAATCGCCCGGGCCATGCGCAGCACATTGCTGGGCACATCGGTTTCCACGTCCTCTTCCGGCCGGTTCCACGTCCCGTCACAGCAGACCACGATCCTTTTCGTCATGCCCTCCCCTCCCTGCACAGCAGACCGAAACGGCAAGGCAGCCGCCTGCCACTGATTCTAGCAGGCGGCTGCCGGTTTCGAAGGCGTTACTGCATCAGGGCCATCTGCTCCAGGCGGGAGAGATCATTGGCCACCCGCCAGCGACCGCCGCTGGACTCCACCCGTTCCTGCCAGTGCAGGAGACGGGCCTGATAGGCCGCCGGATCGTAGTTGTCGCCTCGCAGTCGGGTGACATTCACCGCCACGACCTGCACGTCGTCGAGCCCCAGGGGCAGATCACGCTTCATGCCGGGCATCAGGTCTTCCTGCAGGTCCGACAGGATGAACAGGGTGCGATGCCCGGCGTCGCTCTCCCGAAGATAATCACTGGCCAGCAGGATGCCGCCTGTAATGTCACTGTGGGCACTGGGGACGCGGAATCGCTCCAGGAATGCATCCAGCTCCTTGCGCACCTGGCGCTTCTGCGCCGTGGTGACACTGGGCCGATGATCGAAATCCGCCCGAACGATGTAGTTGCGCTCGGTAAAGCTGGAATTGTCGATGAAGGCGATGGCGATGGAGTCTCCACTGTTGAGCGTTGCCAGCAGGAAGTTGGTCAGGCTGCGAGCCTGCTCCATCTCCGAGGCGTAGTCTCCATGTATGTCGATCAACACCACCACGGCCCGACTGTTGTTACGCGGTTCGCCGCAGCCCACCATCACGGCGAGCAGCGTCATGGCCACGGCCAGCGCGAAGACGCGCCGGCCGGACTGGATTGAATTGATGTGCCACATGGTTCAGGCCTCCTTGGGTTTGAGCGCCACATCGGCGTTGTCATCATCGCGACGCGCCGACTTGCCCTTCTTCTTCGACGTGGAATCGCCGTAGTGGGCACGATGGCGGGCGCTGTCATCCCGGTGTTGTCGCACCAGGCGTTCAATGCCGAGCGGCACCATGATGAACAGGTCATACAGGCTGACCAGCATCTTGGAGAGATGATTGGCCGCGGCGCCGCTGATACGCACGGCCACGCGAACCGCCCGCAGCAGGCCCAGCACCAGCAATCCCAGCACCGTGCGCGCGGAATGCACGAAGGCTTCCAGGGGAATGGCCACGAAGGCCAGGGCAAAGGGCAGGAAGAAACCCAGGAACAGCTGCGCAAGGGAGGGAATCCAGCGGAACTGCGCCTCGGCCACCTCGGCCCCCGCCAGGGTCTGCGTCAGGGCTTCCCGATCCAGCGCCAGCAGATCGCGCATATAGGCCAGGGAGGCCTCGATGCTGGCGAAGATGACCAGCAGGGTGAAAGCTGCAATGGCCATGCGCTTGCGCATGCGGTCATCGAGACGCCCGATGATGGGAAACAGCCGGGTGATGCGAAGTGACTCCAGCAGAAATATCCCCATGGAGATTTCCAGCAGGATGATCACCAGCGCCGCCACATCGGAGATACGCACGGTGCCCACATAACTGGCACCGCCCACCATTTCGGACATGGGCAGGGCAATCAGATGAAAGTTGATCAGGCCACCGAAAGCGGCGATCACCAGCACCAGCGCGGCAATGAAGAACTGGGTAATGGATGAAGCCATCAGGGCATTGACGGCCTTGTCCTCGCCCTTGCGCATGCTTTCGTAATTGGCCATGTGGCGGTCGATGGTTTTGGTCTGTTCTTCCAGACCGGTAACCGACTTTTCCACCTTTTCCATTGACTGGCTGAGCTTGCGCCAGTCACCCTGCATGCCGTGCAGCAGCTTGTGCCGGTCGGCCATGGTTTTCTGGTAGGCCTTCAGGCTCTGCTGGTGGGATTTCTCCACCACGCTCTTGAGGTTTTCCAGCACCTTGGTGACCGCCGGATCGCCGGATTTCGGCAGAGAGGAAATGGTGGAGACCACTTCCGACCACTCCGGTGGCAGGGGGGCTTCGGCCGTGGTCTTGCGGTAATCGGCCTCCACTTTCTCCAGCACATCGCTGAGCTTTCGGTGCAGGGCCGGGTATTCGCCCAGGTCACGGGCAACGATGGCGCCCACCCGTTCGAACTCCCGCTCGATGGTCTTCTCGGCCTCCTCCCGGCCCATGGCCAGAAGCACGTCCCGGTTGCGCCGGCTCACCCGCTCTTCCAGTTGGCGGATGCTGGCCGCGCCCAGGCGCAGGCTGTGGTTGATGGCACGTCCGGTGCTGCGCAGCAGCTGATGGGCGTGGGGACGGCCAAAGTACAGGAGTACGATGGCAATCAGCAGCCAGACCGCGACCGAGACGGCCGGCGAGTCTGACCAGATATACAGCATGTCAGTCATCATTGTGTTCACCTCGTTGTCCGGTGTCCTTGAAGGGTCTGGCAGCCAGGCCCAGGGAGCAGCTGCCCGCCTGTCATGCAGTGTCGGCAACGGTGGTGAAAAATCTGTGAACAGAAACAGTGGAGTGCAAAAAAGGTTGTTCGCGGAAAAGCGGGGAGGGAATTCGGGCGTGGGTGCCGGGGCGGGTCTTGGTGGCCCTGACCAGAACACGCCGTGAATACGTCCCTGTAGGCTCGTGGGAAACATCCCTGTTTCCCACGGTTCTGGTCAGGGCCACCAAGACCCTTTCCAGAGCGGTGATTCGGCGGGAGGGCCACCGCCGGCGTGCTAGACTCCATGCATGGCGCGCATTTTCTGGGTCGAAGACCAGACGCACTGGGTCGAGAAATTCCAGCCCGTACTGGAAGGGGAGGCTTTTGACGCCTCCCCCACCGAAATGCAGATCTTCAAGTTTGCCGAGGCGGCCTGTCAGCACATCAAGCTGGCCGCCGAAGCGGACCGTCCCGACATCGCCCTGATCGATGCCCACATGAACGGCAATGATGCGGCCGGCTTTTCCGTCTCCCGGACCCTGAATCGCAAATGGCCCGGCCTGCCCATCATTTACCTCTCCGAACATGCCGGCACGGGCATCGAGCAGGAAGCTTTCGAGGGCACCGGCGCCCGGGATTTCATCGCCAAGCATCAGCGCAATGTGGAACAGGTACTGTGCTGGCGCATCCGCTCCGTGCTGCGTGAGGAGGCCATGCGCCAGACCGGCGGCGAGCAGGGCAGCGACCGCCTGGAAAGCGGTGAGCTCACCATCGATACCGCCACCTGGGACATCTACTGGCGGGGCGTCAAACTCATGAACCCGGCCAACCCCAGACGCCCTCTCGCCCCCATGCCCCGCAAGATTCTCCGCTTCCTGGTGGAGGCCTCGCCACGCCCGGTTTCCACCGGACAGATGGCCGACTGGCTTGATGCCGACCCCGAACGCTTTTCCTACGCCAGCTATCGCCAGCACATCCGCACGCTGCGCCGGGCCTTCGACCAGGCCATGGGCGACGAGGGCCACTTCCAGCGCCTGTGCCGCGAGGGGCAAGGGATCGTGACCTTCGGTGACGAGGGGGCCTACTGCTGGAAGCCGGTGAACACAAAGGGAGGCACGGCATGAATCCCCTCGGGCCACGCGGGCATGAACGCGCCCCTCGCATCCGTGTAAGGCATCCCCGCTTCCCATGGCCCAGCGCATTGGCGGCGCTGGCAGTAGCCACCTGGTTTCTGTTCTTCACGGATCCGGAACTGCAGTCCTTCTACCAGGTACCCGGGATCCTGTTCAGTCAGGAAGCCATGTTCAGCCTGCTCGCAATCTTCATCCTGCTCATGCTGTTCGATTTGCGCCGCTTTCAGCATCGCGCCTCACTCCAGAAGCGGGATCTCAAACGAGTCAATGAGCAGATGGATGAACTCTGGAACCGCAATCGGGATCTGCAGATCAAGGCCCACACCTACTCGGGCCATGCCGACAAACTCAAACTGTTCATCAGCGACAAACTGCTGGAGTACATCGAGTACGACGAGAAATTCCTGCACTTCAAAGGCATTGCGGCCGAGGTCCGTCATAACGGGGTGATCAGTTTCGACAAGGTACAAACTGCCCTGCTTCGAGCGGCCGAACAGGCCCGCGGCCAGTCAGTCGAAACGGCAGGCACGGCCAATGAGCAAGGGAAAATGCGGGATGACTCGCTGAACGACTTCGACAACGCCCTGGCGGCCATGCGCTATCTCTGGGATCTGCTGGATCTGTCCACGGCAGACAATCTTGCCTTGCACATCGGCAACCTTCTGTGTGAATGCGAAGAACATTACTGCCAGCGCCTGCTCAACCCGGATTCGGACAATGAACTGCCCTATGAACCAACCTTCGATCCACGGCATGCCGCCTGGCGGGCCCTTGGCCTGGTTCGCCCCGACCCACCGCCACTGACCACCACGACACCACCCGCCGCGGACAGCGAGGATACGGCGACTCGCCAACACCCGGACGACGGTGATGGGGCAACGGATCGGCCGCCGGCCTTATCCTCTGTCTATGCACTCGACGATGAGCAATGGCACGTCCGGCTCGGCGCTGCGGGCGAACTTCTGGGCAATGAAAATCATCTGGTGCTGCTACTGGACAATCTGCTCAAGAATGCCCAGTTCTTTTCTCGCAAGCACAGCAGCAAGCGGGGCATCCCCAACATCAGCTTCAGCCTGGAAGAGACACAGGGTCAGACCGTCTTCCGTGTCTATAACCGTGGCCCCCATATTCAGGAAGATGATCGGGAACGACTCTTCCAGCTGGGCTACTCGACACGGCGCAGTCGTGACCATCATGGTCGGGGGCTGGGCTTGTATTTCGTCAACGAAATCGTCAAGGCCTACGAAGGTCACATCCATGTTCGCAACATTCACAACGTGGATGCCCGTTACCAGCTGGACATCGAACTGGAGAATGGCCAGACCCTGACCCATACGGCGGAAGTGATGGTGCAGGATGGGCGACCCGTCTGCCTTGTGGATGAGGCCGATGACGAGAAAGTGGAATGCCGGGCAGAAACTGGCGATCCGACAACACGGGACAGCCAGGGCTGGACGCTGCCCGGCCCGGCCCGGCACATCGACGTCAGCGCGGATCACAGCCCCCAGCCCCGGCGCCTGAGTGGCTTCGAGGGCAAGGGCAAGCAGGATTTCCCGGACCCTGCCCACCCGGAAAGACCCCATTGGCGCATCAGCTACCAGGCACGACGCCGAAACCCGCGACTGACCTTCGAGCCGCTGAACATCAACGGCGTGGAATTCGAAGTTCGGATCCCCACCGCCCAACATCGTCTGGACAGCGGAGAAACGGCTCTGGAAGAAGACATGGATGCCGAAGTGGAGCGCCTGGAACAGCGCTTTGGCCACCCCTTGCGATAAGCCCCTATTAGGGCCGCGGGTCAACCCGACGCATGTCGATTTCCAGACCCCCGACGATGCCGGCAACCAGGTTGTAGACAAAAGCGATCACCGCGCCGACAAGAAACCCAATCACGGCAGCCAGCAAGGGCATAATGAAGACGCCGATCAGCATGGAGCTGGTTTCCAAAAAATAGGCTTCGAAGTGAACCTGCGTATTTGCGGTCGTTGACATCTCCACCCAGTACGCACTGACGATGATTCCGATTGCGGCAAAAAAACTGAACAAGAAATGCAAGACCGACAACAGAACGCCCAGCGACAGTGGCGAAATTCGATCAATGGCTACACGCATGCTTCCCCCCCCCTTTAATCCGGTAGCTTGATTGAGTGGTGGTACGATCCCCAATTACCCGTTCGGGCATTGTTTTATTATGCAAAAGTCTGAAGATGGATTCCAGGCCGGGGCGGCGCGTGAAGCGAAAGATCAGCCACATAACCAGGATGACGATGCCGCTCTTCAAGCAAAGGGCATCAACATCGTGGAATTGGAGGTACAACAGCCGACGGCGCAACGACGCATCGACAGTGGTCAGGCTGGTCTGGACGAGAATCTGAACGTGGAAACGGAGGAACGGGGGAGCGTTTCAGCTCCCCCTCGGCCAGGCAACCGCTCCTCTAGTGATCCCTTTGACCCAGTTCATGACGAATCACGCGGATCCAGCCCCTCTCCCGGCCCCAGTAAATGCCGACAACAAAGGCGACACCGTCAGCGTTCACATCCATTGAGTCGATGTCCAATGGCAGCTCCGTTTCCCTGAACAGAAGCAGATCCCTGTCCAGCTCCTTGATTACTCCCCGCCACTCACTGCTTGAGCCGCCCTGGGCAGCAATCGCGTAGCCCTCACCCAGAGGATCATTCTTCATGATCCATTCCATAAAGCCGCCGTCATCAAAAGCGTTCTCACGGAGAACATCGCCGCCAGAAGTGAACTTTCGAAGCTCATAGGTCTTGGCGTAACGCTGCGTCTGCACACCGATAAGAATGTTTCCGGCCGCATCGCTGGTAATGGAACGAAACAACTCGCCTGATTCGAAAATCATCTGCTCCCGGAGTTCGTTGTCGGATCCCACAATACTGAGACGATCGAACTCTGACAGCGCCAACTCTTCCCCATCCCAGTCTTCAACCAGCACCTGGCGCACATTGACGGCCACATCGCCTGAAGGCAACACAGTCAAGGCCGCAGTGTCCCAGGTCATGAAGGGTTCTTCGCTGTCTTCGTCGATGAATCGTCGATACCAGAGCCGCTCACCATCAAGCTGATAGGCTGTCAGGATCGGCACAGTCCCATGATAGTGGCGCGAGTTCTGCCCATAGAATTCCGACCCACGCTCAAGGGAATTCACTCCGTCCGCACCGGCAATATACAAACGGTCATCGTGGGCAACGGCCATGCCGATCGGCTGAAAGTCAGCGTTCTCCGAGGCGACATCCCATTCCCTCAACAAATCGCCGTTGGCATCGAAGTGAAGCACCCGCCCCCGGCTGTTGCCTTGCTCAAGATAGTCAGTGCGTACGTCCACATCGTGATAGAGAGTAATGACCTGCCCGTTCGCCAGTACTTCCAGGCCTGCCATGGATCTGTGGATATCCTCATCCACTTGGGAAAAGGGAAAGCGGGTCCACAGGGGTTGCATGCGATCATCGTAAGCCCGGAGAAACTGAAGCCCCGGGGCTCCGAAATTATAGTGGTGTTGACGCGGTTCACTGGTTCCAGCCACCACGAAGCCGCCATCCGGGCGCGCAGCCAGATGATAGACCCGGTCACCGCCATCGCTGCCGAAGGTTATGGATGCCTCATCCGAAGCGACTTCGGTGAAATGACTGGCATCATCGTCGCTGAAACAAGCGGCAAGCAGAAGGAGGCTGGCGAGTACGGGGGTGCACAAGAAAGGTTTCTTCATAACGGATCCCTGTCACTTATTCGTTGTTTTCACCCCTGGCCTAGCCGCCTGGCCGGCAATGAGGCTGCTTGTAACTGTAAACCTACGCCGGTGGCGGGGGATTATCAAGGACGCTGGCCGCCACCAGGTCGCCGGTGACATTCACCGTGGTGCGGCACATGTCCAGTATGCGGTCCACACCGATGATGAGGGCGATGCCCGACGCCGGAATACCCACGCTGCCCAGCAGCATGGCGAGGATGACGATGCCGATGCCGGGGGTGCCCGGTGAACCGATGGAGGCACCCACGGCGAGGAATACCACCAGCAGCAGGCCGGCCAGACCGATGTCGACACCGAATACCTGGGCCAGGAACAGGGTGGCCACCATCTGGTAAAGGGCGGTACCGGCCATGTTGATGGTGGTGCCCAGGGGAATGACGAAACGGGTCGTCGCCGCGCTGACCCCCAGGCGCGCTTCGGCCGTCTGCATGGTCAATGGCATGACCGCCGCCGAGCTGGAAGTGGAGAAGGCAAGCAACTGGGCGTCGCGAATGTTTCTCAGGAACAGGCGCGATGAACGGCCGGTGCGGATGCGATAGATGGCCAGATACATCAACAGCACCAGCAGGAGACCGACGATGACGGTCAGGACATAAAGCCCCATGCCGAACAGGGCATCCAGGCCCAGCCGCGTGGTGATCTGAGCCAGCAAACCGAAAACGGCAAAGGGCACGATGATCATGGCCCAGCGCACCACCACCATGGTGATTTCCTGCACCGAAGCCAGCAGTTCCAGCAGCGGGCGCTGGTGCTTCGGGGGCAGGCTGACCAGGGCCACGCCAATGAGAATGGCGAACACCACCACCTGCATCATGTTCTGTTCCAGACCCGCCTTGAGCGGGTTGGCCGGAATCATTTCGCTCAGGCGAGAGGGCAGATCCTGGCGTGCCAGGCCTGGCGCCGGAATGGTTTCGGCATTCTCCGGCACGGGACGCAGTTCCGCCTGGATGCTGGCAGCATCCATGTAGAGGCCGGGCTGAATGCTGAGCGCCACCGCCATGCCGATCAGCACCGCCGCCAAGGTGGTGACGACGAAGAAGGCAGCGGCCCGCAGCCCCACACTGCGCAGGGACTCCATGCTCTCGCTGGAGGCCATGCCGAGAATGATGGAGGCCACCACCAGCGGAATCACGATCATCTGGATCAGTGCCAGGAAGACATAACCGGGCAGTGCCAGCCAGTTGGTGATCAAGGCGGCCATGCCAGGATCGACCAGCCCGGCATCCGGACCCAGAACCAGGCCCGTGGCGATGCCGAGAAACATGGCCAGCATCACCTTGGCCCAGAGATGACTGCGAAGCAGGCCCTTGAGGCGGCCGGCAAGACGATGTACCGGACTGAGTGAAGCGCCGCTGATGGTTTCGCTCATACTGTCACGATTCCGAAGGAAAGCCTGCCTATCAGCATAGACATTGTGGCGGCGATCTGGAAAACCGGGCTCAAAGCCTCAGCAGGCGCATGGACACGCGCTTGCCGGTGCGACTGTCCTGACGGCTGCCCACTTCCTCGAAGCCGAAGCTCTCATGAAAGGCGCGGGAACGGGGGTTGGGCGGATTGAGGTCGAATTCGCAGCAGACATGATCAATGCCGCGATTCAGTGCCTGGGAAAAGAGATCTTCGTAAAGCTGGCTGCCAAGCCCTGTTCCCTGGGCCGCCGTAGCCACCACCAGGCGATCCACATAGAGGAAATGATCATAGCGGCGGGTAAACCAGGCGTAGTTGCTGCTGTCATAGTCCGCCCCCTCACGGAAGGCGAGGAGGAAGGCGAGTACCGCCTTCCCCTCCGCTTCCGTGATCACACGATGATAGGCGGCCATGCCGTGAAGCCGCGCCAGGCGCTCGGAGTCCAGCGGGCTGAGGAAGTGCTCCCATTCCCGGTTGAGGCTGAGAATGGCACCAAGATCATCCAGTCTGGCATCCCGCAGCCTCATGCGCCTCCCGAGTGACGCCGCCGGGCCAACACGGCCAGGCCGGCCAGGCCCAACAGCAGCCAGAGCAAGGGGTCGGGTCGAGTCGTTTGCGCCAGACTGCAGCCGCTACTGCTGCCACCACCGCCGCTGCTCACTGTTGCACGTACTGTATAGCTAGTGGCTTCATAGCCGTGCACGCTGACGTACCAGGTGCCGGACTGCGGGTTATCGAATTCGCAGGTCTCTTCGCTGGTTCCTCCAAGGAAGGGACGGCAATCAAAACTGGACGACTGGGGCAGGTTGCCACGGCGCACGTACAGGTCACCATCCGCCGTCAGTTCATTGAGGCGGACCGTCAGCCTGGACGTACCGGAAGACACCTCGATACTGTAATCCGACCATTCACCCTGAACCACACTGCCGGAACGGCTGACACCACTTTCAAGGGACCTTACCTCGCCACGCTCCGGTGGCTCTACCAGGTCATCCTCCTCACACTCACCACCCGGCTCACCGCCCAGCCAGTCGGCCAGACAGTTATGGCTGTAGTCGAAACGCCCGTACCAGTCCGGCAGCCCATTATCCTGATCGCCACTGCAGGCGGCGGCACCACCATGGAGATTGCCGATTACCCGATAGTCATCCGCGAAAAGGGCCGAACCACTGCTGCCCGGCTCCGTGGTACCACTCAAAGACCAGATCACGCGAAGATAATCCGCCTCCGGATCATTGCCGGAACCCCCATAGCCGCTATACCCCTGCACGTCCCCAAAGCTGATCTTCTTGATATCACCACTCGGATGATGAATGGCTGTGACGATGTCGCCCAGCGGCGGCATGGTGGTGGACCATCCGGCGAACACCACACCATCAGGCGGTGTGTCATTCAACTGAACCAGGGTAAAGTCGGTATTCGTGCCGGTGGCGAGCAGATTGGCACCATTATTGCGGGAAATCACCGAAGTGGGATCCGCACCGCCGCACTCTTCTCGCTGGAAAAACCAATAGGTCACCATGCTGGAAGCCGCATTCTGGTTGTCCACGCAATGGTTTGCCGTCAGAAACCAGGGCGTCTCGCTGCTATCGGTGTCATTGAGCAGGGTTCCGGTGCACATGGACGTGGAACCGCTTGAAGTGGTGAAAAAATACTTGGCCACACTTTCACCCGTCTCCCGCCAGTCCGCATCCTCTTCACAGTTCACATCGACATTGCAGGCACCGGAATTGCCAAGCTGACCGAGGTTTTTCAGCTGAAACCCTTTTTCGGCGGACGTCAGCAAATGGGAGAGACGAGGAATCATCAATGAGTGTCCGGCCAACGGTGCCTCCGCCGGCAGATACAGTTCCATGCCCAATCGCTCCCCATGCATTACCGGCGACCAGTAGAGCTCGGTCTCCTGATTGGCGAGCATGCTCATCCGATTCGCACCATACGTCTCACTGACCTGGTCGCTGCGATCGGCGGCAAAGAAACGGATTTCGCTGCCCTTGGGGAGGCCTCGAGGCCGAAGACCTGCCCGCAAGGCACTGGCCTGGGGCGAATGCAGAACAACATGGGCAACGCGACCGCCGTCCTCCAGACGTGACCAATGCAGACTTGGCAGGTCGAAGGTGCCGTGAGCGAGTTCTCTGGAAAGACCGATTTCCAGCCGTTTCTGCTGCTGGTTTCGCTCCAGGAGGGCCCGAATTTCATCGTCTGCCACTGGATCCAGACGTAGGTGCTGGATCAAATCAGGCTCCGGCGTCTTTCGCAAATCATGGGTTTGCTCCGGGGCTCCGGTGGAAGACGGTCGATGACTGTCCACATTGATACCGGCAAAGGCCGTGGACATTAGCAACGTAAGCACCAGTGTCGCGGTCAGGGAAAGCCTGGGAAGGACGGGCAAGGTTTTCATTATTCATACCCCCAAAAAATCAATAAAGGTGAGAGATCATTTCAACACGGATTGCGCAGCCTTCCAGACTGAACTTCCCTGCATGAGTCAGCCATACCTGACTGACTTCCCCCTGTGTCACTGGCGACCACCAGATATTCTGTTCATTCCTCAACATGTAGGCGCTGATGGCTTCTCCGGGCTGCTCGCCCTCGCCGGCAAAACGAAGTTGCAATCCGCAGTCCCGACCATTCAGCAACTTCAGCCCGAGACGGAGCCCCGAAGCGCCGGGCGAACGCACCGCGAAACGGCTCGTTCGGTGATCGCCTTTCCGGGTCCATTCAAGAGTAGCCAGATCGATCAGCTGTTGCCCCTCCGGCACCTTGCGGCCAATACCCGCCAGCGGTGGCTCTGCTTCCAGCTTGTCACCGGCCGTCAACGCCTCGCGCTCTTCCGCCGTCAAGGGGGGCAGCTCGATCAAATGAGGGCTTGTGGCAGCGGGTGGCGATTCCGCGACACGTGTCCCGTTACAGGCAGCGTTCAGCAAAATGAGCAACAACAGGAAGGCGGGGAAAAGCAGGCGTGAATTCACAGTGGTTTCCCTCAATCACGATAAACCGGCCAGGCGGGAATCGAATACCCGGCCCCCAATGATTGAGAATAGCTGCGGAAGGCCAGGCTCACAAGGCGGGCTCTCAGACTGAACCGCGTCGATAAGGCGGAATCCACCACCAGGTCACCAGCACCAGCAGGGCAAATACCGTGTAAGCAAGGAGAAACACCCAGGCCGGCAAATCGTAATAGATCAGGCGGCCCAGCCAGTATTCGAGGAAGGCCTGACCATGGGGGGACTGCCCGGCCACCCGCCGCAGCTCATGCTCCCAGACGGTCAGGGGGCAGAGCTCACCCAGCCAGGCCTGCAGGGTCACATAGGCGATCAGGCCCAGGTGGGTCAGGCGCAGCCAGAAACGCCGCACCCAGTCCCAGCCCCGCCAGCCGCCAATCATGAACAACAGCTGGCCGACGATCACGAAGGCGACGATCAGGGCATGCAGCAGCAGGATACCGTCGGCCACCAGGGCCGGGGCCGGAATTTGCTGGTAGACGCTCCCGCTCATGGCCCCAATCTGCCGGGGCCATGAACGGGGGTCAAGTCAGGGAAGCTCTGATCAATCAGAGGTTCCTCAGGCCTTGCGGTAAAGATCACCACCGGTCTGGCGGAATTCCTCGGCCTTTTCCTTCATGCCCTCTTCCAGGGCGCTGCCGGCGTCGTTGAGGCCCTTTTCGTCGGCGTATTCACGCACTTCCTGACTGATGCGCATGGAGCAGAACTTCGGCCCGCACATGGAACAGAAATGAGCCACCTTGGCGGAATCCTTGGGCAGGGTTTCGTCGTGATACTCCCGCGCCTTTTCCGGATCCAGGCCCAGATTGAACTGGTCTTCCCAACGGAACTCGAAGCGCGCCTTGGACAGGGCATTGTCACGCACCTGGGCACCGGGATGGCCCTTGGCCAGGTCCGCCGCATGGGCAGCGATGCGATAGGTGATGATGCCTTCGCGCACGTCTTCCCGATTGGGCAGGCCCAGGTGTTCCTTGGGCGTGACATAGCAGAGCATGGCGGTGCCATACCAGCCGATCATGGCCGCACCGATGCCGGAGGTGATGTGATCGTAGCCCGGGGCAATGTCGGTGGTCAGCGGCCCCAGAGTGTAGAAGGGGGCCTCGCCACAGTGCTCCAGCTGCTTGTCCATGTTCTCCTTGATCAGCTGCATGGGCACATGCCCCGGCCCCTCGATCATCACCTGGCAATCATGCTCCCAGGCAATCCTGGTCAGCTCACCCAGGGTCTCCAGCTCGGCGAACTGGGCCTCGTCATTGGCGTCCTCGATGGAGCCCGGACGCAGGCCGTCACCCAGGGAGAAAGCCACGTCATAGGCCTTCATGATGTCGCAGATTTCCTCGAAGTGCTCGTAGAGGAAACTCTCCCGGTGATGAGCCAGACACCACTTGGCCATGATGGAACCACCCCGGCTGACGATGCCGGTGCGCCGCTTGGCGGTCATGGGCACGTAGGGCAGACGCACGCCGGCATGGATGGTGAAGTAATCCACCCCCTGCTCGGCCTGTTCAATCAGGGTGTCGCGGAAGATTTCCCAGGTCAGGGCCTCGGCCTCGCCATTGACCTTTTCCAGTGCCTGATAGATAGGCACCGTGCCCACCGGTACCGGTGAATTGCGAATGATCCACTCGCGGGTTTCATGGATGTTCTTGCCGGTGGACAGGTCCATGATGGTGTCCGCCCCCCATCGGGCCGACCAGACCATCTTTTCCACTTCCTCGGCGATGGAAGAAGTCACGGCCGAGGTCCCCATGTTGGCGTTGATCTTGACCAGGAAATTGCGGCCAATGGCCATGGGCTCGGATTCGGGGTGATTGATGTTGTTGGGAATGATGGCCCGGCCGCGGGCAATCTCCTCACGCACGAACTCCGGCGTGATCTCCGCCGGGATGGCAGCGCCGAAGCTCTGGCCAGGGTGCTGCTGGCCGAGGCCGGATTCCGCCAGCTCGGCCCGTTTCATGTTCTCTCGGATGGCCACGTACTCCATCTCCGGCGTGATGATGCCGCGCCGGGCGTAATGCATCTGGGTCACATTGGCCCCGGCCTTTGCACGACGCGGTGCCCGGCGGTGGTCGAAACGCAGGCCTTCCAGGCGTTCGTCTTCCAGGCGCTTGCGTCCGTACTCGGAGCTGAGCCTGTCCAGCACTTCGGTGTCCCCGCGCTCCTCGATCCAGGCGGCCCGCAGGGCCGGCAGGCCACGGGTCAGGTCAATGCTGGCCTCGGGATCGGTGTAGGGGCCGGAGGTGTCGTAGACGAAGATGTCCGGGTTCTTTTCCACCCCGAACAGGGCGGGTGTGTCGGCCTGGGAAATGGCCCGCATGGGCACGCGGATGTCCTCGCGACTGCCCTGGATATAGACCTTGCGGGAACCGGGGAAGGGTCGGGTGGATTCCGCCTTCAGCTCGGCGGTGCGGGTTTTCAGATCTTTCGGAATGGCACTCATGATCGGACCTCCAGTCATTCGGCATTGGAGATCCGGGTGGGGCTCAGAAATGGCTTGTTCGCCCGGGTGTCGGGCATTCCCATTCCCTGCGCCGGCATGACCCGGATCAGGTTCGTGGGGTTTCCGCGCTGGCCGCGGGCAGCGGCCCCTGCGGTCTCTCAGCCCCGGCGAGACCCTCGGTCTCGGCTGGGACACCCCCATGGACGGCGCCAGAGTGGCACCAGGCGGCTCCGGAATCAAGCCTTCCCGCACTTGCCTTGCGGGGGCCACCGCCGTATCCTTGGCGGCCCCGAAACCCCCGCGAAGACTGCACTCAGCCATGGAACAGACACCCTTTGCCCTTCAGACCAATGATTTCGCCCGCCGCCAGATGGTGGAGGCCCAGGTTCGCGCCTGGGACGTGCTTGATCCGCGCGTGCTGGAGGTCATGGAGAAACTGCCGCGCGAGGATTTCGTGCCGGCCCGCTACAAGAGCCTTGCCTTTTCCGAGGCCAATATTCCGCTGGATCATGGCCAGATGATGATGCAGCCCAAGCTGGAAGGCCGGGTGCTGCAGGCGGTCAACGTCCAGGAAGGCGAGCGTGTGCTCGAAGTGGGGACCGGTAGCGGCTATCTGGCCGCCTGCCTGGCCCGTCTGGGTGGACAGGTGATGTCGGTGGACTGCTTCGCGGATTTCGTCGACACCGCCGAGAAGGTCTGGAAGTCGCTGGACATCAAGGGTGTTCGCGGGCAGGTTCAGGAATCCAGCACCCTGGACTGGACCGACGAGCGCTTCGACGTCATCGTGGTCACCGGCTCCATGCCGGATCTGCACCCCAGCTTCCGCGACCGCCTGGGTGTCGGTGGGCGCCTGTTCGTGGTCACGGGGCGCGCGCCCGCCATGGAGGCCCAGCTGATCACCCGTGTGAGCGAAGATGACTGGTCCTGCGAATACCTCTTCGAGACCAATCTGCCACCGTTGATCGACGCCTGGGACGAACACACCTTCGATTTCTGAACGCCCCAGCACGCCAGGAGGCCGGAGGGGGTATGCGACATCTGACACCCGGTCAGGCCAGAGACAGATTGGCGGACGGTGCCGTCCTCCTGGATGTGCGTGAGCCCGTGGAACTCGAACTTGCCAGTCTGCCGGATGCCTTGCACATTCCCCTGGCCCGCCTGCCCCAACACCTGGATGACCTTCCCCGCGACCGCCCCCTGATCGTCATGTGCCACCATGGTGTGCGCAGCGCCATGGCGGCTGATTTCCTGGAACGCAGTGGCTTCACCGATGTCAGCAACCTGGAGGGCGGCATTGATGCCTGGTCGCAGACCGTGGACGAGCGCATTCCCCGTTACTGACCCACCGCCTCCGCCACGCACTGTCCGGCCGAGGCGAAAATCGGTTTGCATTTCCCGGATTAGCTGATATAGTCTGATACAACACCAAACCGCAAAGGAGTCGTGACCATGTCACTGCGGCCTGTACTTGTCAGTGTGTTTCTGACCATCATTCTGGCGACCCCGCTTGCCAGCGCCAATACCGGCGAACGCACCAGTCTGCTGGAAATTTACGAGCTGGCGGTCAACAACGATCCAGCAATCCGTGAAGCGCGCGCCAACCGCGATGCGGCCCGGGAGCGCTATCCGCAGGCGCGCGGCCAACTGTTGCCCCAGATTTCGCTCAGCGCCAGTTACCAGGATGCTGTTCGTGAAGGCGCCAGCATCGGTGCCGACCCGGATACCGGTCAGATTGGTTTGCAGGATTTTCGACGTGACACGGACACCACCCAGATCGGTCTTCAGCTTCGCCAGACCCTGTTTAACTGGGGCCAGTTCCAGGAACTGGGGCAAGCCGAAGCAGCGGTGGCCGAAGCCGATGCCCTGTTCGAGGCGGAAATGCAGAATCTGGCCATCCGCGTGGCCGAGGCCTATTTCGATCTGCTCGCTGCACTGGACGAGCAGGCCTCGGCCAGGGCCAATGAGGAAGCGATTCTGCGACAGCGGGAGCGCGCAGAACGACGGTTCGAGGTGGGTCTGATCGCCATCACCGACGTGCAGGAAGCCAAGGCCGCCTACGACAATGCCGTGGCCGACCGCATTGCCGCCGATCGCCAGGTCAGCCTGCGGCGTGAACAGATGCGGGAAATCATCGGACAGTATCCGGGTGAGATTCTCGCTCCCGAAGAAAACATGCCTCTGTCCCTGCCCGACCCGGCCGATCCGGAAGCCTGGGTGACCCGAGCCCGCGAAGGTAACTACAGCGTGCTGGCATCCCGCTTTGCGATGGAAGCGGCTGAGAGTGCTGTTCGCCGGGCCCGCGCCCAGCATTACCCCACCCTCGACCTGGTCGCCAACGTGGGCCGGACGGAGCAGCGTGGGGAAGATCTTTTCGATCAGCAGGATGTGGACAGCCGCTCGATCCAACTGCAGTTCAACCTGCCGCTGTATTCCGGTGGTCAGCGCATGTCCCAGACCCGTCAGGCACGCGCCGAACTGGAGCGGGACGAGAACCGCCTCGAGCGCACACTGCGGGAAGCCGAGCGCATGACCCGGGACGCCTACCTTGGCGTGCTGTCCGAGCGTTCCCGCGTACGCGCCCTGCGCCAGGCCGTGGAATCCAACCAGACCGCCCTGCAGGCCACCGAAGCCGGCTTCGAGGTGGGCACCCGCACCACGGTGGATATCCTGGATGCCCGCCAGGCCCTGTTCAACGCCCAGACCAGCTACGCCCGCTCCCGCTACGACTTTCTGATCAATACCCTGCGGCTGCGCCAGGCCACCGGCGAACTGGGCATGGACGACATCCGCCAGCTCAACGCCCTGCTGGGCGCCGACCCCGGCGAAGCGGTGGAAGATCTGGAAGTGGATACCGACGACATGGATCTTGAGGGCGCCAGACCGGGGCAATGACCCGAAGGCAAGGCCGCGCCGAGCCTTTCTCGTAGTCGTAGTCGTAATCGGCTTTTTCCAGCCTTGATCAAAGCCGATTACGATTACGATTACGATTACGACTACGATTACGAGGATGGCACAGCGCCCCTCAGCACTCAGCACTCAGCACTCAGCACTCAGAACTCACCACCCCCCAACAACTCCTCACCCATCAACCGGGCAAGCCGTTCCACCAATCGATTGACCGCGCCGCGGTTGCGTTCGATCACGGCCCAGCCGGCTGCGGCCTGTTCGGCTCTGGCCGAGCCATCATTGATCAGGGTCAGAACCCGCTCGGCCAGGGCCGTGCTGTCATTGACCTGCTTGACGGCGCCGGCCGCGATCAGCATTTCGGCCACGTCCCGGGCATTGTCATAGTAGGGGCCGGTCAGCACGGGGATACCAAGAACCACCGGTTCAAGCAGGTTGTGCCCCCCCACCGGCACCAGGCTGCCGCCGACGAAGGCCACGTCCGCGGTGGCGTAGAAGGTCATCAGCTCACCCAGGGTGTCGACAATGAAAACGTCCGCGCCCTCGGCGCTGGCACCGTCACTGCGACTGACCGAGCTCAGGCCGCGGGCCTTGATCAACTGTTTCAGATGTCCCGCCCGCTCGGGATGGCGGGGGGCCAACACCAGCAGGATGTCGGGCTTCTGGATGCGAATCTGTTCCAGGGCATCCAGCAGTTTTTCCTCTTCACCCTGGCGGGTACTGCCGGCCACCCAGACCGGTCGCTCGCCGAAGAGGCTGCGTCGCAGGCCCGCACCCTGTTCCGCCACCGAACTGGAGGCGTGCAGATCGAACTTCACGTTGCCGAAGGTCTCCACCCTTTCCACCGGCGCGCCCAGGTCACGGAAACGCTCGGCGTCGGCATCACTCTGGGCCGCCACCATGTCCACGCAGGAAAGGGCCTCGTGCACCAGGCCGGGAATGCGGCGATAGCGCCGATGTGCCTTTTCGCTCAGGCGGGCACTGCCGATCATCAGGGGAATGCCCCGTGCCCGAACGGCACGAAACAGGTTGGGCCAGAGTTCGGTTTCGGTCACCAGCAGGGCGGCGGGACGCAGGCGATCCAGAAAACGATTGACCGGCCGGGGCAGGTCGTAGGGCAGCATCAGCCGCACCACACGATCCCCCGCGGCTTCCGCCAGACGACGGGCACCAGCGGCGGTGAAGGTCGTGACAACGATCCGCCGGTGCGGCATGGCATTGTCCAGGGCCCGCAACAGGGGCAGTGCGGCCTGCACTTCACCCACGCTGGCCGCGTGAACCCAAATGGGGCCTTCCCCCGCCGGTTGTTGGTCAATGAAACCGAGACGCTGGGCCCAGGCATCACCCGCGCGGGTCTGGCGACGGGCGCGCCATTCCATCAGGGGCAAGGCCACCGGCATCAAGGCGGCAAGGGCAAGGTTATACAGAGTGCGCGACATGGAAACTGGATTCCTGCCTGACGGTTATTGGCCGCGAACGCGAGCCAGGATGTCGCTGGTGGACAGGCCATCGACGAAATCCAGCACCCGGACTTCACCGCCATTGGCCACCACACAGTCATGCCCGGCAATCTCCGCCGGGCGGTAGTCACCACCCTTGACCAGAAGATCAGGCAGGAGTTCGCAGATGATGCGTTCAGGGGTGTCTTCCGAGAATGGAACGACCCAGTCCACCGCTTCCAGCCCCGCCAGCACACTCATGCGGTTCATGAGCGGATTGACCGGGCGGCCGTCACCTTTGAGGCGACGCACGGAATCATCATCATTCACCGCCACGATCAGCCGATCACCCAGGGCTCGGGCGGCGCGCAGATAACTGACGTGACCGGCGTGAAGAATGTCGAAACAGCCATTGGTCATGACCACCTTCTCGCCCCGCTCGCGGGCGTGACGAACCGCATGCACCAGAGTGGCCTGATCCATCACCGCCGCTTCCGGCGCACCGGCGTCATGCATGGCCAGACGCAGCTCGGAGGGGCTGACCGTGGCCGCCCCCAGCTTGCCCACCACCAGACCGGCGGCCAGATTGGCCAGGCGGGCCGCGTTGTCCATGCCTTCACCGGCCGCCAGCATGGCGGCAAACACGGCGATAACGGTATCGCCGGCGCCGGTGACATCGAATACTTCCCGGGCACGAGCCGGCAGGTGCAACGGCGGCTGGCCGGGACGAATCAGGCTCATGCCCTTCTCGCTGCGGGTCACCAGCAGCGCCTCCAGGGACAGCTCCTTTGCCAGGGCTTCGGCCTTCTCCACCAGGGTGGCGTCATCCGGACAGGGACCGACCACGGCCTCGAACTCGCCCAGATTGGGCGTCAGCAGGCTGGCTCCTCGATAGCGGCTGAAATCATGGCCCTTGGGGTCAACCAGCACCGGCAGGCCCCGCTCGCGGGCCTCGGCAATCAGCGCCCGGATCCCGCTCAGGCAGCCCTTGGCGTAATCGGACAGGACGACAACCTGGTGTCCATCCAGCTGCCGATCAAAACCGGAAGCCAGGGCCTCGGGTGGTGCCGTGCCACCCGGCTGTTCAAAATCCAGGCGAATGAGTTGTTGATTGCGGCTGATGACCCGCAGTTTGGTGATGGTGGGCAGGCCCCAATCGATCAGCTGGTGCTCGATGCCGGCATCATCCAGGGCCGCACGCAGCAAGGCAGCGGCTTCGTCATCGCCCACGCAACCCATAAGGCGGCTGTTCACGGACAGGGAGGCCAGATTGAGCGCCACATTGCCGGCGCCACCGGGGCGGGTGTCCTCGTTCTCCACACGCACCACCGGCACCGGCGCCTCCGGAGAAATGCGCCCCGTTGGCCCCTGCCAGTAGCGATCAAGCATGACATCACCCAGGACCAGAACCCGGGCCTTGGAAAAATCCGGAAGCTGCACGCGCAAACCCCTGTGTTGGCGGGAAATACTGGGCCGAAATGATAGCACGGCTGGGCATGGAGCACGGGGCGTGGCATTGGGCTTGGGATGACGAGTGAATCGTGAATCGAAGGGAGCGTTAGACGGAGCCTTGCCACCTACTGTGGGAGCGGCATTCTTGCCGCGATTGGCGTTTGTCGGAGCCGTTAGCGGGCGAGGAGGCACCGCCGGCTTTCCGGCTCCGAACGTGAGGTGTAAGGTGTAAGGCGTGAGGTGAAACCCCGAAGCCTTCGGCTTCCGCGCTACGCGCGAACCAGGCAGGCCGCCGGCCGGCCGTTGGGCGCCAAAGGCGCCCCGCCTTTCCCCTCACACCTCACACCTCACGCCTCACTCTCGAGGCCGCAACACTCCAAGCACCCCGGCACCCTCTAACGCCGCCCTCCGATTCACGTTTCAATCGAAATGCCGATTACGACTACGATTACGACAACGAGGGCACTGCCCACTCAGCACTCAGTACTCAGTACTCAGTACTCAGTACTCAGCCCCCCAACTCGCTATAATCCCCCCATGGCAAAAACAAGCGAGAACATCCCACGCCCACCTCTCTCACCGCTCCACTGGCCCGCCTGGCTGGGCCTGGGGTTGTTGCGTCTGATGCTGCTGCTGCCCTTCCCGCTACTGGTGCTGATCGGACGCGGCCTTGGGCGGGGCATCTACTACCTGGCCTGGCGCTGGCGCTTTTACACCTACCTCAACCTGCGCCGCTGTTTTCCGGACAAGCCGCGCCGGGAACATGGGCGGCTGGCCAAGGCACACTTCGAGGCGGTCGGGATCGGCATTTTCGAGCTGGGCCTTGGCTGGTGGGCCAGTGACCGTCGGCTTCGGCGCCTGGTCACGGTGGAGGGCCTCGAGCATCTTGAAGCCGCGCAGGCGCAAGGCAAGGGCGTGCTGATCATGAGCGCCCACTTCACCAGTTTCGAAATCGGCGGGCGGCTGCTGGGCCTGTTTACACCCTTCCATCTCATGTACCGGCCCAACAGGAATCCGGTGCTCGAGTATGTGGTGCAGCGCTCTCGCCGTCGTCACTTTGACGGCATCATCCCCAGCAACAATATCCGCACCCTGATGCGGCGACTCCGGGAAGGCCATTGCGTCTGGTACGCACCGGACCTGGCCTACACCAAGCAGAACCACGTCTGGGTGCCCTTCTTCGGCCGGCCGGCACCCACCAATACCGCCACCTCCCGTATCGCCCGCGCCACCGACTCGCCCGTGGTGCCCTTCTACCCGGAGCGCCTGCCGGGTGGCCGTGGCTATTGCCTGCACCTGCTGCCGGCTCTGGAAGACTTCCCCAGTGACGATCCGGAAGCCGACACCGTTCGCACCAACGCCGTACTGGAAGAACAGATCCGCAAGGTGCCGGAACAGTACTTCTGGTCTTTCGACCGCTTCAAGACGCGACTGCACAAGCGCTGGCGGCGCGCGCGCTTCCTCGCTGGCAGGCGTTGAAAACATTGAAACCACCGAAGACGCCGAACACACCGAAAAAATACGCTGTAATGAATGATTGTTTCCGCTGAGCAGCTGGATTCCGGGGCGGTCAGCAGAAGATTCCGGGGATTCCCCGCCCACCTGAACTTCGGTGCGCTCGGTGTCTTCGGTGGTTCCCATGTTTTTTCACAAACAAGCTATGGCAAGATCAACAACCATGAGCACACCCAAGAAAACATCACTGCTTCACCCGCGTTACTGGGCGGGCTGGCTGGCCTTCGGGCTGTTGCGGCTGGCCATTCTGCTGCCCTATTCCGCCCAGCTTCGGGTCGGCCGCGGTCTCGGGCGGCTGATGCAGAAGCTGGCCGGGCGGCGTCAGCGAGTGGCGGAATACAATCTGCGCACCTGCTTTCCGGAATGGTCTGAAGAGAAGCGGCAGCAGCTGATTCGGGAGCACTTCGAGGCCCTGGGCATTGCCATGTTCGAGATCGGCATGTGCTGGTGGGCATCGGATCGGCGCCTGCGCAAGCTGGTGCAGATCGAGGGCCTGGAGCATCTGGACGCGGCGCTGGAAAAGGGCAAGGGAGCGATTCTGCTCTCGGCTCATTTCACCACGCTGGAAATCGGTGGCCGCCTGCTCTCTCTCTACCGACCCTTCCACCTGATGTATCGACCCAATCGCAATGAACTGCTGGAATACATCAGCAAGAACCGCCGTGAGGCCCACTTCGAGAAGGCCATTCCGCGGGATGCGGTGCGCGAGCTGTTGAAAAGCCTGAAGCAGAACAGGACGGTCTGGTATGCCCCGGATCAGGGCTATCAGGGTGCCAACTCGGTCACCGTACCCTTCTTCGGTGTGCCGGCTCCCACCAACCCGGCCACCCATCGCCTGGCCCGCATCAGCGGCGCCACGGTCATGCCCTTCTGGGTGGAGCGCCTGCCCGGCAAGGCCGGCTACAAGCTGCGCATCGACCCGCCCATTGAGGGCATGGCGGACATGTCACCGGAAGAAGACGGTGCCACCGTCAACTGTCTGATCGAAGCCGAGGCCAGAAAGGTGCCCGAGCAGTATCTGTGGACCCACAACCGCTTCAAGACCACCGAGCATCGCAAGCACGAAAAGCCAAGGAAGAGAAAGAAAGATTAGCCACAGATGGACACAGATGAACGCAGATGTGGGCCGTGCTGTGAGAGATGCCGTGCGGCTTCGGAATAGAAAGGCTTTAAGGATTGGACCACGAGATGCACACGAAATGAACACGAAATAAGGCCAGGCAAAGCGTGTGCTTGGGTAATGTGGGAGAGGCTTTAGCCTCGATGGGTGCCTCAGGATGGCAATGATCGAGGCTGAAGCCTTTCCACAGGGTATTGGCCATTATCCTACCTTCAACATCTTCTGCTTTTCTTCGTGATCTTCATGCCCGATTTTCCCCTGCCTTCCCCAGGCACAAGCTCTCAGAAACCGCACGGCATTCCCGACAGCACGGCCCACATCTGCGTTCATCTGTGTTCATCCGTGGCCAATCAGCTTTTTTTCATTTCCTCCAGCAGCTGGTCCTTCTCTTCCCACAGACGGTTGACCCATTCCTGGAAGCGTTCGCGGAATTCGGGATCGTTCTGGTAATCCCCCTGGGTCATCTCCACGGGGATGGGCAGCTTTCTGACATGCACCTGAATGCGTGAGACCCCATTGGCGAGGAAGTGCCAGAAGCCGGGAATGCCGTCGGGATAGCGGATGGTGACATCGATCAGGCTGTCCAGCTGATCGTTCATGGAGGTGAGCACGAAGCTGATGCCGCCGGCCCGGGGGCGCAGCAGGTTGCGATGGGGTGAGCCCTGCTTTTCATGCTTGGCGCGGGTGAAGCGTGTACCTTCCGGATAGTTGATGATGGTGGCCGGCAGGCCCCGCATGCGGTCACAGGCGATCTTGGTGGCCTTGAGGTCCTCGCCCCGCTTCTCCGGGTGCTTTTCCAGATAAGCCCTGGAATACCGTTTCATGAAGGGATATTCCAGCGCCCAGAAGGCCATGCCCAGCAGGGGCAGCCAGATCAGTTCCTTCTTCAGGAAGAAGCGATAGAAGGGCATGCGCCCATCAAAGACTTCAAGCAGGACGGGGATGTCCACCCAGGTCTGGTGATTGCAGATCAGCATGTAGCTGTGCTGGCAATCTACATCCAGGTCGCCGCTGATCTCGTAACGGGTGTGATGCAGGGCACGGAAGGTGCGCGGTACCACCCAGGCCCAGATCTCGGCAATGCCGATGACGATCCGGGTGCAGAAACGGCGGAACGGGCGAACGGGCACCAGCACCTTGATCAGGGCGGTGATCATCATCGGCACGATGAGAATCACGGTGGTGGGGATGATGATGAGTTGTGTGAGTACGCCTCGAAGGAAGTTCATTGCCTTGCTGTCTCTCCGTGCGGGAATCATTCAATCGGGGTTTCCGGACTCAAGGCCTCCTGCCAGGCCTGCTCCAGTGCCAGCCAGCACTGGAGCCAGTGCGCATTACCCCGCCACTGATCAGCGAGCAGTTTTCGCAGCGAACGCTGCAGACGATCCAGATTGGCCCGCTGCCAACGCCCCGGAGAGCGCCACTCGCCGCGATCAAAATCAATCAGATGAACGCTGTGACCATCCACCAGGATATTGTGGGCATTGAGATCGGCATGGAAGACGCCTTCACGATGGAAGCGGCCAATGACCTCACCAATCACGGCAAACAGGGCGGGATCGGCCGCCCCGTCCGCGAGCAGCGCAGAAAGTGGACGACCGGGAACGCGCACCGTCAGCAGGTCAGCGCGATAGAACAGTCCGTGGCGCTGAAGCCGCATGGCCACCGGCGCGGGAACCGGCAGGCCCCTGCCTTCCATCTCGGCGAGCAGACGCAGCTCCCGCACCGGGCGACTGCGCGCTTCGCCGGTAAACAGATAGGCATCCTGGTTGAAGCGGCCAACGACACCACCGCGCCGGTAGTGACGCAGCACCCACTGTTCATTGTCCACGTCGATGAACCAGGCGCTACCCCGGCCCGTGGCCTCACCGATGATGCGACCGGCCGCCCGCCACCAATCGGGCTCGAAGTGCTCGGGCTTTGGCTGGCCCATGCGCCGGGCATCCGCTAGCATGAGGCAGCCTTCCTGCCGACTCGGGAACAGGGAATCGGAATTCATGACGGACAACCATCCTTCCATCCAGGCGCCGGATGCCATCGCCATGCTGCGTCTGTCCGCCATTGGCGATGTGTGCCATACCGTGCCGGTGTTACGCGCCCTCCAGGACCGCTGGCCGGAGACAGCGATCACCTGGGTGATCGGCCGCCTGGAAGCCAGCCTGGTGGGAGACATTGATGGGGTGGAGTTTATCAGCTTCGACAAGAAAGCCGGACTGGGCGCCTACCGGGCGCTCCGCCACAGCCTGGCGCGCCGACGCTTTGATGCCCTGCTGCACATGCAGGTGGCCCTGCGAGCCAGTGCCGCCAGTCTGCTCATTCCCGCTCACCGCCGGATCGGTTTCGACCGGGAGCGCGCCCGGGATTACCAGTGGCTGTTCACCCGTGAACGCATTCCCCCCGCCCCCCGCGCTCACGTCATGGACGGTCTGCTCGCCTTCGCGGCCGAGCTGGATGCCGATATCAGCCGACCACGCTGGGATATACCCGTCCCCGATACGGACGAGGCCTTCGCCCGCCGGCACATCCCCGAGGGCCGGCCCACCCTGCTGATCAGCCCCTGCTCCAGCCAGCGCGCACGCAACTTCCGCGACTGGCGGGCAGAGCGTTACGCCCGCGTGATCGAGCACGCCGCCCGCGAACACGGCATGGCCACCCTGATCACGGGTGGCCCCACGGAACGCGAACGGGCCATGGCCGCGGCCATTGAGGAAGAGGCCGAATGCCCGGTGACCAGCCTTGTGGGCGAAACCAGTCTCAAGCAGCTCTTTGCCCTGATCCGGCGGGCCACTGCCGTACTCTGCCCCGATTCCGGCCCCGCCCACATGGGCACGGCCGCCGGCACCCCCGTGATCGGCCTGTATGCCAGCTCCAATCCCGACCGCACCGGCCCCTACTTCAGCCGCCAGTGGTGCGTAAACCGCTACCCCGAGGCCCTGCTGGCTGAAACGGGCAAGACGGTGGAGGAAGTACGTTGGGGGACGAGGGTGCGTAACCCGGAAGTAATGGATCGGATTGAGGTTGAGGATGTGGTTGAGAAGTTGGATGGGGTGGTGAGTGGTGAGTGGTGAGTGGTGAGTGCTGAGTAGGCAGTGCCGTTCGTAGTCGTAATCGTAGTCGTAATCGGCTTTTTCGAGCGACGAGCTACGAGTAAAACATAAAGAACAGGCACGGCGCGGTTTTCGCTTTTTGCTCCTTGCTCCTTGCTCCCTAGAAAAGCCGATTACGATTACGACTACGATTACGATTACGACTTTCGTTGCTGATGGAGATGTTTTTTTTATGGCCCACATGAAACCCCTGCCAAAAGAAACCACGCCCGAGCTGGCGGATGACTTTGCCATTTTCGAAGACATTCTCGGCTTTGTGCCCAACAGCCTGCTGACCATGCAGCGGCGGCCGGCGATGGTGAAGGGTTTCGGGGCACTGACCAATGCCGTGATGGATCCGGCCGGCGCGGTGGATCCGGGCTTCAAGCGTCTGATCGCCCATTTCGCCAGCCGCGCCGCCGGCTGTCAGTACTGCGAGGCGCACTCGTTGATCGCCGCCCAGATCAAGGGCGTGAGCGAGGACAAGGTCGCCGCCGTCTGGGAGTATCAGACGAGTCCACACTACAGCGACGCCGAACGCGTGGCCCTGGACTTCGCCCTGGCCGCCGGCTCGGTGCCCAATGCCGTGGACGGGGAACTGTTCGCCCGCCTGCGGGAACACTGGAGCGAAGAGCAGATCGTGGAGATCCTCGGCGCGGTCTGCCTTTATGGCTTCCTCAACCGCTGGAACGATTCCATGGCCACCGATCTTGAGGACAGCCCGAAGCAGCTGGGTAAGGCGGTGCTGTCGCAGGGTGGCTGGACCGGCGGAAAACACGTAAAGAATGAATAAACCGTAAAATCGTTGTCGTTGTCGTTGTCGTAATCGAGCTTTTCACAAAATCAGAAAATGCCGACAACGACTACGACAACGATCACGACAACGAACGGCACTGCCCCCTCAGCACTCAGCACTCAGCACTCAGCAACTCAAGTAACCCAGCCGCCACCAACTCCACATCATTGCGAATCCCCGCATCCCGCACCGCGGCCTGCTGCGCCGCACGGCGATCCGCATCTCGAGCCAGGGCAATCGCCGCCTCGGCCATCGGCCCGGCCTCCATGGGCGCGGCGCTGACCAGACCCCGGCGACTGAAATCGTTGATGCGCGGCGGCTGATCATCACCACCGGCGGGTACCAGCACGGCCGGCACGCCCAGTGACAGGGTCTGGGTGGTCATCATGCTGCCGGCACCAATCACGGCCAGGCGGGCACCGCCCAGTAGCTGGCTGAGGTCTTCCGTGGGCAGGCTCTTTACCACGCGCACCGTCTCATGAGATTCCACTGCCCCCTTGTACTGGGGCCCCATCAGCATGATGGCGGGCAGGCCGGTTTCGGTGGCGCTGATCGCTGCCGCCTCCAGCATGATCTCCGGCACGGGGCGACCGCCCCTTTCATAGCCGCCACCACCGGGGGCGAAGAGCAGGTAGTCCGAATCCGGCAGGCCCAGGGCGTCACACAGGGCCTGGCGCCGGCTGGCATCGGCGGGGGGCGCGATGCCACTGAAGAAAACGGTTTTCAGTCCGGGGAAGCAGCGTTGCTTGAATCGATGCAGGAAGGATAGGCGAGGCGCCGCCTCTCCGGGTGCGGCCATCAGATGCAGGTCCAGCAGGGGCAGCATGCGCCAGCGAAAGGCCTTGCGCCGCTTGTTGGGGCGGTCACTCAGCCAGGCGACCCTGGCTCCCACGGCGCGGGCGGCCCGAAAATGCATCATGCGCCCGGCGGAATCGAACAGCACCAGCGCCGGGCGCAGCTGCTCGATGTATTCCCGCGCCGCCAGCCGATCCCGCGTCGGGCTGTCATTCAGTTCGTGATAGTGAAAACGGGCATCCCGCTCCAGGCGGGCATGGCGGTTGACCAGGAAATGAATCACCAGCCCCGGCCGATGTGCCCGCAGGGCACGCGCAATGGCCAGGCAGCGGTAATACTCACCCGAGCCGCCTGGCCCGCTGACGGGAACGAACAGGACGCTGTCAGGCGATTCCGCCAAGAGAGGTCAGTCCTTGAGGACGTAGAGGGCACCGCAATAGGGACAACGGGCTTCACCCTGCTCCGCCACCGGAATATAGACCCGGGGATGGGAGTTCCACAGGCTCATGTTCGGCATGGGGCAATGCACCGGCAGGTCGGCACGGCTGACCTCGTAGAGCATGCGGTCATTGGGGGTGGCCTGGTTTCGGGCGGTGCCCACGGCTTCATTCTGCGCCACGATGAAAGACTCCTGTGAGGATCGCAAGGAAACAACGGGGCGCATTATAACAACTCGGACGCCCCCTCAGTCGAAGGTGGCATGCCAGATTCCCGCCACCGTCGACATGGCCGCTTGCACGGCGTGGGGCAACGGCCGCTCCCTGTTGCCGGCCAGGGTACGGGCATGCAGCTCCCCGCGCAGGGTATAGGCGGCTTTCTCCAGCTGTTGTGCCACATCGGCCTCGATGCAGCCGGCCTCCTTCAGGGCCCGCAGGTGCTCCACCATGCCGGTTCCCGCCACCACCGCCGGATGCTCGGCGGCATGCGCCAGGGCCCAGTACTGGACAAGGAATTCGGCATCCACCAGGCCGCCGCTGCTGCGCTTGAGGTCCGCCCCGTCACCGGACGTCTGCTCGGCCAGCATGCGCTCGCGCATGGCCACGATGTCCTTCTTCAGGCCGGCGTGATCACGCGCCCGGCACAGGATCGCCTGGCGCGCCTCGCGGAATGCCGCCTGCAGGGCTTCATCCCCCGCCACGGGGCGGGCACGCATCAGGGCCTGGTGCTCCCAGGTCCAGGCCTTCTCACGCTGGTAGTCCACGAAGGCCTCCAGGCCACTGACCAGCAGGCCGGAGGCACCACTGGGGCGCAGTCGGGTATCCACTTCGTACAGGCGCCCGGCCGGCGTGGGGGTGGCCAGTTGATGAATGATGCGCTGGGCGAGACGGGCGAAGAAGAGCCCGTTATCCACGCTGCGCTCGCCATCGGTCTGCTGGGCCTCGCCGCGGCTGTCATGGAGGAAAACCAGATCCAGATCCGAGCCATAGGCCAGTTCGATGCTGCCCAGCTTGCCGTAGGCCACGATGATGAAGCCGGGCTCTCTCGCGTCGGGGTCTTCACAGCGGGGATGGCCGTGGCGTTCCACCAGGGCCCGGCGGGCGATCCCGAGTACCCGCTGCAGAATCAGCTCGGCCAGCAGGGTCAGGCGGTCGCTCACTTCGCCCACCTCGAGCGCGCCGGCAATATCCGCCGCCACCACTCGCAGCACCGTGGCCTGCTGGAATTCCCGCAGGGCATCCATCAGCCGTTCCAGGTCATCGCCGCAGCCGTTCAGCAGCTCGTCCAGTTCACGGGCGTAGGCCTCGGGCTCGGGGCTTTCCTGGAAGATGCGCGGGTCAATCAGCTCGTCCAGCAACAGGGGATGGCGGGCAATGCGTTCCGCCGCCCAGGGGCTCGCCGCACACAGGCGACCCAGGTGTTCCAGGGCTCGCGGGTTTTCCACCAGCAAGGCGAGATAGGCCGTGCGTGTGGCAATGGCCTCCACCACGGAGGCCATGCGCTGCAGAGTGGCCTCGGCATTGTCCTTGCTCGCGGCCAGAAGCAGCACCGAAGGCATCAGGCGGTCGATGCGCTTCCGGCCCCGCTCGCCCATGCGCTGCACGGGCCGGCTTTCGCGCAGCTTGCTCAACAGATCGCGAACCCGCGCCGCATCCGCAAAGCCGGTGCGCCGCAGCAGTTTCTCCGCGGCAGCCTCGTCCAGTCGATCCCGCCAGAGATCGTCAAAGGCATTGCCGGCTGCCTGCTCTTCCGGCAGAGCAGGACCGACAAACACGTCATCGAAGGCCTCGCCCACCTCACGCCGGACTTCGGCGACTTGATTCTCCAGTTCGGGCCAGGATCGCATGCCCATCATGGCCAGCAGCCGTTCCCGGTCCGCTGCGTCATCCGGCAGATCATGGGTCTGGGCATCGTGAAGGCCCTGAATGCGATTCTCCAGGCGGCGAAGAAAGTCGTAATGGGCCTGCAGGCGCTCGCCATCGGCAGCAGCAATGTGGCCGTTTTGCACCGCCCCTTCCAGGGCAGAGCGAAGGCTGCGCTGGCGCAGCTCGGCTTCGCGGCCGCCGCGGATGAGCTGGAACAGCTGGACGATGAATTCGATCTCGCGAATGCCGCCCCGCCCCAGCTTGATATTGTCTTCCAGGCCCTTGCGCCTGACTTCGCGCCGAATACCCTGCTTCATGTCGCGCAGGGAGCCGAACACGGAATAATCCAGATAACGGCGATAGACGAAGGGCTGGAGCTCCCGCAGCAGGGACTCGCCCGCCTGGATATCGCCCGCCACCGGGCGAGCCTTGATCAGGGCATAGCGCTCCCACTCCCGCCCATGCAGCTGGTAGTAGGTCTCGATGCCGCTGAAGTTCATGACCAGGGGGCCACTGGCGCCGAAAGGCCTCAGTCGCATGTCCACCCGATAGACCTGGCCATCGGCGGTGACTTCATCCAGCAGGCGGATGATCTGGCGGCCCAGGCGGGTGAAGAAGGTTTCATTGTCCAGAGCGCGCTCACCATCCGTTTCCCCGCCTTCCGGAAAGGCGAAGATCAGGTCCACGTCGGAAGAGAAATTGAGCTCGCCACCGCCCAGCTTGCCCAGGCCCAGCACGATCAGTGACTGTTCCTTGCCCGCGCCATTGCGCGGACAGCCGTGACGAGCCAGCAGCCGGGCCCGGCTCCAGTCATGCGCCAGGCCGATCAGGGCATCCGCCAGCGCGGTCAGTGCGCCGAGCGTGTCGGAGAGTGAATCCTGGCCGCTGATGTCCCGCCAGAGCGTCAGCACCATTTCCCGATTGCGGGCAACGCGCAAGCCCGCCATGACCGCGGCTTCGTCCTCGGACTCGAGCAGGTGTTGCCAGCGAGCGCGAATGCCGTCCGCCGTCCGGGCACCCTGTGCCTGCTCGAGCCAGTCCAGCAGCCCCTCATCCCGCCGAAGCACGGATTGCACATAGGGGCTGCAGGACAGCAGGGATTCGAGACCGAGGCTGCCCAGCTGCGTGCGCTGGGCGTCGCTCAGCCAGTCTGGCAGCCTCGGCGTATCGTTCATCAATCGAAGTGAAAGTGCAGGCCAAGTTGGATACGGGTCTCGTCCACATCCCCCGTATAGGCTTCCACCTGCCCGGACAGACCGATCAGACCGGAACGCCAGGCCGCACCGAAGCTCAGCACGAAATCGTCCACGTCATCATCCAGAAAAGTCAGGTACTCACCACGGGCTTCCAGACGAAAGGTTTCGGAGAGGAAATAATCAAGGCCCGCACCGACGGCGATGGCGTTGTCATCGTAGCCGCCACCGAAGGGGCCGGGCACCGTGACATCCCAGTTCTGAAAGCGGCCGCCCACCCGAAGGCGCATTTCCTCGTTGAGCGGCATCAGCCAGTCAGCACCGATCCGCAGGATGTCGGTCTCCAGCACATCGCTTTCCAGGCTGCTGAAATCACCATGCAGCAGAAAGCTGTCCCCCAGACCGAACTCGCCGGACAGGGTAAAACCATCACCAAAACCGTCACCGAAATCCGTGTAGTGAACACCCACGTTGCCGGTGGCTGCAGTGGTGCCGAAAGGCAGGCAAAGCAGGCCGGCAAGCAGCCAGCGGAAAGAATGAGCAGAGGACATGACTGTCTCCTTTTGAATCGCAGAAGGCGCCCCATACGCCGACCTCGCCAGTCTACCAGCGCATGAACCCGCCCCAAAAACGGGCAAAAAAAAAACGGGGAGGTCAAACCTCCCCGTTTCGACGCCAGACAGCGTCACTTCCGGAACCAGGTACCCATCAGAAGTTGAAGCTGGCACCGATCTTCAGCAGGTTCTCATCGAACAGGTCATCATTGGTATAGATTTCAACCCCGCCGAACACAGAGATCTCCGGCGTCACGAAGTAGGTGCCACGGAAACCAAGAACAAAGTCTTCATCGTCCAAATCATCGAACATCAGATATTCAGCACTGGCACGAAGGTGAAACTCGGGAGTGACCGCGAAGTTCAGGATACCGTGCAGGCCGATGGCATCATCGTCGGCAGACATGGTGCCGAAGAAGGGATCGCTGAAGGTCATTTCCCAGTTCTGAAAGGACCCCCCCACCTCAATGGACATCTGCTCGCTCATGGGCAGAACGAAGCTACCACCGATACGGACGATGTCCGTCTCGAAACCCTCTTCATCCACCATGGTGACATCACCAAACAGGCGGAAGCTGTCACCCAGCATGAAGCTGCCTTCGATACCGAAACCGTCCCCGCCATCACCAAAATCGGCGTAGTAGACGCCGGCACTGCCGGATGCCAGGGCGTTACCCGAGGCCAGCACGAGGGCCGCCGCCGTAGAACCAATCAGTTTTTTGCTGTAATGCATTTTATTACTCCTTGAAATTGACGTTCGCTTGTCACATCCGTGACCAAGGCAATCAAGGCAGAGGAGTTCCAGGCCTGAACCGGTCATGGCTGACCACTCGCCGGGACTGCGGTACACTCGCTCCGCCTGCCCGCTGCCAATATGGACTTTAGTCCCACGAAGCGCCCTGAGCAAGCGATATCGCCCCCCCATACGGGGGGTGTGAACAAGCCCCAGGAGTCTGAATTGGAAGTCAATTTTCTCTGTCCCCCGCATTGTGGTCCCTGGCTTGAGAAGGAACTGGCCGCACTGGGCATCACGGTCAGCCAGCGTGCCGGCCGCCTGATTGCGGGCGAGGGTGAACTGGCGGCCATTTACCGTGCCTGCCTGTATTCACGGGTGGCCGCCCGCATCCTGGTGCCCATCGCCGAGGGCCCGGCCCACAGCGACGAGACCCTGATGCAGACCCTCACCGACATCGACTGGGCCGGGCAGATGATCGATGGCGACTCACTTGCCATCGACTTTCGCGGCACCGGCGGCTGGATCAATCACAGCCGCTTCGGCCGCCAGCGGGTCAAGGACGGCATTGTGGACAGTCTGCGGGCCGCCGGGCGCGAGCACCCGCCCCTGAAACCCGAGGCGCCGGATCTGCTGGTCTTCGCTCATTTCGATGGCCAGCGCATCCGGCTCTATCGCGACCTGGGTGCGGGCCCCCTGCACCAGCGGGGTTATCGCAAGCAGGCCGGGGGCGCCCCCATCAAGGAGAATCTGGCTGCGGCGCTGCTGATGGCCGCTGGCTGGCCGGAACACGAGCACCTGCTTGACCCCTTCTGTGGCAGCGGCACTCTGGTCATCGAGGCGGCCCTGATGAAGGGCGGCATTGCCCCCGGCCTGTACCGTCGCCGCTGGGGTTTTCGCGGCTGGCCGGCCCATGAAGCCGCCGAGTGGCAGCGCCAGAAGAGCCACGCCCGCAGTGAGCTGGAACAGCTGGATCTTTCCGACTGCCGCCTGGCCGGCTATGACCACGACCCGGCAGCCATCACCGCTGCCCGCGCCAACGCCGCCGCGGCCGGCCTGGAAGACTGGCTGATCTTCACCCGTCGCGAAATGGCCGAACTGAAGGCGCCGCCCGGCACCGAATCCGGCCTGGTGATCAGCAACCCGCCCTATGGGGAGCGACTGGAAGAACGGGAGGATCTGCCCGCCCTGTTTACCCTGCTGGGCGAACGCCTGCGCGGCCCCCTGAAGGGCTGGCGCTATGCCCTGCTCGCCACCGAGCCGGATCTGCTGCGCCACACCGGCCTGGATCGTCGCCGGGAATACCGCTTCCGCAATGGCCCCCTGGACTGCAAGCTGGTGGAGCTGTGGCCGCCACCGCCGCGGGAAGGGCGGGACATGGAAAACCGCCTGCTGAAGAACCTCAAACACCTGCGGCGCTGGGCGCGACGCGAAGAAACCGACGCCTTCCGGGTCTATGACGCTGACATCCCGGAGTTCGCCCTGGCCGTGGACTGCTATGGCGAGCATGCCCTGGTGCAGGAATACGCCCCGCCGCGGGAGATTCCCGCCGACAAGGCCGAACGCCGCCTGGCCGCCGGCGTGGCGGCCGTGGCGCGGGCGCTGGAAATCCCTGGCGAGAACATCCACCTGCGTACCCGGCGTCCACAAAAAGGCCGCGAGCAGTACACCCGACTGGGCAACCGCGGCCTCGAGCTGACCGTGCAGGAAGGCCCGGCCCGCTTCATCGTCAACCTCAGTGACTACACCGATAGTGGCCTGTTTCTGGATCACCGCCCGGTGCGCCGCTGGATACGGGAGCGTGCCGAGGGCCAGCGTTTCCTGAACCTCTTTGCCTACACCGCCACCGCCACGGTGCACGCCGCCCTCGGCGGTGCCGCTCACACCACCAGCGTCGATCTCAACCGCAACTACCTGGCCTGGGGTCAGCGCAATCTGGCGCTGAACGGCTTCGACGGCGACAACCACGCCTTCGTGCGTGCCGACTGCCTGGAATGGCTGAAGCAGCAGAAGCAGCAATGGGATCTGATCCTGCTGGATCCGCCCACCTTCTCCAACTCCAGCCGCATGGACGACACCCTGGACATCCAGCGCGACCACCCGGCGCTGATCCGTCACGCCCTGCAGGTGCTCGCACCCGGTGGCCTGCTGATCTTCTCCTGCAACCGCCGCGACTTCCGCCTGCAATTGGACGACGACGGCCTGCAAGTTCAAGACATGACGGCCCGCAGCATTCCGGAAGACTTCAAGCGTAACCAGCGCATCCACCATTGCTGGTTCATTTCGAAGGCTGAGAAAGTTTGAAAGTCAAAGCGCCGCGACATGGACGCAAAATGGGCGGGAAATGAAGCAGAAAATCGTTAAAGGACAGGCAGCCTGACAGCCAGGGGACGGTAATCAGCCCTGGCCGCCAGCCTGACTGGCCGGCGGCGGAGCCAGGGAAAGGCGGTGTCCATTCTGACGGGCTTCGCCCATGGCCTTGCGGGCGCGGCGCAGGACGGACTCCGGGGTCTCGTCGGGAGTGAATTCTGCCACGCCGAAGACAGCGGAGATGGAGAAGGGCACCTCATCGTATTCGAAACTGCCATCCGCCAGTTTCAGGCCCAGGTCACGAGCGCTGTGGGTGGCACTCTCACCGTCCAGATCCGGCAGAACCACCACGAATTCCACACCGTCCAGGCGGGCGGCAAAGTCGCCAGGACGAACGGACTCGGCCAGCTTCTCGGCAAAGTCCGCAATGGCCACGTCACCAGCCTCATGGCCCAGACGCTCATTGACCAGACTGACGTCTTCCAGTGAGCAGATCAGCAGGGAAAGCGGCTTTTCCCGGCGCTGGTAACGTGCCTTCTCATAGGCAATGCGTTCCTGGAAGGCGCGCCGATTGGGCAAGCGGGTCAGCGGATCCAGCACCGAGCGGCGGCTTTCCCTCTTGAGGCTGTCACGCAGCTGATCGCTTTCCCGCTCCAGCTCCGCTACCCGTTCACGCATCTCTCCGAAACGCCGTTCCATGGAGCGCTCCCGCTCCTCGTCCAGACGGCGGCGCAGCTTCAGACCCTTGCCCAGGGCGTCCAGGTGACGATCAATCTGCTTCTGCACGCTGGCAATGTCCGCCGCGGAAGTCATGCTGCGGCGAACTGCATTCAGCTCACCATCCAGATGATGGCTGACCTCGTGCAGCTGCTCCTCATTGCGGCGACTTTCTTCCTCGCCGGCATCCAGGTGACCATCCAGCTCCGCCAGACGATCCAGCGTCCGTTCCAGGTAGCGCTGAAGGGCTTTTCTTTCCTGCTCCATCTGGGTGCGGAAATGACGCACCAGGCCGGCCAGCTCGGTCAACCAGCCGCTCAGTCGATCAGGGTCGGTGAATGCCTCATCCGCCTGGCGGGTCAGTGCCTCGGCGGAATCCGCGAACTCATCCGGAAGGCGAAGCGCCGAGAGCAACTGCTTCAGTGCCCGCCCATCATTCATCGCCAGGGAAGCCGATCCCGCTGACCCATCGCCTACCCCGGTTTCAGCCGGAATCGAAACACGTTCCAGCAACTCGCTCAGCTCGACAGCAACCGGAATCAGGGCGTCACCTCCCTCTCGCTGAAGGCGTGCGGCCAAAGGTTCCAGATCACGGGCCGGCCAGCGGCTGACGAGACGATCCAGCAATAACTGCATGGCCTCGGTGCCACCCGGCGCCCGACGACGACTGCCGCCAAACATTCGCAGCAAGCGGGGGCGATCCGCCTCTTCCACTGCCCGCGTCAGCTTCTGGGTCAGCATGTTTTCCACGGCCATGGACAGGGCGGGCAGATCCCGGGCCTCGGCCCGATGAATACGCACCAGCAAGCCCGGGACACGGTTGTCCTCGGCGTCCAGTCGGCGGATGAGATTCAGGAGATTCAGAAGCAGATGGCGCAGGGGATCGCCGCTGGGCTGTCCGGGCTGACGCTCGGCCGCTTCCGAAAGCAGGCGCACCCGCGTACTGATGGCGTCCACACATTCGAGAATGGCTTTGGTATCGGCGCCATCGTGGATGACCCGGCGCAGGCTCTCCAGGCGCCGGTCCAGCTCACGATCACTGCCAAGACCAAGCACGGCCAGGCGGCTGATGGCCGAACGCAGGGAGTCTTCCAGCCGACCCGCGGCACGGGCCTGCTCGGACATTTGTTTCAGGGCCTTCTCATAGCGACCCTTCCACCCCCTTTCGGCATCATCTGCCATCGCGAATCCTTCGTCATTATGGTCTTTCTTTCCCTAAGATAGCATGCCAATCCCCACTTGGCAGCATCCGGCCACGAATCACCAGTCTGGCATGGAATAATCCGGCGGAACAGCCTGTCGCCCTTATCCCCCATTTGGCCTACAGAGAACAACCGTCACCTCCCCCACCGGACCGGAAAGGAAAATGGCCGCTCTGACCAGAACAGTCAGAGCGGCCACGAAACCCCTCGCAAACGGATGCCTCAAGAACCCGAAATTGAGCTCGAACAATCACCGGTCCCGTTCAAATCTGCCTGAATCACCCCCAGGAGAACGCATCCCGCGAGGGCTGGCAGAAAAGCGGAGACTATGTCTCTGAACGCTCACCTCACGGAGCCTTTCGGAACGCAACGGCCCGAGCTGGTGCAGCACATGTAGGAGTCACAGATAAAACTCATCTGACTACGCGTTCTATCGTCCCAAGTGACTCGAATGTATTTATAGCCACCATTGATGGGTCTACCGCCACCACTACCAGTACCAACCACATACCCAGGGAGTAAGCCGCGCTCGCCCATGGAGATCATATGTTTGCGTGAACAGTCATCAAGCCCTTCAACATGCTGTCGCAATTCAGGCCGAGTCAAGTATCCGAATTTTCCGTGAATTCGGCTGTTATTTAGGTCGAGAGCCAAACCTCTGACACGCGACACAGCCTGGTGGAATGTTAACACCTCGAAAGTAAAGGAAAGATAGTCAGCCCGCTCAAGCTGGACTGCCTGCGAATTTCCCTGATCATCTGAGCCTTCCATAAAAGGAAAGAAAATCCGAATCCTGCTGTCGAAACCTTCTTGAGAACGACGAACATCGTAATTGATTTGCTCTTCGAATATCTCAAGATCCACAGAGAACGTTCCACCACTAAAGCGGATCGAGCCTGAGCTTTCATCTATATATTCCGCCAGGCTATCTTGAAAAGAAGCGTGCAACTCCGAACGCAATTCAGCAAGGCGCTCACTATCACCCAGCACCCCAAGTACAGTATAAGAGGGGCAAAGTAATTCATTCTCATAATCCGCCATCTGTCGGGACCCTGCCGGCCCAGAGTAATGCGCAGAAATCCATTCGTTTATCCGATCACCTGCCTTTTTTATCGCTTCACGATAATTTCTGACAACATTCATCGCTTTTTCGTGCTGAAGCCGCTCCTCCTGACTCAAAGCAGAAGGCCAAGGGTAAGCCAGTGGAGGCATCCCGTCACGACCCTGGCTGCGACGTTCGACGATGAAAGTATAGATTGTTCGGCTATTGGGATTCAGAACATTGGCGCGTTCGTCCGGCCCGGTGCAGTAAGCAGGGGAGCCATCACGGGTGCCGGACAATACGAATTCACCGCCAATCTTGGTTTCGCCTGGCATTGAACCGCGGCCATCCTCACGAAGCTCCACCCACTCCCCATCCACATCGTTCAGATCACAATGTTTGGCAGCGATGTATTTTTGAGCGAACGCGGTCGCTGACTGCCAGTCCGTGCACCGGTCACAAATGTAGTGAGCGGTGATGTCGTAGTTGAGCCCGCTAGCTCTGACCTGAGCATTGGAGCTGCCGATAAACAGCAGCATAAACGAGGCGGCCGCCAGGGCAGCTGGAAAGAAAGGCAGTTTCGTCATGACTCCCCCTTTGCCGATAAGAGACACTAGTATTTCAGAAAAGGAAAGACCCTGCCCACGTCGAGGCAGGGCCTTGAACCCATCATACCCTGAGGCATCAAGGTGGAATGACAGAGTCCTACTCTCTCTCGACCTCCCCTCTTGGCAGGCAAGTTCCGGATGACGTGCAACAGGTATCACCACCACATATCCAATCAGTGGGCCCTCCGGTTCGACCACTGCCACCGCCACCGCGTATAAATGTGAACCCCCCCTAGCTGGACGAGGCACCACCGGCACCACCGCCAGGATTGCCAATTATGCCGCTACGAAACGCCGACATGAGTTGCTTGAAATCACACTCATTCAGATCTTCGGGGGAAGTCCAGGCGTTTCGAAGCCAACCAGAACGACCATTGATTCGACTTAGGTATGGATCCAGAGCAACCGATGCAAAGACTTCTCTGTGTCCGGAGGCTGAGCTGGCACGGACGGCTCGAAACTGGAAAACCAATGCGTCCATTCGATCAAGCAACTCTTGCCCGGAATCTGAATTTCTGAACATAAAATAATGGGAAAATGCTTCGACCGAATCAGCGTTATGGACGTCGACATTGATCCCCGCTGATAGTGGACCTGCCGTAACCCCAAAGTATCCACTACTTATCAACACCTGAGTATCATCGGAGAAACGCCCGGCATACTCATCCGCAATCCAGTCAATTGCAAGCTGAATCAGCTCTCCATAGGCCTCGGGATCTGATAAGGCAGCCAACGCTGTCGTTTCCGGACAATCAGAGCCGTCATCCTGATTGGCACTGCAGGAATAACCGCCCAGTTCTCCACCACTGCCCGCCTGGCTGGACATGAATTCGCTCAATTCATCGCGCATATCGCGATATCGAATGTATTGTTCAAGAACAAATTCCAGCTCAGACTTTTCAAAGGCATCCAGCGCGGCAGGTCGAGGATACGCCAAAGGAGGCATGCCATCGCGAGCCTGGCTGCGTCGTTCCACAATGAACGTGAAGATACTGCCAGTTTCCGGGTTCAAAACATTGGCGCGCTCGTCAGGGCCGGCGCAGTGGGCGGTGGTACTTGACGTGTTGCTGAACGGGATGAATCCTCCACCGTTATCCGGATCGATCGGCGTCGAGCCGCCGCCACCGTCGTCACCGCCACCACCATCGGAATCACCGTCAGAGTCACCGTCATCTTCATGGACTTCCACCCGCCCCCAATCCACATCATCTGGATCACAGTGCTTGGCGGTGATATAGCCCTGGGCGAATTCGGTCGCGGATTGCCAGTCCGTGCACTGATCGCAGAGATAGTGAGCGGTGATGTCGTAGCTGGGCCAGTCGCTGCTCGACTGGGCAGGTGCGCTGCTACTGAGAAGAAGAATGGATGAGGCTGCCGCCAGGGCAGCCGGAACGAAAGGCAGCTTCGTCATGATCCCCCCTTTGATTGATACCGTAGATTGAGATTCGAAACAGCCCCCAAAGCTGTTCCGGGAAAAATCCTAGCAAAGCTGTTTTTGTGGAATCAAGCCCAATATGGGCGCTTACAGGGCGAATCAGCATTCACCTACATCACCGCTCGGAATGCTTCCGAATTTTCCTGTGGGAGACACAAAAAAAGCCCTGCCTCTTGCGAGGCAGGGCCTGATTTACACACAAGATTTCGGCGGCTGCTTAGCTCTCATCGTCCTCACCGGGACTTGGCATCCCCTCTACCTCCTCCCGAGGCAAGCAGGTTCCAGAGCCAGTACAGCAAATCACCCCGCCGCAGGTCCAAGTGGTGACCCTGGAACCACCACCACGACCTCTTCCCCAATAGTATCCACCGAACCAGCCGCCACCGTTACTGCCGAAATAGCCTCCACCCGTGCCACCAACGGTGCCCGTTTCAAAAGCGGTTGAAAGCTGAGACAAATCGCATTCGTTCATTTGATCCGGGCTTTCGATGCCTTTTACCAGCCAGCCAACGACGCCATTTATCCGGCTTGCCTGGGGCGAGATATCAACAGTGGGGCCAATCACAAGGTCCCCATTGGACTGCCAATGAAGGTCAATATCAAAATCGAAGACCAATGAATCGGGATCGTCAGCAACATGCTCCCAGCCTCGGATGCAGTCGGAACAGTTCCTGAAGTTGAAAGGCGCCCGGAACTGGCTCACCTCATCCGGGCTGAAATGCTCATAAATGGTAGCGTGTGAGAACGGTCCCGCGGAAATCCTGATCTCACCTCCAGACACCCGAATTCGAGTCCCTTCAGGCAGACGGTGAGAATACTTTTCCGCGAGCCAATCGATCGCCTCGGCCTCCAATTCCGTTACCTTGTCAGGGTCTGATAATGTATCCAGGACTGTACCTGCCGGACATAGCATTTCTTCAGAGTCACCCGACCTGGCCTTCACACAAGCGTTCGTGCTTTGCGGCTCGGAAAATGGCTCTGGATACTTTTCCTTCAGCCACTCGGCCAGATACTCCGTCAAATCATTCGCAAGGCTGCGGTAACGGACATATCTCTCCAGCGCCCATTCCAGCTGTGCTTTTTCTTCGGCATCCAGCGCTGCGGGCCTTGCATAGACCATGGGCGGCATACCGTCGCGGGCCTGGCTGCGACGCTCGATGATAAAGGTATAGATCTGGCCGGTTCTGGGACTGGCCACATTGGCTCGTTCGTCGGGGCCAACACACCCAATGACATTGCTGGTGGAGTTCAGGGGCATGAAGGCACCGCCACCATCCCCTGGGTCAATAGGACTTGAGCCCCCTCCGGAGTCACCACCTCCGGAATCACCATCCCCGTCATCACCACCGGAGCCACCGTCGGAGCCACCATCGGAACCACCGTCATCGTGGCCATCACGCCACCAATCGTCACCCCAGTCATCCGGGTTCTCACAGCGATTTCCCGTCACTTGTTGCTGGACAAACGTCGTTGCGGAACGCCAGTCGGTACAGTGGTCACAAATGTAATTGGCGGTTATGTCGTAGTGGGGCCAATCACCAGCGCTGCTCGCGACAGAACCCGTGTTTGAAAGAAAGCCACCAGAGACCAGAACCATGGTGACGATGAAGAAAGGTTTCCTCGTCATACCCCCCCCTTTTTTTGTCGATCCGAGAGACCATGTTTGTAAAACGAAACAGCCCCCAAAGCTGTTCCGGGAAAAATCCTAGCAAAGCTGTTTTTGTGGAATCAAGCCCAATATGGGCGCTTACAGGGCGAATCAGCATTCACCTACATCACCGCTCGGAATGCTTTTGATTTTTCCTGCGGGAGACACAAAAAAGGCCCTGCCTCTTGCGAGGCAGGGCCTGATCATCGCGAAGGATGATGGCCGGATGGCCGGGCATCTTACATCATGCCGCCCATGCCACCCATTCCGCCCATGCCGCCCATGTCGGCGCCGGCACCGGCGTTGTCATCGTCCTTCGGCATATCGGCCACCATGGCTTCGGTGGTGATCATCAGGGCCGCCACGGAAGCTGCGTTCTGCAGCGCGGTGCGGGTCACCTTGGTCGGATCCAGGATACCGAACTCGACCATGTCACCGAACTCGCCGGAAGCGGCGTTGAAGCCAAAGTTGTCCTTGCCTTCGGCCACCTTGGCCACCACCACGTCGGGCTTGCCACCGGCGTTGTAGACGATCTGACGCAGGGGCTCTTCCATGGCGCGACGCAGGATGTTGATGCCGGTGTCCTGATCGGCATTGTCACCCTTGAGCTTCTCGATGCCGACGCGGGCGCGCAGCAGGGCCACGCCGCCGCCAGGCACGATGCCTTCTTCGACGGCCGCACGGGTGGCGTGCAGGGCATCTTCCACGCGGGCCTTCTTCTCCTTCATCTCGACTTCGGTGGCGGCACCCACCTTGATCACGGCCACACCGCCGGCCAGCTTGGCCACGCGTTCCTGCAGCTTCTCGCGATCGTAGTCGGAGCTGGACTCCTCGATCTGGGCACGGATCTGGTCGACACGCTCCTTGATGCGGGCGTTTTCGCCACCGCCGTCCACCACGGTGGTGTCGTCCTTGGTGACCTGAACCTTCTTGGCGGTACCCAAGTGCTCGATGGAGGCCTTCTCCAGGGACAGACCCACTTCCTCGGAGATCACGGTGCCACCGGTCAGCACGGCCAGGTCTTCCAGCATGGCCTTGCGACGGTCGCCAAAGCCCGGAGCCTTCACGGCGGCAACCTTGACGATGCCGCGGATGTTGTTGACCACCAGGGTGGCCAGGGCTTCGCCTTCGATGTCCTCGGCCACGATCAGCAGCGGCTTGTTGGACTTGGCCACGCTCTCCAGCACCGGCAGCAGATCACGGATGTTGGAGATCTTCTTGTCGTGGATGAGGATGTAGGGGTCTTCCAGCTCGGCGCTCATGCTCTGCTGGTTGTTGACGAAGTAGGGGCTCAGGTAGCCGCGATCGAACTGCATGCCCTCGACCACGTCCAGGTCATTTTCCAGACCCTGGCCTTCCTCGACGGTGATCACGCCTTCCTTGCCGACCTGCTTCATGGCGTCGGCGATCAGACGGCCGATTTCCTCGTCGGAGTTGGCGGAGATGGTGCCCACCTGGGCGATGGACTTGTCGTCATCGCAGGGCTTGGACAGCTTGCGGATTTCCTCGACGGCGGCCTTCACGGCCTTGTCGATGCCCCGCTTCACTTCCATCGGGGCCATGCCGGCGGCGATGGCCTTCATGCCTTCACGCAGGATGGACTGGGCCAGCACGGTGGCGGTGGTGGTGCCGTCGCCGGCCAGGTCGGAAGTCTGGGAAGCGACTTCCTTGACCATCTGGGCGCCCATGTTCTCGAACTTGTCGTCCAGCTCGATTTCCTTGGCCACGGACACGCCGTCCTTGGTCACGGTGGGGGCGCCGAAGCTCTTGTCCAGCACCACGTTGCGACCGCGCGGGCCGAGAGTGACCTTGACCGCGTCGGCCAGGGTGTTCACGCCGCGGACCATGCGGTTGCGGGCGCTTTCGCCAAAACGGACTTCTTTAGCAGCCATTGCTGTTCACCTCTTCAAAATTTGTTTCAGTGGATGTTTCGTTTCAATCCGGGTGCGCGGTTCATTCAGCCTTCGAAGACCGCCATGATGTCGTCTTCGCGCATCACCAGGACTTCCTCGCCGTCCACCTTCACTTCGGTGCCGGCAAACTTGCCGAACAGAACCTTGTCGCCGACCTTCACGTCCAGGGCACGGGTCTCACCGCTGTCCAGCGGCTTGCCGTTGCCCACGGCCACGACTTCGCCCCGGATGGGCTTCTCGGCCGCGGAATCCGGGATCACGATCCCGCCTTCGGTCTTGGTTTCTTCTTCCACGCGCTTGACGACCACACGGTCATGCAACGGACGCATTTTCATGGGAGTTTCTCCTCCACAGGTTCCATGTTTGGGCTTGGGATGGCGAGGGCTCTGTTAGCACTCGCCGAATTCGAGTGCTAATAATAGGGACGCACTTTTCAGAGTCAAGGGGGGGTGGGGAAAAAAGTTCCCAGTACCCAGTTCCCAGTGAACAGTGGGGCCGTGCGGGCGGAGATGCCGTACCGCTTCGGCGACGCCGGTCATTCTCAACGCTCAGTCTGGTGCCAACATCGCAGTGGACAGCAGGCCGCGCAGCAGGCACGGCCTGCTGTTCACTGGGAACTGTTCACTGGGAACTTCCTCCCACCCGCAAACCGGCGAAATCGAACAAATCCCGGTCCGCCAGCTGGGACGGCGAGACGTTCTGGATGGCAGTGAAGATGGAGTCGATGCGGCCCGGGGCGGTGCGTTCCCACTCCCCCAGCATGGCCTTGATGGCCTGGCGCTGGAGGTTGTCCTGAGAGCCGCACAGGTTGCAGGGAATGATGGGGTACTGACGGGCCCGGGCGAAACGGGCAATGTCGGCCTCCTGGCAGTAAGCCAGGGGGCGGATGACCACATTGCGGCCGTCGTCGGACTTCAGCTTCGGCGGCATGGCCTTGAGCCGCCCGCCATTGAAGAGGTTCAGGAACAGAGTCTCGACGATGTCGTCCCGGTGGTGGCCCAGGGCGATCTTGTTGAAGCCTTCCTGGTGGGCGTACTCATATAAAGCGCCCCGCCGCATGCGCGAACACAGGCCGCAGGTGCTCTTGTTCTCCGGCACCACCCGCTTGACCACGCTGTAGGTGTCCTGCTCGATCACGTGGTAATCCACGCCCAGGGCCTCCAGATACTCGGGCAGCACATGCTCGGGGAAGCCCGGCTGCTTCTGGTCCAGGTTCACCGCCCGCAATTCGAAGCGGATGGGCGCCACCCGCTGCAGCTGCAGCAGCAGATCCAGCAGGGTGTAGGAGTCCTTGCCGCCGGACAGGCAGACCATGACCCGGTCGCCATCCTCGATCATGTTGAAGTCCTGGATGGCGCGGCCCACCTGGTTGCGCAGGCGCTTGCCCAGGCGACGGGCGGTGACACTGATATCTTCGGCGGTAGCAGACATGGTCTCGGCCTGTTGTAGGCTGGTGAAATGGATCAGGACAGACCACCCATTTTACCTGTCCGGAGCGGCCGGACACCAATCGCCGGCCTGCTGGCGGGGCTCGCACTGCTTCTGGCGCCGCCATCCGGCCTGCTGGCCGAGACGCTGATTCCCGATTCTGTCCGCGAAGCCGCCCAGGCGCGCATCGACGCGGGCCATTACCAGTCACTGCTGATCGGTGTCAGCGACGGCGGGCCAACCGAATGGCTGAGCCTCGGGCAGCTCAGCCAGGGCGGCCCGGCGCCGGATCCGCACACCCTCTATGAGATCGGCTCGCTCACCAAGCCCTTCACGGCCGCCCTGCTGGCCCTGGCCGCCGATCACGACACGCTGTCCCTGGACGCAACGGTGGGTGAGATGCTGGGCAACGACACCCCCCTCGACCACCGCCTGAAGGAAGCCGTGACCCTGCGCCAGCTGGCCACCCACCAGAGCGGCCTGCCGGACACCCCGGACGACCTCGCCCCGAGCGACCCCAATCGCCTGTTCGAAGACTACGACCGGAATCGGCTGCTGGCTTTCCTGTCACGCCACCCGCTCGCCGCCCACCCCGGGCAGCATTTCAGTTATTCCAACCTGGGTTATGCCCTGCTCGGCCACCTGCTCGAACAGCATTATTCGCAGGCATTCGACGATGCGCTGATGGCCCGGATCACCACTCCCCTGGGTCTGGACAGCACCGCACTCAAACCGGACCCCGAACTACTGGATCGCGAGGCACCCGGTTACGACTACGACCTCCACCGTGCCCCGCCCTGGTCATGGCGGGCCTTTCAGGCCGCCGGGTCATTGCGCTCCACCGGCCATGACCTGATGCAATGGATGCAGGCCCAGCAGTCGCCGCCCGACACGCCCCTGGGCCAGGCCCTTTGGCGCCTGCACCAGCCGCAGTTCCGTCTCGGCGGCAATGGCCGCGCCATGGGGCTGGGCTGGCAACTTCTGGGCAGCGACGAACAACGCGTCGCCTGGCACGGCGGCCGCACCGCCGGACACGCGGTGTTTGCCGCCTTCCAGCCCGAAGGCAAGCGCCGGGTGGTGATCATGGCCAACACCGGCAACGGAGTGGATCACCTGGGCCTGGCCCTGATGAACCCCGCCCACACCGTGCCGCCCCTGCAGGAAAGCCGCCCCCTGGATCCCAAGCTGGGGGCCCTCTATGCCGGCCGTTACCGGCTCAGCCCGGGCTTCGTGGTGACAGTGCGCCAAACCGAGCAGGGGCTTTATCTGCGGGCCCCGGGCCGGCCGTCACTGCGCCTCTACCCCCTGGATGATGAGCGTTTCATGACGCGGGGCGTGGAAAGTGAACTGCGCTTTGTCGACAACGAGGCCGGTGGCATCGCCCACCTGGAAATCCGTGCGCCCCACGGCGGCGTGCAGATCGCCACGCGCATGCAGTCCACCGATAACCCCGCACCCAGAACCGTCAAGCGCCTGGCTCCGGAAGAACTGGCGCGTTTCGCCGGCCGCTTCCGCATCAACGGCACCACCGAGTTCCACCTGGAACCGGATGCCGACCGCCTGCTGCTGTCCAGCGGCAAGGGCCCCAGCCGCCCCCTCTACCCGGCCCCGGGCAACCGCTTCTTCCACCGCAATCAGCCCCTGGAGCTGGAGTTCGCCGGCCAGACTAGCGGGGAACCCGGCACCCGCCTGATACTCTATCGGAATGGACAGCGCCACGAGGCCCACCGCGTCGGCGACGATCAGTGACCTGCCCCTATAGCAGGGCCCGGACTGGCCAGTTCCCCCGGACAGGCGTTATCCTCGCCTCCCTCAAACCAGCGGACAGCGAATCGGGAAGTTATCGCAAACCATGAGTGAGTATCGTGTTGTTTTCTGCACCTGCCCGGATACGGATGTGGCCGGGAACCTGGCTTCGCGCCTGGTGGCCGAGAAGCTGGCCGCCTGTGTGAACATCCTGCCGGGCCTGACTTCGGTGTATGAATGGCAAGGCAAGGTGGAAAGCGATCCGGAAGTGCTGCTCATCATCAAGACCGCCGACGACCGACTGCCGACACTGATCGAACGTGTCGAAGCCCTGCACCCCTATGAGGTGCCGGAAGTGATTGCCCTGCCCATCGAGGCCGGCCTGCCCGCCTACCTCAACTGGATCAACGACGAGACCCGCCCACAATGACTGCCCGACTGTTTCGCTGCGGCCGCCTGGCCGCCCTGATGCTGCTCGCCCTGCTGAGTCTGCCGGCCGCCGCCCAATCCATCAGTGGCCTGCCAGGGGTCTCCGGCGGGGATTTCAAGCATCCGGACGAGGCCTTCATTCTGTCGGTGCGCTCGCCCTCACCCGATCTGATCCAGGTGGACTGGCAGATCGCGGATGAATACTACCTTTATGAACACCGCTTCGATTTCCAGGTCATGGAAGGCGGCGTCACCCTGGGAGAGGCGCGCTATCCGCAAGGTCTGTTGATCGAAGACGAGTTCTTCGGCGAGAGCATCGTCCATCGCCATCAGGTGACCATTGACGTTCCGATCCAGGGTGGACAGACCGGTGATGAGATTCTGCTGCGGGTGGATTTCCAGGGCTGCGCCGACGCCGGCCTGTGCTACCCGCCGCTCAACCGCCAGACGCCGGTGGTGCTGGGTGCCGATGAGCCGCGCGACCAGGGCAGCAGCCGCGCGGCCACCACGCCACCGGCCTCGGAGCAGGACCGCATGGCCGGCCTGGTGGCGGAGGGGCACCTGGTCCTGGTGGCGCTGGCCTTTTTCGGCTTTGGCCTGCTGCTCAGCCTGACCCCCTGCGTGCTACCCATGGTGCCCATCCTCTCCAGCCTGATCATCGGCAAGGGCGAGCACATCAGTACCGCCCGGGCCTTCGGCCTGTCGCTGACCTATGTCCTGGCCATGGCCCTGACCTACACCGCGGCCGGGGTCGCGGCCGGCCTGCTCGGCCACAATCTGCAGGCGGCCCTGCAGCACCCGCTCATCCTGAGCGTGTTCGCCGCGGTGTTCGTCATTCTCTCCCTGGCCATGTTCGGTTTCTATCAGCTGCAGGTACCCCAGCGCTTCCAGGACGCCCTGGCCGGCCTGTCCAATCGCCAGCAATCCGGACGCTATACCGGGGTGGCCCTGATGGGCCTGCTCTCCGCCCTGATCGTTGGCCCCTGCGTGGCCGCCCCCCTGGCCGGCGCCCTGCTGGTCATCGGCCAGACCGGCGACGCCCTGCGCGGGGGCGTGGCCCTGTTCTCCATGTCCATGGGTATGGGCGTACTGCTGCTGGTGGTGGGTACATCCGCCGGCCGCCTGATGCCAAAGGCCGGCGCCTGGATGAATGCCATCAAGGCGGCCTTCGGCGTTCTGCTGCTGGCGGTGGCGGTGTGGATGCTGGAACGCATCGTGCCGGCCGCCATGGCCATGGTCATGTGGTCCGCCCTGCTGGTGTTCTCGGGCGTCTACCTGGGTGCCCTGGACAGCCTCAGCCCCGGGGTCGGCGGCTGGCGCCGATTCTGGAAGGCGGCCGGCCTGATGCTGATGGTCTGGGGCCTGATCCTCCTGCTGGCCGCCGCCCTGGGTGGCAAGGACCCCCTGCGGCCCCTGCAGGGCACGGTAATCACCGGAACGGCCGGTGACGCGGCCGCCAGCCCCGATTTCGCCGCCATTGAAGACGTGGAACAGCTCGACAGCGCCATTGCGGCCATCGACGACCGGCCCCTCATGCTGGAGTTCTATGCCGACTGGTGCATCGACTGCGTGCGCATGGAACGCCGCACCTTTCCGGATCCGGGCGTACGCGAAAGCCTGCAGGCCTTCGACCTGCTCAAGGCCGATGTAACCCGTTACAATGCTCGACACCGCGAACTGCTGGAGCGCTTTCAGCTGTTCGGGCCGCCGGCCATCCTGTTCTTCGATCACAACGGCGACGAGATCCGCCACCTGCGGCTGGTGGGCGAGATGGGGCCGGCTGAATTCCGCAATCACCTGCAACAGGTACGCGAAGCCTTCGCGTCAGGAGACCAACGCTCATGAACCGGCATCTGCCCGCCCTGCTCATCGCCGTCATGCTGGCCGCCGGCGCCCTCGGCTTCGGCCTTTACCATTGGCTGAACCCGGGCTCCGACCCGCTCCCCGCCGAAGCCAGTGGCGGCACCCTGGCCGAGACCATGCCGGAATTCTCCATGCCGGATCCGGACGGTGAAGAACGCCACAGCAGTGAATGGGATGGCGATATCCTGGTGGTGAACTTCTGGGGCACCTGGTGCGCCCCCTGCCGTGAGGAAGTCCCCCTGCTGATCGAGATGCAGGAAAACTACGGTGACCAGGGCCTGACCGTACTCGGCATCGCCCTCGACCAGGTGGAGCCGGTGCAGCGCTTCGCCGATGATTTCGGCATCAACTATCCCCTGCTGGTGGGCGAGCAGGAAACCCTGGCCGTCATGGAATCCTTCGGCAGCGGCACCGTGGGCATGCCCCATACCTTCGTGGTCGACCGCGACGGCCGCATCGTCAACTTCCACGTGGGCCTGATCGAGGAACACGAAGTGGAAGCGCTGCTCGCCCCCGCCTTGCGCAATGAGGCGGGCAGCGACAGCTGACCCGCCGTCAACCACCACCTCTCACCCTATTCCTGCGAATTTCCGGCAAAAAGTAGCGAATTCCGTCGAACTGACAGAAATTTACCGATCCGCCGTGGACAATCCGGGTTTTCTGGCCCACAATATGCGGTCATGGTTTGTGACCGGATCAGGTGGCAACTGGTTGTGAAATGCCCCCTATCCGGTGGCAAAGTGCGGAAAACCATCCTGCAGTCGATGGAGACGGTTACTTGGCCCGGATTCTGCTTCTCAACGGCCCCAATCTGGACCGGCTCGGGCAACGCGAGCCGGACGTGTACGGGCTCGAGACCCTGGCGGCCATTGAAACCGGATTGAAGGCGCTCGCCGATGAACTCGGTCATGAGCTGCTCTGTTTTCAGAGCAATGCCGAGCATGAACTGATCGAACGCCTGCATGCGGCAGCGGATGAAGGCTGTGACTGGCTGATCTTCAACCCGGCGGCCTTCACCCACACCAGCATCGCCCTGCGGGATGCCGTCCTGGCCAGCCGCTTGCCCATGATGGAAGTGCATCTGAGCAACCCCATGGCACGGGAGCCTTTCCGACACCATTCCCATTTTTCCGACATCGCGGTCGCCTGCATCAGCGGCCTCGGCGCCTTCGGCTACGAATGCGCCCTGCGTGCGGTCGACCAGCGGCTGAAACAGGCCGCCTGACAACTTTCGCTCAACCACTGCCTCAGACGGGAGCATTATGGACATCAGAAAAGTAAAGCGGCTGATCGAGCTGCTGGAAGAATCCGGCATCGCCGAAATCGAGATCACCGAAGGTGAGGAATCCGTCCGCATCAGCCGCCAGATCAGTGGTGGCCAGCAACAGTTCTACGCGGCTCCGCCCCAGGCCGCACCGGCGCCGGCGCCGCAGCCGGCTGCCGCGGCCGGTGCTGAAGCCGACACGGCCGACGATGATGACGGCATTCCCGCCGGGCATCGGGTGGAATCGCCCATGGTCGGCACCTTCTATCGCGCCCCCTCCCCCACCTCCAAGGCCTTCGTCGAAGTCGGCCAGCAGGTGAAGGAAGGCGACACCCTCTGCATCGTCGAAGCCATGAAGATGATGAACCAGATCGAGTCCGACAAGTCCGGCACCGTCAAGGCCATCCTGGTGGAGAACGGCGAACCGGTGGAGTACGGCCAGCCTCTGTTTGTCATCGGCTGATCATTCCTTCCGACCGGACAAGCGGGATGGTCGGAGTACTTAACACGTTGGACATTCCAACCCGTAACGGGCACACGACATGCTAGACAAGGTTCTCATTGCCAATCGCGGGGAAATTGCGCTGCGCGTATTGCGCGCCTGCCGCGAGCTGGGTATCAAGGCGGTGGCCGTGCATTCCACGGCTGACCGTGACCAGAAACACGTCCTGCTGGCAGACGAATCCGTCTGCCTGGGCCCGCCCTCGTCGGCGGAAAGCTATCTCAACATGCCCGCCATCATCAGTGCCGCGGAAGTCACCGACGCCACGGCCATCCACCCCGGTTACGGCTTTCTCTCCGAGAACGCCGACTTTGCCGAACGGGTGGAGAAGAGCGGTTTTGTCTTCATCGGCCCCAGGGCCGACACCATTCGCCTGATGGGCGACAAGGTGTCCGCCATCAAGGCCATGAAGGCCGCCGGGGTTCCCACCGTGCCAGGCTCCGGTGGCGCCCTGGGCGATGACGAGAAGACCAACCTTCGCATTGCCGCCGAAATCGGCTATCCGGTGCTGATCAAGGCCGCCGGTGGTGGTGGTGGTCGTGGCATGCGGGTGGTGCACGAGGAAAAGGATCTGATCGAAGCCATCACCACCACCCAGAACGAAGCCAAGGCCGCCTTTGGCAACGACATGGTGTACATGGAAAAGTATCTGGAACGCCCACGGCATGTGGAATTCCAGGTGCTGGCTGATGGCCAGGGCAATGCCATTCACCTGGGCGAACGCGACTGCTCCATGCAGCGCCGTCATCAGAAGGTGATCGAGGAAGCCCCGGCCCCCGGCATCAGCGAAGAAGAACGCCAGCGCATGGGGGCACGCTGCGTGCAGGCCTGTCTCGAGATCGGCTATCGCGGTGCGGGGACCTTCGAGTTTCTCTATGAAGACGGCAACTTCTACTTCATCGAGATGAACACACGTGTCCAGGTGGAACATCCGGTGACCGAGATGGTGACCGGCGTGGACATCGTCAAGGAACAGCTGCGCATTGCCGGCGGCGAGAAACTGACCTACCGCCAGGAAGATATAGTCCTGCGAGGACACGCCGTGGAATGCCGCATCAATGCCGAAGACCCGCGCAGCTTTGCGCCGTCCCCGGGGCGCATCATCAACTGGCATGCCCCGGGCGGGCCGGGTATCCGCGTCGATTCCCACATTTACAACGGCTATACGGTGCCGCCCTATTACGATTCCCTCATTGGCAAGCTGCTCGCCTATGGGGACACGCGCGACTCGGCCATGGCGCGCATGCGCCAGGCCTTGACCGAAATCGTGGTGGAAGGCATCCGCACCAATGTCGCCCTGCACCAGGATCTGGTCACCGATGACAACTTCCTCAAGGGCGGCACGGATATCCATTACCTGCACAAGATGCTGGATGCCAAGGACTGAGCGCCAGACGGTAAGCGCAGTACAGTTCTGAAAGTGATCGGCCTTTCCTCATTTTTGGGGAAAGGCCGATTGCGATTGCGATTCCTACAAGCAGCGTCGATCGCTTGCTTGAGCGGTTGTTGCCGGTTTCATCGAACAGCGAGTTCTTCCCTTACCATGCCCTGGATCAAACTCACCATCGACGCCAGCGAAGTGGCACCGGCCAATGTGGAGCTGGTGCTGGAATCGCTGGGCGCCAATGCCATCACCCTGGAAGATGCCGGTGACGATCCCCAGCTGGAGCCCGGCGTGGGTGAAACACCGCTGTGGCGGGAGACACGGGTCAGCGGGCTCTTTCCCGCCGAACAGGATGTGACCGCACTCAAGCAATCCCTGGCTGAACTGTGGCCGGGCAAGACGATGCCACGACTTACCGTGGACGCACTGGAGGATCGTGACTGGACCCTGGCCTGGGCCGACCACGCCCGGGTGACTGCGTATGGTGACCGGCTCTGGGCCTGCCCGGATGCGGAAGCGCATCCCGAAGTCCCGGACGATGCCGTGCGCCTGATCATTCCCCCCGGCCTGGCTTTCGGAACGGGCAGTCACCCCACCACAGCCATGTGCCTGGAATGGCTGAATGATCAGGTACGCCCGGGCATGACCGTCATGGATTACGGTTGTGGCTCCGGCATTCTGGCCGTGGCAGCGGCCCGCCTGGGCGCCGACCGGGTCATCGCCGTGGACAATGACCCGCAGGCCCTGACCGCCACCCTCGACAACGCCCGCGCCAATGGCGTCGAAGATCGCCTTGGCGTCCACCTGCCCGACGACTGTCCGGACGAAAAGGTGGATCTGCTGGTGGCGAACATTCTGGCCAATCCCCTGATCGAACTCGCCCCGGTACTGTGTCGCCACCTCAAGGCTGGTGCCGGCCTTGCCCTCACGGGCATACTGAGCGAACAGGCTGATGCGGTCGCCGCCGCCTATGGCGACAACGTAACCGGCCTGCAACGACGTCAGCGTGAAGAATGGGTTCTGCTGCAAGGTCAACGGCCACCCGCGGGGGATTGAACCAGGCCATCATGTTCACCCAATGCCCACAATGCGGCAGCTACTTCCGGGTTCGGGAAGCACAGCTGAATGCCGCCAATGGCAAGGTGCGCTGCTCTCTCTGCACGGCCACCTTCAATGCCCGCGATAATCTGCATGAACAGTTGCCCAGGCGGGACGAGCTCACGGCCGAGCAGGACAGCGACACCACGACCGATGAAGCGGTCGTGGAGCGGGATCCCCGTACACCCGATCTCTTCGATGAACAACGGCCCGCGGCACCCGCGCCGGATGAAACCAGGCCTGAAGCCCCGGCGCGGGATCACGGCAATGACCTGCCCGATTCCGACACCGCCATGGAAGCACCCGCCTGGCTGCTGGAATCGGATCGTGTTCAGCACCCAGAATCCCGCGCCCTGCTCTGGACCCTGGGCAGCGTTGTGATGCTGATTCTGCTCGGCCTGCAACTGCTGCATGCCGAACGGGATTACTGGCGTGACCACCCCACCCTTGGTCACTGGGTAACCGCTGCTTACGATAGCCTGGGACAGCCGCTGCCGGAACCACGCTCCCTGGAAGCACTGGCCATCATGCGGGCCGACATTGCCGGGCGCGTCGATGACCCCGGTGTGTTGCGGGTTACCGCCGTGCTGGAAAACAGCAGCCCGGAGCCCCAGCCCCTGCCTGCCATCTACATCCGCCTGGAAGATCGCTGGGGCATGAACATGGGGTACGGCTTCTTCCTGCCCTCGGAATGGATTCACCCGGACAGCCGCGATACCGCGCTGGAACGAGGCCAGATCGAGGCAGGCGGTCGCCTTCCACTGAGAGTCGCGCTGAACGACCCCACCCAGGAGGCGGTCAGCTTTCACATGGAACCCTGCTGGATCGAAGACGAGGGCTTTGCCTGCAAGCCCCAACGCGGTGGGGCCGCCTTCGTTCGCTGATCCTCTCGTCGGATCGTCCGTGGGAAGGCAGCCCCAATGCTTTCTTAAGTGCGATCGGGCAGCTACAATTTCCTGTTCCGTTGCCTGTTCAGTAAGGGAAGTCACGCTCATGTGGATCGGTCCGCTGAAAATGCCGAATGGGGTCGCACTCGCCCCCATGGCCGGCGTGACGGATCGTCCCTTCCGGCAGCTCTGCAAGCGCCTGGGTGCCGGCTTTGCACCGTCCGAGATGGTCACCGCCGATCCCAGCCTTCGCGACAGCCGCAAAACCCAGTGGCGAATGGATCATGCCGGTGAAGTGGCGCCGATCATCGTGCAGATCGCCGGGGCCGATCCCCGGGAACTGGCCGATGCCGCCCGCTTCAATGTGGATCACGGCGCCCAGGTCATCGACATCAACATGGGCTGCCCGGCGAAGAAGGTCTGCAACCGCATGGCCGGTTCGGCCCTGCTGGCCGACGAAGGGTTGGTGGGGCGAATCCTGGATGCAGTCGTGGCGGCCGTGGACGTGCCGGTGACCCTGAAGATTCGCACCGGGCCCGAACCGGCCAGACGCAACGCCGTTCGCGTTGCGCAGATTGCCGAATCGGCCGGCATCCTGAGCCTTGCCGTGCATGGCCGAACACGCCAGGACATGTATCGGGGAAAGGCGGAGTTCGACACCATTAGACAGGTGAAGTCAGCCGTTTCCATTCCGGTCGTCGCCAATGGGGATATCGACTCCCCGGAGATGGCCCTGAAGGTACTGGACTTCACCGGCGCAGACGGCATCATGATAGGCCGGGCGGCCCAGGGGCGGCCCTGGATTTTCCGGGAAATAAACCACTTCCTGGCTACCGGCGAGCACTACCCGCCACCGGACACCGGCGAAGTCGGCGCCATCATGGCCGAACACCTGGAGAATCTGTACGCCTTCTACGGCGAGTACAGCGGCGTTCGCATCGCACGCAAGCATCTGGGCTGGTATTCGAGAACCCGCCCGGATGGAGAAGCCTGGAGAAAACAGGTCGTTCGACTTTCATCGGCACGGGAACAGCTGGCCCTGACCCGGGCATGGCTGGCCGGTGAGTTTCATAGGGAGGAAAAGGCAGCATGAGCAGTCGAGCCATCGCCATCGGAGAGGCGGCGACAAGGAGCAGTGATGAATTGGTTGAAAACCGGCATCCCGGCATGCTGGAAGTCGAGAGGAAGCTGGGACGAAGAAGCATGAACGCCACGCCGCTCAAGCAGAATATCGATGATGCACTGGCCCGTTATTTCGAGGATCTGGACGGCACCGAACCCAGTGATCTCTACAACATGGTCATCAACCAGGTGGAGTACCCGCTGCTTCGCCGTGTGCTGGACTACACCGGTGGCAATCAATCACGGGCGGCCGAGATTCTGGGCATCAATCGCAGCACCCTGCGCAAGAAACTGCGAAGTCACGGCCTCATCGACTAAACCACCGGATTGCATTTCCCATTGCCGCGCATCGGGTCAGTCACCTGATGCGGCGGTGAGTTTTTTTTGTGCCATCTGCCCGACGGGGCCATTCAGGAGTTGATTCACAGCGATGCAGACCATCAAACGGGCTTTGATCAGCGTTTCCGACAAGACCGGGGTGGCCGATCTGGCCCGCAGTCTTCATAGTCATGGCATCCAGCTGCTCTCCACCGGGGGCACGGCGCGTCTACTGCGCGATGAAGGCCTGCCCGTCACGGACGTTTCCGAAGTGACCGGTTTCCCCGAGATCATGGGCGGCCGGGTCAAGACCCTGCACCCGAAGATCCATGGCGGATTGCTGGGGCGCAAGGGCCAGGATGAAGCGGTGATGGCCGAGCACGGCATCGAAGGTATTGATCTGCTGGTGGTCAATCTCTATCCCTTTGAGCGCACGGTGGCCAATCCCGATTGCACCCTGAAGGATGCCATCGAGAACATCGACATCGGCGGGCCGGCCATGATCCGCGCCGCCGCCAAGAATCATGACCGGGTCAGCGTGGTGGTGGATGTCAGCGACTATGACGCCCTGCTGCGGGAACTGGAGCAGAACAACGGCGCCGTCAGCGAGGAGACCCGTTTCCGCCTGGCCATCCAGGCCTTCGGCTACACCGCCCGTTACGATACCGCCGTCAATGCCGCCCTCAGCCGATTTCAGGAGGGCGATCGGGCACCGCGCTTCCCGGCCCAGTACACCACCAGTTTCCGCAAGGTCGCCGACATGCGCTACGGCGAGAACCCCCATCAGTCCGCCGCCTTCTACGCGGATCTGCGGGCACCGGCCGGTACGGTGACCACGGCCGTGCAGCATCAGGGCAAACCCCTGTCCTTCAATAACGTGGCCGATGCCGACGCCGCCCTGGAATGCGTCAAGAGCTTCAAGCGCCCGGCCTGCGTCATCGTCAAGCACGCCAACCCCTGTGGCGTGGCCGAGGCCGACAGCCTCGGAACGGCCTATGACGCCGCCTTCGCCACCGATGCCACCTCCGCTTTCGGTGGCATCATCGCCTTCAACCGGGAAGTGGATGAAGCCACGGCACGGCTGGTGGTGGATCGCCAGTTCCTGGAAGTCATGATCGCCCCCGGCTTCAGCCGCGAAGCCCTGTCCGTGCTCGCGGAGAAGAAGAATGTCCGCGTCCTGGCCACCGGCGAATGGCCCGAGGCGGCGCATCCGCAGCATGAATTCAAGCGCGTGGCCGGCGGCCTGCTGATCCAGGATCGGGACATCCAGATCGTCAGCGAGGATGCCCTCACCTTCCCCAGCAAGCGCCAGCCCACCGAACAGGAACTCACCGACCTGATGTTCGCCTGGCGGGTGGCCCGCTTCGTGAAGTCCAACGCCATCGTCTATGCCGCCGGTGGCCGCACCCTGGGTGTGGGCGCCGGCCAGATGAGCCGCGTGGACAGCGCCCGCATCGGCGCCATCAAGGCCGAACACGCCGGCCTGTCGCTGGAAGGCGCGGCCATGGCCTCGGATGCCTTCTTCCCCTTCCGCGACGGCATCGACGCCGCCGCCGAACGCGGCGTCAAGGCCGTTATCCAGCCCGGCGGCTCCATGCGCGACGAAGAAGTCATCGCCGCCGCCAACGAACACGGCATCGCCATGGTCTTCACCGGCATGCGGCACTTCCGTCATTAATGGTGGATAAGTTCAAAGGATTTAGCCGCGAAATGAACGCAAAATGAACGCAAAATAAAAAGGCAATAACAGCCACAGATAAACACAGATGGACACAGATTGTTTTAACAAGTGCAGGAAAGCGCACTGGTTGTGACAGTCAGACCGTCAGTTCTTGCCGACGCCAGACCTTCACCATCCGTGTTCATCCGTGTTCATCTGTGTTCATCTGTGGCTATTGAATGTTCTTACATTTCGCGTTCATTTTGCGTGCATTTCGCGGCCAAATGTTTTCCTTCCCTGAGTGGACGAAGTCGGAGTGATGAAAATGAAGGTACTGGTCGTTGGTGGTGGTGGTCGGGAGCATGCCCTGGCCTGGAAGCTGGATCATTCCGCTGAGGTGGATCAGGTCTTCGTGGCGCCGGGCAATGCGGGCACGGCGCGGGAACCGCGTATCACGAACCTGCCCATCGCCGCCGATGACATCGAAGCCCTGCTGGAGTTTGCCCTCAAGGAAGTCATTGACCTGACCATCGTCGGCCCCGAGGCGCCGCTGGTGGCGGGCATCGTGGATCGCTTCCGTGAGAACCGCCTGCGCTGTTTCGGCCCCAACCGGGCCGCTGCCCAGCTGGAAGGCTCCAAGGCCTTCTCCAAGCGCTTCATGGCCCGCCACGGCATTCCCACCGCCGAGTACGCCACCTTCACCAAGCCCGATGAAGCCGAGGCCTGGATTCGCGAACGTGGCGCGCCCATCGTGGTCAAGGCCGATGGTCTGGCCGCCGGCAAGGGCGTGGTGGTGGCCCAGAGCGTGGACGAAGCCGTGGCCGCCGTGCACGACATGCTGGAAGGCAATGCCTTCGGTGATGCCGGCCATCGCGTGGTGGTGGAAGAGTTCCTGCAGGGCGAAGAGGCTTCCTTCATCGTCATGGCCGATGGCGTGCATGCCCTGCCCCTGGCCACCTCGCAGGATCACAAGGCCCGCGACGACGGCGACACCGGCCCCAACACCGGTGGCATGGGCGCGGTCTCCCCGGCCCCCGTGGTCACCCCGGAAATCGAACGCCGCATCATGGATGAAGTCATCCGCCCCACCATCGACGGCATGGCGGCTGACGGCAATCCCTACACCGGCTTTCTCTACGCCGGGCTGATGATCGGCAAGGACGGCACACCCAAGGTGTTGGAATACAACTGCCGCTTCGGCGACCCGGAAACCCAGCCGGTGATGATGCGCCTGCGCTCCGACCTGGCTCGTCTCTGCCTGGAGGCCCTGGACGGCGACCTCAAGGACGTGGAAGCCCGCTGGGACGATCGCGCCGCCATCGGCGTGGTCCTGGCCGCTGGCGGCTACCCGGCCGACTACCGCAAGGGCGATGCCATCCAGGGCCTGCCCGAGCGCGAAGATGGCGTCACCAAGGTCTTCCACGCCGGCACGAAGGAAGACAATGGCCAGGTGGTCACCAGCGGCGGCCGCGTCCTCTGCGCCACCGCCCTGGGCGAAACCATCGAACAGGCCCGTGACCACGCCTACAAGCTGGCGGACAGCATCAAGTGGGATGGGGTGTATTACCGCCGGGATATCGGGCATCGGGCGATCGCCCATGAGGCGAAGGGTTGATTCAACACCAAACCCGATCCACGGCACCGTAGGAGCGGATTTATCCGCGATTGCAATTGCTGCCTTGGCACAGCGACCTGCTATGCCCCCCTGTAGGCGCGGATTCATCCGCGCCTACAGGGGGTTTCGTCAGATGGTCGTGCCATCGGATGGATTGAAATCGCGGCGGACGCCGCTCCCACAGGCACGGTTTCGATCAACGCCCCCCACTCAGCACTCAGTACTCAATCTCCCGGACATACCAAGCGGCGAAAAACACCTCCCAATTCCGCCCGCCATCCATGCTGTATTCCCAGAGCTGATGGATCTCGCCCAGTTCGAATAGCAGTTCATAGGCGATGCGGTGGAGGATTTCGCCGTCCTCGGTGGATTGGGTGCCGGTGAAGACCATGTTGCCGTCTTCCGGCTGGCCGCTGAGGTTGAGTACCAGGCCGTCGCTGTCCGACCACACCAAGCGCCAGCGGCCGTCGCTGACGGTGAACAGGGCCTCGCCTTCCAGGCCATCCTGACCCTCCCAGCGCTCCCGCAGGGCACAGCCACCGGCCCCTTCCCGAATCTCGCTGTAACCCAGGATATTCCCCTGCCCGTCCACCACCTCCCAGTTACCGGGCAGGTAGTCCATCACCGTCGTCACCTCCCCCCGACAGGCCAGGGCCGAGGCGGGCAGGAGAACGATCAGGAGCATTAGCGCGGCAAGCGGAAATCTCATGGGACGGGGCTCCGAAGATGGTGAGTGAAGAAGTGAACAGTGAACAGTTCCCAGTGAACAGTTGGCCGTGCCTGGTGAAGGGCCTACTGTTTTCTGAGAACTATTTGCCAGCTGCTTGCAGGAGCAGGCACGGCCTCGCCGAAGCGGCACGACATTTCCGTCGGCACGGCCAACTGTTCACTGGGAACTGCTCACTGTTCACTAACAAAAAAGGGGCCTTTCGGCCCCTTTTTTGTTACTTCTTCATCATCATGAAGAATTCCTTGTTGGTCTTCGTGTTCTTCATCTTGTCGATGAGGAACTCGATGGCCTGGACTTCATCCATGGGATGGAGCAGCTTGCGCAGGATCCACATGTGCTGGAGTTCTTCCGGCGAGACCATCAATTCTTCGCGGCGGGTGCCGGAGCGGTTGATGTCGATGGCCGGGAAGATGCGCTTCTCGGCAATGCGCCGATCCAGGTGCAGTTCCATGTTGCCGGTGCCCTTGAACTCTTCATAGATGACGTCATCCATGCGCGAGCCGGTTTCCACCAGGGCCGTGGCGATGATGGTCAGGCTGCCGCCTTCCTCGATGTTGCGGGCGGCGCCGAAGAAGCGCTTGGGCCGCTGCAGGGCGTTGGCGTCCACACCACCGGTGAGCACCTTGCCCGAGGACGGCACCACGGTGTTGTAGGCGCGGGCCAGACGGGTGATGGAATCCAGCAGGATGACCACATCCTTCTTGTGCTCCACCAGGCGCTTGGCCTTCTCGATCACCATCTCGGCCACCTGCACGTGGCGGCTGGCCGGCTCGTCGAAGGTGGAAGACACCACTTCACCCCGCACTGAACGGCTCATTTCCGTCACCTCTTCCGGGCGCTCGTCAATGAGCAGGACGATGAGATTGGCGTCCGGATTGTTGTTGGTGATGGACTGGGCAATGTTCTGCAGGATCATGGTCTTGCCCGCCTTGGGCGGGGAGACGATCAGACCGCGCTGACCCTTGCCGATGGGCGAGGCCATGTCGATGATGCGGGCCGTTATGTCCTCGGTGCTGCCATTGCCCTGCTCCATGAGCAGGCGATCCTTGGCGAACAGGGGCGTGAGGTTTTCGAACAGAACCTTGTTCTTGGACGCCTCGGGCTTGTCGAAATTGATCTCCTGCACCTTGAGCAGGGCGAAGTAGCGCTCGCTCTCCTTGGGCGGACGAATCCGGCCGGCAATGGTGTCGCCGGTGCGCAGATTGAAGCGCCGTATCTGGCTGGGGGAGACATAAATGTCATCGGGGCCGGCCATGTAGGAGCTGTCGGCGGAGCGCAGGAAGCCGAAGCCGTCCTGCAGGATCTCCAGCACCCCATCGCCGTAGATCTCTTCCCCGTTCTTGGCGTGCGCCTTGAGGATGGCAAAGATCACATCCTGCTTGCGGCTGCGCGCCATCCCCTCCAGGCCCATTTTCTGGGCGATGTCGATCAGTTCCTGGGCGGTTTTCTGTTTCAGTTCTGTCAGGTTCATTTTTTGTCTTCGGATTGGGAAACGGGTCACGGGAAGCGCCGGTGCCCCGGCGCGTGACCCCATTTCACTTACAGGTTGGTGTCAATGAAAGCGGTGAGCTGCGACTTGGACATGGCACCCACTTTCTGGGCTTCCACGCTGCCGTTCTTGAACAGCATCAGGGTGGGAATGCCACGAATGCCGTACTTCGGCGGCGTCTTCGGGTTTTCGTCGATGTTGAGCTTGACGATCTTGAGCTTGCCGCTGTATTCGCCGGCCAGCTCGTCCAGCACGGGGGCGATCATCTTGCAGGGCCCGCACCACTCGGCCCAGTAGTCCACCAGTACCGGCAGGTCGGATTCCAGGACGTCGTCCTGAAAACTGTCGTCGGATGTATACACGATGTCATTACTCACGATATTTTGCCTCCAGTCAATCGCAGGGATAAGGAATTCGGGATTCGCTGATGCGGACACGCACGGATGCAGACTGTATGGATTTGATCTGACTCAGATGGATTTGAACAAACCGGAGCAGCCGCCGAGACCGGAATCATTCCGGATTGCGCGCATGACGCGGTTTTCTGGCGCATGTGACGCGCTTCGCGACATGAGGCACAATAATGGCGCCCGATGGCAACCGCCGGGCTTCCGCAAGAACTTGGGTGTGCTGAAATACTCGCGGGACGCGAGCTTTCGCTGAGTATATGACCCTATTGGAGCCCATTCGCGGAAAGATTTCAAGCCTTTCGACCCGCTGGCCGCGCAAAGCGCCGCGGGCCATCTCAACTGCTGGATAGCGCAAATACATGGAAACACATCTGAGCGACACCCGATTCGACAGTCTGGAACTGGCCGAACCCCTGCGCCAGGCCCTCAACGAGGCCGGCTACACCCACTGCACCCCCATCCAGGAAAAGACCCTGCCCCTGGCCCTGCAGGGCCGCGACGTGGCCGGCCAGGCCCAGACCGGCACCGGCAAGACCGCCGCCTTCCTGCTGGCCCTGTTCCATCGCCTGCTGACCCGGCCGGCCGCGGAGGATCGCCGCCCCAACCAGCCCCGCGCCCTGGTACTGGCCCCCACCCGCGAGCTGGCGGTGCAGATCCACAAGGACGCCGAGCAGCTGGGCAAGCACACCGGCCTGAAACTGGGCCTGGTCTACGGTGGCGCCGGCTACGAGCAGCAGCGCCAGCAACTGGAAGACGGCGTGGACGTGCTCATCGGCACTCCCGGGCGCCTGATCGACTACTTCAAGCAGCGCGTGTTCGACCTGCGCGCCGCCCAGGTGGCGGTGCTGGACGAAGCCGACCGCATGTTCGACATGGGCTTCATCAAGGACATCCGCTTCATCCTGCGCAAGCTGCCCCACCCGGAAAAGCGCCTCAACATGCTGTTCTCCGCCACCCTCTCCTACCGGGTGATGGAGCTGGCCTACGAACACATGAACAACCCGGAATCGGTCAAGGTGGATGCCGATCAGGTGACCGCCGACCGGGTGCGCCAGATGGTCTACATGCCGGCCTCGGAAGAGAAGGTGCGCCTGCTGGTGGGCCTGCTGCGGCGGATCGACCCCAGCCGCACCATGATCTTCGTGAACATGAAGCGCACCGCCGAGGAGCTGGTGGCCTGGCTCAAGGGCAATGACTACCAGGCCGAGGTGCTGTCCGGCGACGTGCCCCAGCGCAAGCGCCTGTCCCTGCTCAAGCAATTCGAGACCGGCGAGCTGCCCATCCTGATCACCACCGACGTGGCCGCCCGCGGCCTGCACATCCCCGATGTCAGCCACGTCATCAACTACGACCTGCCCGAGGATCCGGAGGATTACGTCCACCGCATCGGGCGCACGGCCCGGGCCGGCGCCGAGGGCGATGCCATCAGCTTCGCCTGCGACACCTACGCCATGGCCCTGCCGGACATCGAGGCCTACATCGAGCAGCAGCTGCCCAAGGAAGTCCAGCACGATGAACTGCTGGTGGAGCTCAAGCCCCAGGCCGAGGTGAAGCGTCGCCCCGGCGGGCCGCGCAAGAAGGGCGGCGGCAAGGGCGGCCCGCGCGGGGGCCAGCGTGGCAGCAACCGCGGCGGTCGCGGTGGCGGTCGGCGACCGGGTGGCAACCGCTCCGGCGGCGGTGGCCGGCCCGGTGGCGGCAACCGGGGCGGTGGGGGCAATGAAGGCTGATTGCCCGCACAGCGCACTCTGGCAGGCCACCGACACCGTCCTGCTGGACATGGACGGCACCCTGCTGGATCTGGCCTTCGACAACCGCTTCTGGCTGGAGCGGGTTCCGGCCCGCTACGCCGAACTCCAGGGCCTGGCCTTCGATCAGGCCCTCGCCCAGCTCAAGGCCCGCATGGCCGCCGTCAGCGGCCAGTTGCAGTGGTACTGCCTGGATTACTGGAGCCAGACCCTGGGCTTTGACCTGGAGGCAATGAAGCGGGCCCACCAGCAGGAGATCCGCTACCTGCCCGGCGTGCGCGACTATCTTGGCCATCTCAAGCAAAGCGGCCGCCATGTGGCCATCGCCACCAATGCCCACCCGGACGTACTGCGCATCAAACTCGCCCAGACCGGTCTGGGCGAACTGGTGGACGCCACCCACAGCGCCCATGATCTGGGCGCCGCCAAGGAACAGGCCGCCTTCTGGCAGGCCCTGGAACGCCGCGTCGGCTTCCACCCCGAACGTACCCTGTTCGTGGACGACTCTCTCCCCGTCCTCGCCTCTGCCCGCGACCACGGCATCGCCCACCTGCGCGCCATCGCCCGCCCCGCCAGCGACCAGCCACCACGCCCCATCGACGATTTCCCCGCCGTCGAGGCGCTGCCGGATCTTGGTCCGGTGCCGCTGCGGGATTGACGGGTAAACATTGGAACCACCGAAGACGCCGAACACACCGAAGAAAGGCGCCTGTGCCGATGAAGGGCCCGGGTGCTTACCGGCTCGCTGTGGGAGCGGCGTCCGCCGCGACTGAGGCTTCGGTTACCCCCATCGCGGCGGACGCCGCTCCCACAGGGATGGGTGCCCCACCCAACACATTCTTAATTCCTCTTCGTGTCTTTCTGCCTTTCTTCGGTGTATTCGGCGTCTTCGGCGGTTCCAATGTTTTCAAAGGTGCTCCGAAAGAAACCGCTCCAGCCCGTCCATGTAATGCCGGCGGCTGTCCATGAAGGCGGTGTTGTGGCCTCCGCGCAGGATCAGCAGGTCCTTGGGGCCGGCGGCGGCTTCGTACACGGCCTCGCCATGGGAGAAGGGAATGATCTCGTCGTCGCGGCTGTGGATCACCAGGATGGGCACGTCCAGCTCGCGCACATGGGCTTCATTGTCGAAGTCCATGCGCGCCAGCCAGCGGGCCGGCAGGAAGGGATAGACGTCCTGGGCCATGCGCGGTACGGAGCGGAAGGGTGATTCCAGGATCAGGACCCCCGGACGATGTTCCAGGGCCAGTTCCGAAGCCACCGCCGAACCCAGTGAACGGCCGAACAGCACGATCCGCTCCGCCTCGATGCCACGTTCTTCCCACACATGCCGCCAGGCCGCCCGGGCGTCCTGGCGCAGCCCCGCTTCCGACGGCCGCCCCTCGCTCTGCCCGTAGCCGCGATAATCGATGATCAGCACGCTCAGATCGAGCGCGCGGAAAATGGCCAGGGATTCCAGGCGGTGGGAGATATTGCCGGCATTGCCATGGAAGAAGATCAGCGTGCCCCGGGCCGCCGGCTGCGGCAGCCACCAGCCGTGGATGCGGGTGCCATCCTCCGTCTCCAGGTTCACCGATTCGTATTCCCAGCCCCGGTCGGCGGGCGAGGCCTGCAGCTCGCGGGTGGGCATATTGGGCAGATACAGCAGACGATCCTGCATCAGCCAGACCACGGCCACGATGACGGTGTAGATGATGACGGCGTAAACCAGCAGTCTCAGCATGACAGCCCCGAACACGTTAAGATGGAAAGACACCCTGCAGGCGGGCCACCCCGGCTCCCCGGAGGTCAGCACCATGCCCTGGAAATTCCTGCTCCCCGCCTTGCTGGCCGGCCTGCTTTTCAGTGAAACCGCCCAGGCCAGCTTTCGCTGCGACGGCAGCATCGTCAAACGCGGCGACCGGGCCTTCGAGGTGCGCCAGCGCTGCGGCGAGCCGGATGCCCTGGTGCCGCTGCACACAGTGTATACGGTGCGTTACGGCCACGTGCCCACCCGCGAGGAGTGGCAGTACAACTTCGGCCCCCACCGCCTGATGCGCTTTCTGGTGTTCCAGAACGGGCGCCTGAGCCAGATCCGTACCGGCAGTCACGGCTTCCACGGCCAGCCCCGCCAATGCCGGCCCATCCATATCGAGCCGGGCATGTCGCAGATGGAGTTGATGGCCCGCTGCGGTGAGCCCATGGCCAGGGAGCTTCGCATCACCCAGAGCAGCTATCGCCTGGACCCGAAAGGACGTCATTACCGCCGCGGCCTGCCGGCCGAGGACTGGATTTACGACTTCGGCAGCAACCAGTTCATCCGCATCGTCACGCTGATCAACGGCCGGGTGGTGAATGTGGAACGCAGCTCCAGCCGTGGCGGCAGCAGCTGACGCTCAGAGGTTGGCCGCCAGGCGACGGCGGCGCCAGTTCCAGGCGGCCGCCAGCATCACCAGCATCAGACCCAGCCAGACCACCGGCCCCTGCAGGGGCTCGGGCAGCAGGGACACCGAACTCACCGCCGTGAAACCCAGCAGCAGATAACCCGGCGCCCACACACCGATGGAAAGCATGTTGGCGAAATAGAAGCGGCGCGGCGGCATGCGCACCATGCCGGCCACGGCGGGCATCAGGGGCCGCAGGGGCTTGGTGAAGCGGGCAAGAAAGAGGCTGCGGCTGCCGTAGCGGCGGAAGAACAGGCGACCACGGCTGATCAGGTCCGGGCGGCGGGAGAAAGGCCACAGACTGCTGATGCGATCCCGGTAATGGCGCCCGAACCAGTAATTCATGCTGGCCCCGATGAAGGCGCCACTGAGTGCCGCGATCAGCACCGGCAGGGGCTGCAGGGCCTCCACGGCAATCAGCCCGCCGGCCATGATGAGCAGCAGAACCGCCGGAATGAACCAGCCGATCAGAAGCAGGGATTCAAGCAGAAGCAGCAGGAAAATAACCAGAGACGCCAGGATGTAATGGGTGCGCATCCATTGCCCCAGTTCCGCAACCAGAAACTCCATCATGCCGGCCAGCCCTTCCTTTCCTGCGACCCGGCATTGTAATCTCTTTGTCACGTACGCGCACCCGCGCGACCGTTTACCCTGAAAGCTTGCTGGAAGGAGATGTCATGAAACTCCGTTATTCCCTTTATTTGCTGCCCGCCGTGGCCCTGGGCCTGGCGGCCTGCGAATCCGAACCCCCGGCCACGGACGAAGACATGGTCCCGGCCGAACGCACCGAGACCAACCCACAGGATCAGTGGTGGGACAACATGATGGCGCTGTGCGGCAACGCCTACGCCGGCGAAATGGTCCAGTACGACGAGGAAGCCGACCAGGGCTGGCTCAATGTCGACGTGATCATGCACGTGCGCGAGTGCAGCGAGAGCGAGATTCGCATTCCCCTGCACGTGGGCGAGAACCGCTCCCGCACCTGGATTCTGACCCGCAGCGACGACGCCATCACCCTCAAGCACGACCACCGCTACCCCGATGGCAGCGCCGAGGCCCTGCACATGTATGGCGGCACCACGGTGGATCAGGGCAGTGCCCATGTTCAGCAGTTCCCCGTCGGCGAGTTCTCCCAGGAACTGTTCCACGAGGAAGGCATTCCGGATTCCGCCCAGAACACCTGGCGCATGGAAGTCTATCCGGGTGATCGCTTCACCTACGGCCTGAGCCGTTTCAACCGCGAGTTCCAGGGCGACTTCGACCTGACGAACCCGGTGGATGCCCCGCCCCCGCCGTGGGTGGTGCAGCCGGAAGAAGAAGCCGACGATAACGGCTACTGACCCGGAAGGCGGGCCGCATCGGCGGCCCGCCCCCAATTGCCTCGACTGAGTCCCCTGCCATGAAACAGGCCGCACGACTGACCGCCCCCGCCCTGCTGCTCGTCTCGGCCCTGCTGGCCTGCGCCGGTGCCGACAACGACCCCGACAATGGTTCCGAGCAAAGGCAGCCACAAGCGGGGCTGGCCGTCATTGAACTCACGGTGGGCGGCCAGGACATCACCGCGGAATTGGCCGACACCCACGACAGCCGCCAGACCGGCCTGATGCACCGGGAAGCACTCCCGGAGCACCACGGCATGCTGTTCGTCTATCCCCGCGCCTTCCGCCTGTCCTTCTGGATGAAGAACACTCCCCTGCCCCTGGACATCGCCTTCATCGACCGCAGCGGCTTCATCGTCGATATCCAGTCCATGGAGCCCCACAGCACCCGCAGTCACCAGGCACCCGTTCCCATTCCCTATGCCCTGGAAATGAATCAGGGCTGGTTCGAAGCCAACGACGTCAGCGTCGGCGACCGCGTCACCGGCCTGCCCTCACCCCTGACAGCGGAATAGCTTTACGCGTGAATCGGAAGGTGGCCTCGATCGAAGCCGTGCCTGCCGTTGTGGGAGAGGCTTTAGCCTCGATCATTGCCATCCGAGGGCACCTATCGAGGCTAAAGCCTCTCCCACAGCAGCTGGTTGCTGCCGTTAGTGGATGCGGTGCCACCGCCGGCCCCTCCGACCAGCCCCCACTCAGCACTCAGCACTCAGCACTCAGAACTCAGAACTCACGCAGACACAAAAAAACCCCGCCAGCCGAAAGCTGACGGGGTCTTCAAACCCGCACAAATTCGCGAAGAATTACTTGATCTTCGCTTCCTTGTACATCACGTGCTTGCGAACCACCGGATCGTACTTCTTGAACTCAAGCTTGTTCGGGGTGTTCCGCTTGTTCTTGTAGGTGGTATAGAAGTGGCCGGTTTTGGCGCTGGATACCAATTTGATTTTTTCGCGCATGACCGCCTCCTCAGACCTTTTCGCCGCGGGCACGCAGGTCAGCGATGACCGCGTCGATGCCCTTCTTGTCGATGATACGCATGCCCTTGGTGGAGACCTTCAGGCGCACGAAGCGCTGCTCGCTCTCCAGCCAGAAACGGTGGGTATGCAGATTGGGCAGGAACCGACGGCGACGCTTGTTGTTAGCGTGGGAGACGGTGTTCCCGGTGGCCGGCCGCTTGCCCGTGACCTGGCAGACTCTGGACATTTTCGGTTCCTCTCGATTCGTTCCGTCCCGGCCCCGGCATGTCTCACCGGATCTCGGGTGTAGCTGGCGCGGGCCGGACCTGGCCGTCCCGACGCGGAAAAGCCGCACTTTATACCAGATACACCCCTGCCCCGCAAGCTTTGGGGGTGAATCTGCCCCGGCTCAGGCTACCTCTGTGGGAGAGGCTTTAGCCTCGACAGGTGCCCTCGGATGGCAATGATCGAGGCTGAAGCCTCTCCCACAACCCCGGCTTCGATCAACGCCCCCCTCGATTCACGTTTCACGATTCACGCAAATTCAAGCGTCCAGATCCGGAATCATCTGGCTGCGCAGGCGGGCAATGCAGTCCTTCAACTGAAGCTTGCGCTTCTTCAGGCGGCGCAGGCGCAGATGATCCACGCTCTGCGCGGTTTCCAGAGCCTGAATGGCGTCGTCCAGATCGCGGTGCTCTATCGTCAGTCCTTCGATGCGGGCCTTGAGGGCCTCGATCTCTGCATCATCCAGCACTGCCGGCTCCTCCCGAAATGCGTGTTTCCCAGACGGTTCGTGTACCCGATGGCAGGGTCGGCAAACGCCCCGGCACCGGCTGCCAGCGCGTGGGGGCATGAAAATCCGATCCCATGGAAGCCAGCAAATCATACTCCTCCGCCCGCGCCAGGCAATGGCGCAGACGATCACCGTCCATGATGCCGGAGCGCACCTCCATGGCCTGCCCGCCGGCCTCGGCGAAATCCGCCAGCAGGGCGCGCAGCTTGGTGGAGGTCAGGCGGTACTTCAGGGGATGCGCCAGCACCGCCACCCCGCCGGCCTGGCGAATCCAGTCAATGGCCTCGCTCATGGGCGGCCACTGAAAGCCCACTGCCGCCGGCTTGCCGCGGCCGAGCCAGCGGCGAAAGGCGGTGGGCATGTCCGGCACATGGCCGGTCTCCACCAGCCAGCGGGCGAAATGGGGCCGGGTCAGGGTGGCGCCACTGGCCAGGCGGCGGGCGCCATCCAGCGCCCCCGGCATGCGGTTCTGCTCCAGGCGATGGGCGATGCGCTCGGCCCGCTGCTCGCGGCGGGCGGCCTGTTCGGCCAGCGCGGCGGTGAGGATCGGGCTCTGCTCGTCCACCCACAGGCCCACCACATGAATTTCCTGGCGCCGCCACTGGCAGGAGAGCTCCAGCCCCGGCACCAGCTCCACGCCATGATCCTCCGCCGCCGCCCGTGCCTCGGGCAGCCCGGCCAGGGTGTCGTGGTCGGTCAGCGCCAGGCGGCGCACACCCGCCTCGGCCGCCAGCGCCACCAGCTCGGCCGGCGCCAGGCGCCCGTCCGAGGCCGTGCTGTGGGTATGAAGGTCGGTATCGCTGTGCATGGTTCATCGTTCCTCGCGAATCGCCAGTGTATCAGCCGCCCCCGCCCGTCGCTGCAGCCACGGCGCCCTAGCCCGTATAATGAGCCATTGATCACGCGCGCGGAGACACCCATGGCGGTGGAAATCTACAAGACATTCTGGCTGGAGGCCGCCCATCGCCTGCCCAATGTGCCGGAAGGGCACAAATGCGCCCGCCTGCACGGCCACTCCTTTCGGGTGGATATCCACGTCAGCGGAGAGCCGGGCGAGCACAGCGGCTGGGTGATGGATTTCGGCGACATCAAGGCCGCCTTCAAGCCCCTGTACCGGCAGTTGGACCATCATTACCTGAACGAAGTCCCCGGCCTGGAAAACCCCACCAGCGAGAACCTCGCCATCTGGATCTGGGAACGGCTCAAGCCGGATCTCCCGGAGTTGAGCGCGGTGACGGTGGCGGAGACGTGTACCTCGGCGTGTATTTACCGCGGACCGAACTAAAGGAAGTGCTGAGTGCTGAGTGCTGAGTGGTGGGTGCCAAACGGATGTGGGAGAGGCTTTAGCCTCGATCATTGCCATCCGAGGGCACCTGTCGAGGCTAAAGCCTCTCCCACAATCGGTGCCGACTCAGCACTCAGCACTCAGCACTCAGAACTCAGCACTCAGCACTCAGAACCAAGGACCCCATGAACAACGACTTCCTCGAACCCCTCACCGCCATTGCCCGTGATGCCGGCAAGGCCATCCTCGCCGTCTACGACACCGACTTCGACGTGGAGCAGAAAGACGACGACAGCCCCGTCACCCGGGCGGACATGGCCGCGCATCGCCTGATCGTGGAGCGCCTGGCGGAGCTCACCCCCGGCCTGCCCATTCTCTCGGAAGAGGCGGCGGACATTGACTGGGAAGAGCGTCGGCGCTGGCAGAGTTACTGGCTGGTGGACCCGCTCGACGGCACCAAGGAGTTCGTCAAGCGCAACGGCGAGTTCACCGTCAACATCGCCCTGATCAATGACGGCGTGGCCCAGGTGGGCGTGGTGCATGTCCCCGTCACGGGCGTGACCTATCTTGGCTGCCTGGGCGTGGGCGCCTATCGCCAGGAGGGCGACGGGGATCCGCAGCCCATCCAGACCACCCGCCCCCCGGCCCAGCCCATGCGCCTGATGAGCAGCCGCTCCCACGGCAGCGACGCGGTGGGCAACATGGCCAGGCGCATCGGTGACTGCGACATCGTCACCGCCGGCAGCTCACTCAAGTTCTGCCGCATCGCCGAAGGCGAAGCCGACATCTACCCCCGCTTCGGCCCCACCAGCGAATGGGACACCGCCGCGGCCCAGGCGGTGCTGGAAGCCGCCGGCGGCTGCGTGATTGATCTGGAGGGCAAACCCTTTCGCTACAACCGGAAGGCGGAGCTGCTGAACGGGCATTTCATTGCCGCCGGGGATCCGGCTGTGAACTGGATCGGCTACCTCGACTGAACCCTTGTGGGAGAGGCTTTAGCCTCGATAGCTGCCTTCGGAGGGCAATGATCGAGGCTAAAGCCTCTCCCACAAAAATGGCACAAAAAAACCGGGGCGACATCGCCCCGGTTTCACAAACATCACATCACTTCAGATCAATCCACACCCAGCATGCCATCCCGCAGATTGTTATCCGCCGGGTTCTCACCCAGGAAGATGCGCAGCACCGCCACGTGGAAATCGGTGTTCTCGATCACACCCTTTTCCTCGCCATTGATGGTGACGATGGTGCCGCGCTCGGGGTCGAAATCGATGTCGATGCGGTCACCCTGGGTGGGCGGTTCGAAGAAGCTCTTGAAGGCCTCGATCTCACCGGAAAAGGCTTCACGCTCCTCGGCCGGGGTGTTGTTCTCGAAACCATCGTCCAGGGCACCGCGCATGCGGCTGATGGACACATCCCGGATGAAGTGCAGGGCAATGCGGTTGGTCTCATTGCGGCTGACGATCTCCGACAGGCTGCTCATGGGCTCGGTCAGATACAGGGCACCCACATAGAAATTGCGGAAGAAGGCACGACGGATGCCGGTGCCGTTCAGGCCCAGCTCCGTACCGCCCACCGTCACGTGGGCCGGAATGCCGATGCCCTCAACCATCACTTCACGATCCGCCTCGGTGGCGGGCACGGCCTCCTGGGCCATCACGGAAGCGGAAAAGGTCAGCGCGGCCAGCAGGCCGAGCAGGGAAAAATTCTTCATGGAATCACCTCTCGAACAAGGGTTTTGGTACGGTTCATAATAAACACAGTCGCCGGGGCTAAAACAGCCCCCTGTTGAGGCACAATGCGCGCGCCCGCCAGGCACCGGGCTCCGAACACTCAAGCCAAGCATTGCACGGGAGGCAACAGCATGGCGGATTCCCAGCAACAGGCAAGTCTGCAGTCGCTCGACATCAACCTCAATCTCAACATCCGCGGCCTGAGCCAGTCGGCCACCCTGGCCATCAACCAGGCCAGCCGCGACCTGGCCGCCCAGGGCCGGCGGGTCTACCGCCTGGGCCTGGGCCAGTCCCCCTTCCCCGTCCCGGAGGTGGTCACCGAGGCCCTGCGCCAGCACGCGCCCGAGAAGGACTACCTGCCCGTGGAGGGCCTCAAGGCCCTGCGCCAGGCGGTGGCGGACTACCACAACCGCCATGACGGCGTGGACCGGGACGCCAGCAGCATCCTCATCGGCCCCGGTTCCAAGGAGCTGATGTTCATCGTCCAGCTCACCTACTACGGCGATCTGGTCATCCCCACGCCCAGCTGGGTCAGCTACGCGCCCCAGGCCCACATCATCGGCCGCCAGATCCGCTGGGTGCCCACCCGGGCCGAGAACGACTGGCGCCTGATGCCCGAGGAGCTCGACCGGGTCTGTCGCAACGACCCCTCGCGCCCGCGCATCATCATCCTTAACTACCCCTCCAACCCCACCGGGGACACCTACACCCTGGACGAGTTGAAGGAACTGGCCGAGGTGGCTCGCAAATACCGCGTGGTGCTGCTCTCCGACGAGATCTACGGCGAACTGCACCACGAGGGCGAGCATGTATCCATCGCCCGCTTCTACCCGGAAGGCACCATTATCAGCGCCGGCCTCTCCAAGTGGTGCGGGGCCGGCGGCTGGCGCCTGGGCACCTTCAGTTTCCCGCGCAGCCTGCGCTGGCTGCAGGACGCCATGGCCGTGGTGGCCAGCGAGACCTTCACCTCCACCAGCGCCCCCATTCAGTACGCCGCCATCAAGGCCTTCGAGGGCGGCCCGGAGATCGAAAAATACCTGGACGACTCACGCTGGGTGCTGCGCCACCTGGGCCGCCACCTGTGGCAGCGCCTGAGCGACATGGGCCTGCAGGTCACCCGCCCCGCCGGGGGTTTCTACCTCTTCCCGGATTTCTCCCCCTTCCGCCAGGCCCTGGCGGCCAAGGGCATCGAAGACAGCGAAACCCTCTGCCAGCGCCTGCTGGACGAAAGCGGCGTGGCCCTGCTGCCGGGGGCGGCCTTCGGGCGGCCCGTGGAAGAGCTCACCACCCGCCTGGCCTACGTGGATTTCGACGGCGACCGCGCCCTGGCCTCCCTGGCCGAAGGCCAGCCCGGCGAGGACCAGGCCGAGGGCTTCCTGCGCGAGCACTGCGAGCGCATGCTGGAATCCATGGATGCCATCGAAAACTGGCTCAAGGCCACGACAGACGCTGTGCGTTGATATAATAGGGGTGTCGGGGCCAGCGTCCGCCGGGCCGGCCCCGACACCGGAATCAACCAACAACGGAGAGGTCACCGATCCCAATTGACTCCGCAACCGCACGCCCTGGACATCAATCTTGAACCCGCCGACAACCGTCGGCTCGCCAATCTCTGCGGACAGTTCGACGAACACCTGCGTCAGGTGGAGCGACGCCTGGGCGTGGAGATCAACAACCGCGGCAACCATTTCCGCGTCATCGGCGACGCCGGCCCGGTGCAAGCCGCCAGCGAACTGCTGAAATCCCTCTACGCCACCACCAGCGAGCAGGAGCTGGATCCGCAGAGCATTCACCTGCGCCTGCAGGATTCGGAGCTCGAGGCCCTGGTGGATGAGCGCGAGGCCCCCGGGGCGGACGTGGCCGTGCACACCAAGCGCGGCGTGATCCGGGGCCGCGGCCCGGCCCAGCAGCGCTACCTGCTCGACATGCAGCGCTCCGATCTCAGCTTCGGCATCGGCCCGGCCGGCACCGGCAAGACCTATCTCGCCGTGGCCAGCGCCGTGGACGCCCTGGAGCGCGACGAAGTGCGCCGCCTGATCCTGGTGCGCCCGGCGGTGGAAGCCGGCGAGCGCCTCGGCTTTTTGCCCGGCGACATGGCCCAGAAGGTGGACCCCTACCTGCGCCCCATGTACGACGCCCTCTATGAAATGATGGGCTTCGAGCGGGTGGGCCGCCTGATCGAACGGCATGTGATCGAAGTCGCCCCCCTGGCCTTCATGCGCGGGCGCACCCTGAACGAATCCTTCATCATCCTTGACGAGGCCCAGAACACCTCGGTGGAACAGATGAAGATGTTCCTGACCCGCATCGGCTTTGGCTCGCGCGCCGTGGTCACGGGTGACGTCACCCAGATCGACCTGCCGCGCAACCAGAAATCCGGCCTGCGCCACGCCGTGGAAGTCCTCAAGGACATCCCCGATGTCAGCTTCACCTTCTTCACCGCCAAGGACGTGGTCCGCCACCCCCTGGTGCAGAAGATCGTCAGCGCCTACGAACAGCACAGCGACAGTGCAAGAGAAGACTGACATGAGCACGGAAGCCCCCCAGCCCCACGACGACGAACCTCCGCCTCCAGGCCTGAGCCTGGATGTGGACTACGCCTGCCCGAGCGAGGGCCTGCCCGGCGAGGACGACTTCCGCCACTGGGCAGAAACCGCCCTCGCCCTGGCCCTCGAATCAGACGACGACCGCCCGCAAACCCTGGAAGTGGCCCTGCGCCTGGTCGAGGCGGAGGAAAGCCGCGCCCTGAATCACCAGTGGCGCGATCGCGACCGCCCCACCAATGTCCTGTCCTTCCCCGGCGAGCACCTCCCCGGCCTGCCCTGGCGCCACCTGGGCGACCTGGTGATCTGTGCCAGCGTGGTGGCCCGGGAAGCCGCCGAGCAGAACAAGCAGGAAGCGGCCCACTGGGCCCACATGCTGATCCACGGCCTGCTCCATCTGCTCGGCCACGACCACCAGCAGGACGAGGAAGCCGAGATCATGGAAGACCTGGAACGCCGCATCCTGGCCGAACTGGGCTTTCCGAATCCCTACGAAGAAACACGCCAAAAGCACACACGGCAGTCATGAGCGACGACAAGCAAACCGACAACGACAGTAACGGCATCAAGGGCCTGTTCGGCCGCATCGGCCAGGCCTTCTCCGGGGAACCCCGCGATCGGGTTGAACTGGTGGACGTGCTGCGCGAGGCCCAGCGCCGGGAACTGTTCGACGTGGACGCCCAGGCCATGCTGGAAGGCGTGTTGGAAGTGTCGGAAATGCAGGTGCGCGACATCATGGTCCCGCGCGGCCAGATGGTGGTCATTCGCCGCGACGACAGCCTGGAAGAAGTGCTCAAGACCGTCATCGAATCCGGCCACAGCCGCTTCCCCGTCATCGGCGAAAACCGCGACGAAGTCACCGGCGTGGTCCTGGCCAAGGATCTGCTGCGCTACTTCGCCGAAGGCCAGGTGGGCGGCTTCAACGTGCGCGAATACATCCGCCCCGCCAGCTTCATCCCCGAAAGCAAACGCCTCAACGTCCTGCTCTCGGACTTCCGCAACAGCCGCAACCACATGGCCCTGGTGGTGGACGAATACGGCGGCGTCTCGGGCCTGGTCACCATTGAAGACGTGCTGGAACAGATCGTCGGCGACATCGACGACGAAACCGACACCCAGGACGACGAAGGCGACCTCACCCGCCACAGCGACACCCGCTTCACCGTGCGCGCCCTCATGCCCGTGGAAGACTTCAACGAAGCCCTGGGCTGCGAATTCAGCGACGAAGAATTCGACACCATCGGCGGCCTCGTCACCCACGCCTTCGGCCACCTGCCAAAACGCGGCGAAACCACCGCCATGAACGGCTACCGCTTCCGCGTATTACGCGCCGACAGCCGAAGGATTCATCTGCTGGAGGTGATTACGCCGAAGGCGGTAAGGCCGAAAAGCGATAACGACGATTAACGGCGCTGGCGAGGAACCAGCGCCGTCATCGTTTCTGCCTTTTGCGACTGACCGAGGCCTTTACCGTCAACGATTAAGCAAGAAGAGCAATATCAGCAATATTCCCGGTAGGTAAAATAAGAATCGGGCGAACACCAACCAATCCTTATCATCAAGAATCTTCTGGAAAAAGGTTCCGGGAGAT